>PXTN01000094.1 GCA_003022565.1 Bacteroidetes bacterium QS_3_64_15 | reverse complement strand
GATCACATCCGGGCGATTGCCTTCGCCATTTCCGACGGCGTGATGCCGAGCAACGAGGGCCGCGGCTACGTCATCCGTCGCATCCTGCGTCGGGCCGTTCGATATGGCTACCAGACCCTGGATCTCGAAGAGCCGTTTCTGCACCGCCTGGTGGAGCCCTTGGTGGAAAAGATGGGCGGGCAGTTCGGCGGCCTGACGGAGCAGCAGTCGTTTATCAAACAGGCGATCCGGTCGGAGGAGGAGAGCTTCCTAGAGACGCTCGGCACGGGCATCGAGTTCTTCGAACGCGTGGCGCCCTACGCCACAAGCTTTCAAGAGAAGGACGGCGAGGCGACGGATCGGCTGCTCGGGGACCTGCGGCAAGATCGGCGTGCGATGGATCTACTCGAGAAGGCGTACGTGGACGCCGACGACCGAAGCCAGATGCTCCGCGACTTTGCCCGCACGGCCCGCGCTGGGACGCTCCCCGGAGAAGTGGCCTTCCTGTTGCACGATACCTACGGGTTCCCGATCGACCTCACGCGGCTCATGGCCCGCGAGCGCGACCTGGAGGTCGACATGGAGGGCTACGAGGAACTGATGGAGCGCCAGCAACAGCGGGCTCGGGCGGCCACAGACTTTACGGTCAATGAGAGCGATGTGCACGCCTGGCAACCGGTGGTGGAGGGAGGGCCGTCCTCCGTCTTTGTCGGGTACGATCAGGAGGCCGTCGATGACGCAGAGATCCGGGCGGTCCGCGTGGTCGAGACGGACGGCGGGCAGCACTACGAAGTGGAGCTTAGCCGGACCCCCTTCTACGCCGAGGCCGGGGGACAGGTGGGCGATACCGGGACGCTCCGCGTTGGGAATGATGAGGTTCAGGTGCTGGATACGCAGTACGAGGGCGAGCGCATCGCCCACACCGTCGAACATCTTCCGGACTCGCTCGATGGCCCCGTGGATGCTCAGGTCGACACGGATCGCCGTCGGAAGATTCGATCCCACCACACGGCCACGCACCTGATGCACGCGGTCCTCCGCGAGACCCTGGGCGACCACGTGCAGCAGAAGGGCTCTCTGGTGACGCCCGACCGGCTGCGGTTCGACTTCAGCCACTTTGAGGCGGTGGGCGAGGAGATGCTTCATCGCATCGAGCGCCAGGTCAATGCTGCCATCCAGCAAAACATCGCGAAGCAGGAAGAGCGCGACGTCCCGATCGACGAGGCCCTCGACCGTGGGGCGATAGCTCTCTTCGACGAACAGTACGGCGACCGGGTACGCCTCATTACGTTCGACCCTGATTTATCGATGGAGCTGTGCGGGGGCACCCACGTCGACGCCACCGGCGAGATTGGGCTGTTTCGGTTTCTGTCCGAGGGATCGGTGGCCTCCGGCGTGCGTCGGGTGGAGGCCGTGGCCGGCGAGGCGGCCCTGGAGCACGTAGCGGCCGAGCTCGATGAGTTGGCGCGGGCGCGACGGCAATTTCGGTCGCTCCACACGTCGCTGCCGACCGCCGTTGCCAAGCTGCAGGACGAGCGCGACCGTCTTCATGAGCAAGTCGAGCGGCTCCGGCACGACCAGCTGGCGGACCGCCTCGATACGTTCATTGATGAAAACGCGACGACCGTCGACGGCGTGACGGTCGTGACCGGACGCCTCGACCGCGCCGGCGTGGACGATCTCCAGGAGTTGGGCCAGCAGTTTCGGGACAAGCTGGGCGAGGGAGCCGTCGGGGTACTTGGCAGTCTCGGGGAGGAGGGGGAGAAGGCGTACGCGGTGGCCACCGTCGCCGACGACCTGATTGCCGACCGCGACCTCCAGGCGGGTACGCTCGTCGCCACCCTGGGCGAGCGACTTGGGGGAGGTGGCGGCGGACGTCCCACGCTCGCCTCGGCCGGAGGGCGAGACGCGGAGAAACTCGGCGCGGTCCTCGACGACGTGCCGTCGCTCGTTGCGGCAGAGCTGTAGCGGACACGAAGTCCTTTCACGGCGTTTTTGAGGCGGACGTGCGGCCGGACCGGAACGAGTGTGGGGGCGGTCAAGTAGGCCGCTGTTGGACAAATCGCCGTGCTTGTCGCACGGACTGCTAAACGGTGGGGTGGCAGAGCCTGGTCGAATGCACCGGTCTCGAAAACCGGAGGGCCCTCACGGGTCCCGGGGGTTCGAATCCCTCCCCCACCGCCGTCATATCCCCGCTCAGCGCCTGCAGACGGCGGTTTTGGCCGCGCCCCGCGGCGACGCCGATCGAGCCGCGGGACGCTGCGCCCGCGAGTTAGCATGCAGGATTTGTGGAACACACGTGGAACGAGGATGGATACCCCGATGGGGTAGCGACAAGAGATCGGGGTCCTCGTCCGCCTCGATTCTACAGGTGAAGCAGCGCTGGGAGATTGGGGCGCCGAACGAGGACGAAGAAAGAAGGGCGATGCCGGAAGGACTGTCGGAACCGAGGCGGATTCGGCAAGACAGGCACCGGGCGCGGCGGTGGCTGGGCTGTTCTCGACAAGCATCTTCTCAGTCCGATCCCTGAAGGGTCCTCCTCAGTCGCTATGATTACCTCGTTCCTCGGTGTTGAGCCGTCCTACGACGAGTCGAACTACATTGCCGAGACGGCAGTCCTCATCGGCGACGTCGCGTTGGGCTCAGGGGCGAGCATCTGGCACCACTGCACCCTGCGGGGCGACGTCAACTGGATCCGCGTCGGCGAGGAGACCAATGTGCAGGATCATACGGTCGTCCACGTAACCCACGGCACGGCGCCCACCGACATTGGAGCTCGCGTCACGATTGGCCATGGGACTGTCATTCACGGCTGCACGATTCAGAATGAGGTGCTGGTGGGCATGGGCGCAACGATCCTGGACCACGCCGTCATCGGGCGGCACAGCATCGTGGGGGCGCAGGCCCTCGTCACCAAAGACACCGAGATTCCGCCGCGCTCGCTCGTCCTCGGCCAGCCGGCCGAGGTGGCCCGCGAGGTCACCGACGAAGAAGTGGAGGCCATCCAGGAGGGGGCACAGAACTACCTGCGGTACAGCGCTGTCCACGACGCACGTGAGGAGCCGGAGACGAATCCCTGGTACGATCCTTCCTGACCGGTGGGACGGGAATTACAGGGGAATTGCACGCCTCGGTCAACCCCTGGAGGAGTTGCCCGTCGGATGGATGTGCGGTCGTCTTGACTCTACGCCTCCAACTGGCCCATGCGTCCCGTCGTTCTCCTTCTCTTCGCGTCAACCTTCCTCGTCGCCTGCTCCGCGATCACGATCGACGAGGAGACCGTCTTTCAGCCCAAGCCGTCGGTGACCCCCGAGACCTTCGACCTCGACGGCGTGACCCTCGACGTGCAATCCATTCCCGTCGCGGACAGCGTGTCGGTCGATGCCTGGCACCTCACCCAGCCCTCCGCCGCGGCCACCCTGCTCTTCTTTGGGGGCAACGGCTTTTACCTCGTCCAGTCGCGCGGCTACCTGCGGACCCTCACTCGGCCTCCAGTGAACGCGCTCCTGTGGGATTATCGCGGGTATGGGCGCAGTGAGGGCTCGCCAAGCGCCGAGACGCTCCGGCACGATGCCCTCGCTGTGTATGACTCGCTTATTGCTCAGCCGTCCGTGACGCCGGAGCGTGTGCTCGTGTGGGGCCACTCCCTCGGCAGTTTCATGGCCACCTACGTCGCGTCTCAGCGGTCGGTCGGCGGGATCGTCCTGGAAAATCCCGCCACCAACGTCGAGGACTGGACGAGCCACCTTTTCCCCTGGTACGTTCGTCTCTTCCTCGGGGTGGACGTTGATCCGGCCCTCAAAGAAGACGACAATCTAAGGCGGATCCGGCAGCTCGACGTCCCGCTGCTCGTGGTGGGGGGGAAAGACGATCCCGTGACGGACCCCGAAATGGCCCGGCGTCTCCATGCGGAGGCCGCCAGCGAGCAGCGTCGCCTCGTCCTCGTGAAGGGGGGAGGCCACAACGGGCTCTACGAGGCCCCGGAGGTTCAAGACGCGTACCACGACCTGGTCGAGCACGTGACCACGTCAACGCCGCGCCCCGCTTCGTCCCCGTAGGTCTGTACCTGTACAGCGGACGTCCGCAGGGCGGGTCAGTGGCCGTTCTCGGAGCGGGACGCTGGGGGCGATGTTTTTTCGGGCTCGGATCGCCCCCACAGGGTGTTCAGGCCGCTGAGGGCCAAGATGCCACCTCCCACCGCCGTCCCTGCGACGGGAAGGGGAATGCCCACCGCAAGTCCGGCCAGCAGGCCCTTCAAGACCGCTTTGCCGAGCCCGTCGTCGTGGTAGACGTGCTGAATGAGGCCAGTGGCCAGCCCCGTCCCCCCAAAGCCGACCAGTACAACGAGGGGCGTAGACAGGCCGAGCGTCATCGCGTTCTCCGAGAAAAGCACCCAGTCCAATCCCAGGATAAGAGCCCCGCTAGCGGGGTGGAGGAACGGCGGCGACGTAGATTCTGAGCGGGGCATGTCGAGTTGGGATTTATTCCTCCATGTGGCGGTCCGCGGCCGGTCGTCCACCGACGTTATGCGGACTGCGCATCAGGATGTTGGGATACGCGATCAAAATCGCCCATTTTCACCGTAGAGGCGCCCCGGCGGGACGTCTCTACCCATAGATTTCGACATCTCATTCCGACAAGGATAGACGGATCCGTATTACAGGATGTACTGGCTCAGGTCGCGGCTTGAGGCGATGGAGCTGAGCCGGTCCCGGACCATCTCGGCGTCGATGGTGACGCTGGACCCCGGTGGAATCTCTTCGGGGACGTCGAAGAGAAGGTCCTCCAGGAGGGTCGTGAGCACCGTGTGGAGGCGCCGCGCTCCGATGTTTTCGACGTCCGCGTTCACTTGTGCGGCGATGCGCGCGAGCTCGCTGACGCCCTCCGTCTTGAACTCAATGTCGACCTCTTCGGACCGCAGAAGGGCCTTGTACTGCTTCACGAGCGCGTTCTTTGGCTTCGTGAGAATCTCGTAGAAGTCGTCCTCGTCGAGATTGTTGAGCTCCACCCGGATGGGAAAGCGGCCCTGGAGCTCGGGAATGAGGTCGCTCGGCTTGGTGGCGTGGAACGCCCCGCTGGCAATGAACAGGATGTGGTCGGTCTGCACCATGCCGTGCTTGGTGGTGACCGTCGACCCTTCTACGATGGGCAGCAGATCGCGCTGCACGCCCTGGCGGGAGACGCCGGCACCCTGGCCGCCGTCATCGCGGGTGCGGGTCCCCGCGGCCACCTTGTCAATCTCGTCGACGAATACGATCCCCGCCTGCTGCACGCGCTCCAGGGCGTCTTCCTTCACCTGATCCTGATCGATCAGCTTCTCGGCTTCCTCCTGCGTCAGAATCTCGCGGGCCTCCTCCACCGTCACCCGGCGCGTCTTCCGTTGATTGCCGCCGAGGTTGCCAAAGAGCTCTTCCAGGTTGACGCCCATCTCCTCCATCCCCATGGGGCCAAACATCTGCATCATCGACTGGGAGTCCGAGGTCACCTCGATCTCAATTTCGCGGTCGTCGAGGTCGCCCCGCTGCAGCTTGTTCCGGAACTTCTGCCGGGTGCGCTGGCGAAGGCTCTCTCGCTGTTCATCTTCCACCTGCGTCTCTTCGGTCTCGCGGATCGTGAACCCAGGCTCGTCGCGAGCTCCGTCGCCAGCCCGGGACTGCTCGTCGTCCTCTGGGGGGATGAGGATGTCCAGAATTCGCTCCTCAGCCAGCTCTTGCGCCCGGTCCTGCACCTCCTCCTTGTGCTCCGTCTCGACCATGTTCACCGCGATGTCGGTGAGGTCGCGGATCATGCTGTCCACGTCGCGCCCCACGTACCCGACTTCGGTAAACTTGGAGGCCTCGACCTTGATGAACGGAGCACGGGCCAGGCGGGCCAGGCGACGTGCAATCTCGGTCTTCCCCACGCCCGTGGGGCCGATCATGATGATATTGTTTGGCATAATTTCGTCCCGCATCTCCGCCGGCGCGTTCTGGCGGCGCCAGCGGTTGCGGAGGGCAATCGCCACGTTCTTCTTGGCGTCATTCTGGCCGATGATATATTTGTCGAGCTCCTCGACAATCTGCCGGGGCGTGAGGTCCTCAACGTGCTGGGTGACGTCTGGCATGTAGGGGTCGAAATCAGTAGTGAAGGAGGGTGTGCAAGGGCCGGGAGCCGCTGAACCAGGTTACCCCTGCTCTTCGGTCGGCTCATCGAGCGTCGTGGATTCGTCCCCGTTCTCGGTGGGCATGGAGGTGGAGGCCGTCGGCGATTGAAAGGACTCGTCCATGTCATACTCGTCGTGGGACGAAGGCGCGTCCCCGTCGTCGGCCTCGGCGGACACGTCTGAGTCGTCTGGCGAGTCGCTCATCCCGAGGTCCTCGTGCACAGTCTGTACGTCGGGATGGTCGTCGTTCACGATAAGGACCGTGTAGTTGTAGGGGTAGCCGTTCCGCTTCTCCAGCCGTGCCGCGCCGGCGGCTTCCAGTTCGCTCACGAGCGACTTCGGGTCCTTATCCGAGCCCATGATGTCGGAAAGCTTGCGCAGGAGGGGGGTCAGGTACACCTCGTCGTACTGGCCGAAGTGGTCCTCGGTAATCTCGATGGCCCGCCGCGCCGCGGGGTTGTCGAGGGATTGAAACTGCTGCGGTGGGGGATCGTCCGGCGTTTTCGCCTGGGTGTAGGCGGCTCCGCTGGTCGGCGCGTTGGCCAGAAGGTCCTCGCGGGATTCCTGGCTGAGGAGGTTGCGGGCGTCGAGGTACTTGCTGTCCTCGACGAACGCGGGCGTGTCGGCGGTCTGGGGGGGATTGACGGCGGCCACCAGCGGACGGCAGCCCTGCTCGCGGATCCACCGGACGAGGGGGAGAAATGGACGATTGCCCGTAACGAGCACGAGCGTCTGGACGTCCGGGCGCCGCCGCACAAAATCGGTCACCTCAATGGCGAGGCGCACCTCGGTCGTGTTGTTCTGCATGCCAGTCGGGACCTGGACGGGCTCGATGCCGCGACGGTGAAGGGCCGACGGGACCCGTGCGTCCTCGTCGTCGAGGAGGGTGTCGAAGGAGCCGTATGCTCGGCCAAAAATGGTGGAGGTGTCGTCCCCCTCTTCGAGATAGCGGCGAACCTCCTCAAAAATCTCTTCGGCGTACTCACTGGTTGATCGATTGCGTTCGCTCTGGGACGTTAGGATGGTGTAGAGGTTGTCGTAGTCGACGAACATCGCCGCCTGCTTGGATCGGGAGGCACCCGGGGTTCGATCTTGGGTCATAAGCTTGTGTCGTCGTCAATAATAAAATATAGCGGGATCGCCGTCTCTCCCGAGCGGTCGGCGGGGGACACGAAACGCATTCAATAAATGCCCCCGGTAGACCCTCAGGAGGTCTCTGCATCGATGTCGAGGACGGTCCGATTATGATTCGTATAGATGCAAATGTCCGCGGCAATGGAGAGTCCGTTCTCGACAATCTCCCGGGCGGACAGGTTCCCCCCCTTTTGGAGGAAGGCCCGGCTCGCAGCGAGCGCAAACGAACCGCCGGATCCAATGGCGATAATGTCGTCGTCGGGTTCGATCACGTCGCCGGCCCCGCTGATGAGCAACAGTTCTCGGGGGGACGCCACTGCCAAGAGGGCTTCAAGTCGGCGCAGGTACTTGTCGGTGCGCCACTCCTTGGCCAGTTCCACGGCCGCGCGGGCCACGTTCCCCCCATACTCCTGGAGCTTGTCCTCGAAGCGTTCGAACAGGGTGAAGGCGTCGGCCGTGGAGCCCGCAAACCCGGCGATGATTTCGCCGTCGTACAGCGACCGCACCTTCTCGGCCTTGTGCTTCACCACTGTTTCGTCCATGGTGGCTTGGCCGTCCGAGCCCAGGGCAATCTGCCCGTCGTGTCGGACGCCGAGGACGGTTGTTGCGTGCGGGGAGTCGGTCTCAGCAGTCATAGACGGAGGAAGCGGATCAGCAAAGAAGAGGCCGTCCTTCCAGGTCTAGGGGCGGCCGGATTAGGCTCTCCAGTCTGTACGACTTCCCCGTTTCGGCGGTTCAGGTCAGCGTAGACTCTGGCTCGTGCGCATCGTTTTTCGCCAAACTTTAGCCAGGCCTGCTCCGTGCAGCGCCCGAACGTGGCCCCCTGATCGGGCGATCGACGGTTGTCGACGGGGCGGGGATCCGTTCCCGGGGGAGAGGGGACCTATCCGGCAGGGGACTCTTCGAGCTGCCGTTGTTCGGGATCGGGGGTCCGGAGGATGACAACGGCGTGGCTGATTTCGTAGAGGGACACGGCGGGACGGAGCAAAATCTCGAGCTCGTTTCGGCCGGCCGGGGCCGCCACCGAGTCGACCGTCCCAATCCGGCGCCCGGGGGGAAAGACGTCGCTGTGCCCACTGGTGACGACGCGCAGCCCGGCCTCCACAGGCTCGGTCTTCACGACGTGATCGAGCTGGAGGCGGTCGAGGCGCTCGCCGTCCCAGCGCACGATGCCTTCGGTCCGGAGCGGGAGGACGGTGCCCGGCACTCGGAAGTCGGTGTTGAGGAACGGCATGACCCGAGCGTAATGGTTGGTGACGAGCACAACGGTACCCACGATGCCGCTTCCGTGGACGACGGGCATCCCCTCGGCCACTCCGTCGTCCTGTCCCACGTCGAGGGTCAAGAAATTATCCTTTTGGAAAATGTCCTTTGTGACAATCCGGGCGGGGCGGAGAGACGCGTCGCTCGAATCGGTGAGGTTGAGCAGCCGCTGAAGCTCGTTGTTGCGCTGGCGAACGATCCGGGTGCGCGCCACCTGGCTCGACAGCCGAATGTTTTCCCGTCGCAGCTCGTCGTTGCGTTCGAGCACCCGCAGGTAACGGCCCATCCAGGCGAAGGTGCTTTCCACCTGAGCGGTCCATTCCATCGTCTCGGCCCGGAGGGTTCGGAGCAGGGGGGCGTTCTGCGTGGTCATGATCACCGTCGCCACGAGCAGGAGGGCGCTCAGGATAAGCCAGTCGGTAGGACGGTGCTGAGACGCCATCGGCACGGTGAGGGTGGGTCCGAAGAGGCCGGCGGGGAAAACCTCTGGCGACAACGGCCGGGGCTACGTCAAGACGCGCTCGTAGTCCTCCAGGTTTTCGAGCACTTCGCCGGTGCCCCGCACCACGGCTTTGAGGGGGTCCTCGGCCACGTACACCGGGAGCTCCACGCGGTCGCGAAGCATCTGGTCGATGTCTTCAAGCAGGGCGCCGCCCCCCGTCATCATAATCCCGCGTTCCAGCACGTCGGCCCCGAGCTCGGGCGGGGTGCGTTCGAGGGTGCGGAGGACCGCGGCGCTGATTTGTTCGAGGTTGTCGTGCAGGGCCTCCCGCACGTTCACCGACGAGATGGTGCGCACCTTGGGGATTCCGCTCACCAAGTCGCGGCCTTTTACGGACAGCTCCATCTCGGTGTCGAGTTCGGTTGCGCTTCCCACCTCACACTTGATGCGCTCGGCCGTGCGGGAGCCGATGAGGAGGTTGTGGTTGCGCTTGAAGTACTGGACGATGGCATTGTCGAGCTCCGAGCCGCCCACGCGAAGCGACTCGTCGAGCACGATGCCGGACAGGGCGATGACCGCGATCTCGGTGGTGCCGCCCCCGATGTCTACGACCATGTTTCCCACTGCCTCCTGGATGTCGAGCCCGATGCCGATGGCCGCCGCCATCGGTTCGGAGACGAGGTTCACCTTGCGGGCCCCGGCGTGCTCCGCCGAGTCGCGGACGGCCCGTTTCTCCACCTCGGTAATGCCACTGGGGACGCAGACGACCATGCTCCGAATGGAGGTGAGCCAGTTGTTTTTCACTTTTCGGAGGAGGCCCTGAATCATCTCTTCTGCCACCTTGAAGTCGGCAATCACGCCGTCGCGAAGGGGCCAGATCGTTTCGATGTCCTGGTGGGTGCGCTCATGCATCTGGAGGGCTTCGTAGCCGATCTCGCGCACCTCGTTGGTATCGGAGTCGACGACGACGATGCTCGGCTCATTGAGGACAATGCCCTCGCCGCGGATGTACACGAGCGTGTTCGCCGTGCCCAGATCGATGGCGACGTCCTGCGAGAAGTTGAAAAACATCGATGTTTCTGGAGGATGAAGGGCCGAGGGGAGGCGGAGAAGGGGAAAGGGCCTGCCGCGCAGACAGCGGGGAGTGTGGTTTAGGGGAGGCAGTAGAGGGGGCAAGCGTCCCGCTCCGGCTCCGTGGAGGCAGGTGGAGCCCCACAACAGGGCCACGGGACCCTGTCAAAGCGCAAGTTTGTTAAAGCGCAAATTTAGTGCCGAAAGTGGCGCCGACCGGTGAGGATCATTGCCATGTCGTGATCGTCGGCGGCGTCGATGACATCCTCGTCTCGGATGGAGCCGCCGGGTTGGATGGCGGCACGGGCCCCTTCGCTTGCAGCGGCCTCCAGACCGTCGGCAAATGGGAAAAATGCGTCGGACGCTACCACGGAGCCGGTGAGGTCAAGTTCCGACTTTTGCGCCTTGAACACTGCGAGTTCGGATGCGTCGATCCGGCTCATCTGGCCAGCCCCGACGCCGAGGGTCGTGCGGTCTCGGGCGTAGACGATGGCGTTGCTCTTGACGTGCTTGGCCACCCGCCAGGCAAAACCGAGGTCGGCCTGCTCGTTGTCGGTGGGAGCACGGGCGGTGGGGACCGCCCACCGTTCCCTCTGTTGGGCAACGGGGGGGAGGACCGGGTCGCGCGTCTGCACGAGGAGGCCGCCCAGCACCGAGCGCACATCGAGCCGATCGCTGTCCCGACTCGCCGCCCGATGTCGGATGACCCGGCGCCGCTCCCGTTTCGTCAACAGGTCTAGCACCCCAGGTTCGAATTCGGGGGCAATGACGATCTCGGTGAAGATCTCGTCGATGGCCTCGGCCGTGGCCCGGTCGAGCGCCTGGTTCACGATCACGATGCCGCCGTAGGGGGACTGCGTGTCGGTGGCGAAGGCTCGGTGCCAGGCGGCCTCCAGGGTGTCGGCGGTGGCCACGCCGCAGGGATTGGTGTGCTTGAGGATGGCACAGGTCGGCCCGGCGTCGCGGAACTCGTCGATGAGGGCGAGGGCGCTGCTGGTGTCGACCAGGTTGTTGTAGGAGAGGTCCTCGCCGTGGATTTTGTCGAAGAAGCGCCAGGGCGTCCCGTAGAGCGCGCCCTCCTGGTGCGAGTTTTCGCCGTAGCGAAGCTCGCGGTCCTGCATCATCGAGGTCTCAAACGTATGCGGGAGCGAGTCGCCATTCGCCGCGTCCTCGAACTCCGGCCGACGAGACAGTTGGTCACTAATGAGCTGATCGTAGGCGGCCGTGTGGGCGAAGGCGCTCTGAGCCAGGCCGCGACGGGTGGGGAGCGACAGGTGCCCCTCGTTCTGTTCGAGCTCGTCGGCGACCCGGTCGTACTGGCGGGGGGTGATGACGACGCCGACATGCGCGTGGTTCTTGGCGGCGGCGCGGAGCATCGTTGGGCCGCCAATGTCGACGTACTCCATCATCCCGTCGACGTCGAGGTTCGGGTCCTGGGCCGCCGTGCCGAAGGGATAGAGGTTGCCCACTACGAGGTCGATGGGGGCGTAGCCGTGCTCGTCGAGGGCATCCATGTCCTCCTCGTGTGAGCGGCGAGCCAGAATGCCCGCGTGGAGGGCCGGATGGAGGGTTTTGACGCGGCCCTCTAGCACTTCCGGCACGCCCGTCACGTCGGCCACGTCAGTCACCGGGAGGCCCGCCTCGCGCAGGGTCTCGGCCGTGCCGCCGGTGGAGATGAGCTCCACGTCGAGGGCGCGGAGTCGCCGGGCGAAGTCAACGATGCCGGTCTTGTCGTACACGGAGAGGAGAGCGCGGCGAACCGGTGAGTGGGCGTCGGTGGGCATGAGGGTTAAGGGTTCAGGGTTGAGAGTTGGGGGTTGAGAGGTGGGGGGTAGAGAGGGGGCAGTGATGATTTGGGAGACAGATGCAGGGACTCGTCGGCTGTTTCGCGGGGCGGACGCTCAGCGGCGAGCGTGCTCGGGATCGTCGATCGAGATCGTGCGGCCGCTGCGATGGACCCGGTTTTCGGCGAAGAGGCGGAGGGCCTCTGGGTAGAGGCGGTGCTCGACGTTCTGTACCCGATCGGCGAGCTCATCCGGCGTGTCGTCGGCGTAGACGGGCACCGGTTCCTGCAAAACGACAGGGCCGTGGTCGTACTCCTCGTCGACGAGGTGGACGGTGGCGCCGCTCCAGTGGACGCCGTAGTCGAGGACGGCGCGGTGGACGTGCATCCCGTACATGCCTTGTCCCCCGAAGGCAGGGAGGAGGGCGGGATGGATGTTCGTCATGCGGCCCCGGTATTCGTCGACCACGTTCGGTGGGACCTTTTGCATGTAGCCCGCGAGGGCGACAAACGTCACGCTGTAGGTGTCCAGGGTGTCCAGCAGGGCGTGCCCGAACGGGGCGGGGGCGTCGAAGGAGGCGGGCGGGATCACCTCGGTCGGCACGTCGCGGCGGTCGGCCCGCTCCAGGGCCCCGGCGTCGGGCGTGTTGCTGACGCAGCACACGACCTCGGCCGGGAG
>PXTN01000093.1 GCA_003022565.1 Bacteroidetes bacterium QS_3_64_15 | reverse complement strand
GATAACCACCGCGCAACCTAAGCCGCGCCGCTCCCAAAACCAACGACGACGGCAGCGATGCGGGCGGGTGACGTCGAGTTTGGTGGAGACTTGACTGGGCGTGGGAGCGTGGGTGAATGGGGGAGTGGGAGCACGGGGAAGGGTTGCGTATGGGGGTGCCTGTCCCCATGGGAATCGAGGACTCGACTGCTGTCGGTGCTATTTCTTCATCGGTCCGCAACAGCTATCGGGACGCACTTCGTCCCGAAGGGACCGGAGAAAAAGTAGCCGGGGGGCGGACGATTTCACAAAAGCTGTGGCGTTTGCTTGAGCCGGTGCGACTGCCATCGGAGTGGACATGCGAGCGTTTTCCCCACACTTCCAGACGCCCAAACGCCCGCACTTAGATCTTCAGGAACTTTTGTACGGCTCGGCAGACCGGAGAGACCGAGTAGGGATCGTTCGGACTTCCCTCTACGTATCGATCTCTCGCACAAAATCGCGGTTCTGTTTACTGGTCGCACTGGTTCCACCGTGTCCTCCGACCCCCTACACGTCGGCGTCGTCCTCGGCGGCGTGGCGCCCGAGCACGAGGTGTCGGTCATCTCCGCCCTGCAGGCCGCGGCCGCACTCGACCGCGACCGGTACACGCCCGTGCCCGTCTACGTCGCCAAGGACGGCACATGGTACACCGGCGAGCCCCTGCTGGAGGTGGAGCAGTACCGCGACCTCGAGGCCCTGCGCGAGGCCGCCACGCCGGTGGCGCTCGTGCCCACGCCGCACGGCCACCTCGACCTCCTGGAGGATCGCGAGGCGGGCGCCCTGCAGCGCTTCAAACGCCCTCCGCTCCAGACCCGCATCGACGTAATGCTGCTCGGGCTGCACGGCGGCCCGGGCGAGAACGGCAGCATTCAGGGGCTCTGCGAGACCTTTGACGTGCCCTACACCAGCGCCGGGGTGTTCGGCTCTGCGCTCGGGATGGACAAGGTGATGTCGAAGCGCGTGTGCCGCGAGGCGGGCATTCCCGTGGTGGACTTCGTAGCGTTCCGCGAGAACGAGTGGGGCTATCGGGAAGAGGACGCCCTCGATCAGTGCGAGGCCGCGCTCGACTACCCGCTCGTCGTGAAGCCGGCCCGCTGCGGATCGTCCATTGGCATCTCGCAGGTGGAGGGCCGCGAGGCGCTCGACGCGGCCATCGAAGACGCATTCCGGTACGACGACAAGGTGGTCGTGGAAGAAGCCGTCGAGCCGCTGCGAGAAATCAACTGTTCGGTGCTGGGCGACGCCCAGGAGGCCACGCCCAGCGTGCTGGAGGAGCCGGTGCCCTCGGACGAGGACGAGGTGCTGACCTTTCGGGACAAGTACATGCGGGAGGACGGGGAGGCGGTCAAGGACGGCAGCGCCGCGAAAAGCGCCGGGTCGTCCCCCGAGGGGATGGCCGCGCAGGACCGCATTGTGCCGGCCGACCTCTCCGGCAAGCGAACCGACGAGATCCAAGACATGGCCGTGCGCATCTTTCGCCTCTTTGAATGTGCGGGCGTCGTCCGCATCGACTTCATGATCGACGAATCTACCGGCCAACTCTACTTCAATGAAATAAACACCATCCCGGGCTCGTTTTCGTTTTACCTGTGGGAGCCCTCCGGCGTCCCGTTCGGCGAGTTGCTGGATCGGCTGGTGAGCATCGCCCGTCGCCGTCATCGCGAGCGAAACGGACGGGTTCAGACGTACGACGTAAATCTGCTCGCCGAAAAGAGCCTGCAAGGCTTCAAGGCCGAGGAGCCGACCCAGTGACCAAAGCGACGGGGCTCCGTCCGAGCCCGATTGAGCACACTGATCTTCTTCACTCTTCAGCCAACACCATGTCGACCCGGTTTGCCATCATGGTCGTGGGCATCCTCCTCGTTGCCGGCGGTCCGCGCGTGGGGCAGGGCCAGACGCAACCGGCGGCGGACGCCACAGGCCAGACCTCGTCCGTGCTCACCGACCCCGTCGTGCGGGAGAAGGGCACGAAGGGCCTCGATCATCTCTACGGCATGCGGTTCGACAAGGCGAAGGCCCTCTTCGACGAGATCGACGCGCGGCACCCCGATCATCCCGTCGGGCCGTTCCTGCAGGGGCTCAATCTCTGGTGGACCATCATGCTCGACCTCACGGACACCTCCCACGACGAGGCGTTCATCGAGCAGATGAGCACCGTCATCGATCGGTGCGACGCGCTGTTGGAGGACGATCCGGACCACTTCGATGCGGCCCTCTTCAAAGCGGCGGCCCACGGATTTCTGTCCCGCCTCCACTCCAACCGGTACCGCTGGTGGAAGACGATCCGTAATGCCCAGAAGGCCATCAGTTACGTCCAGAAGGTCGAGGAGGTGGCGCCGGAGCGCGGGGATTACGTCTTCGGGTCGGGCATGTACGACTACTACGCAGCCATTCTGCCGGAGGAGTATTCCCTGTCGAAGGCCATCATGTGGGTGCTGCCCGACGGGGATAAGGAGCGGGGCCTCGAACTGCTTCGCGAGACGGCCACGAACGGCCACTACGTGAAGACCGAGGCGATCTACTTCCTGGCAAAGGTCCACTACCTGTACGAGGATGACTTTCGGGGGAGTCGGAAGTGGGTGGAACGGCTCCGCGAGCGGCACCCGGACAACCCCTTTTTCCACACCTTCGAGGGGCGGATTCATGCGCGCTGGGGACGCTGGAACCAGGCACGTTCCATATTTCGGACCATCGTGGAGCGCTGTGAGGCCGGACAGGCGGGCTATAACACCCACATGGAGGAGATTGCCCAGCTGTATCTGGCCCGGGATCGGCTGTATCAGGATGAGTACCAGGAGGCCCTCACGCACCTGGCCGAGCTGGAGCAGCTGACCAGCCGGGACATTGAAAACACAAAGTATCGCATGCTTGGCTACCTGTACCAGGGCATGGCGTACGACGCCCTCGGCCAGCGCGACCTAGCGGTCCATCGCTACCGAAAGGTGTTGACCATGGAAGATGCGTCCGGGGCCCACGACCGTGCCGAAAAATATCTGGACTCTCCGTATGAGGGTTGAAGGTTGGAAGATGGAGGCTGAGGGTGGGGGATACGGATCCCCCGGTTGGCCGGTAGGGAATGTCCTGGCCTTGTAAGACGTGGGGGGCGTGGGCGTGAAGAACAAACAAACGCCGAGCGTCCGGCGTAGCTACAATCCATTAACTTCTCCAGACTGGTCCGCCACGCCATGCGTTTTCGGTACACCGAGTGGGATCCCGTCCGTCACGGCAGCCAGAAGCCGCTCTTCGAGGAGCTACTTGATCTCTTCCAGGAACTGCTCGAGCACACGGCCGGCGACGCCGAGGAGGCCCTCGACTGGATGCAGCAGCTCGACGATCAGTACGACCTGACGGAAGGGTCGGACAAGGACCTCGACGACTTCATCGAGGAATTGAAGAAGCGCGGCTATCTCGAAGAGGGGGAGGACGGCGAGACGGTCGAGATTACGGCCCGCACCGAGCGCTCGCTGCGGAAGTCGGCCCTGGAGGAGATCTTCAACGACCTCAAGAAGGGGGGCATGGGCGACCACCGCACGCCGTACACGGGCCAGGGCGACGAGCGACTTCCCGAGACGAAGGACTGGCAGTTTGGGGACGACCTCTCGAACCTCGACGTGACCGGCACCCTCTCCAACTCCTTCAGGCGCTCCGGCGTGGGGGACGACTGGCACCTCTCCGAGGACGACTTCCAGGTCCACAAGACGGACCACTACGCCTCGATGGCGACGGTGCTCATGATCGACCTGTCCCACTCGATGGTGCTGTACGGCGAAGATCGCATCACTCCGGCGCGTCGTGTGGCGATGGCGCTCTCGGAACTGATCATGACGCAGTATCCGAAGGACTCGCTCGACATCGTGGCCTTCGGCAACGACGCGTGGACGGTGGACGTGGAGGACCTCCCGTACCTGGACGTGGGGCCATATTACACGAATACGCGAGCGGGCCTGCGACGCGCGCGCGACATCCTGCACCGCCGCAACAACCGCAACAAGCAGATCTTCATGATCACCGACGGCAAGCCCAGCTGTCACATCGAGGACGGCGAGATGTACCGCAACGCCTACGGGCTCGACCGCAAGGTCGTCAACAAGGTGCTCGACGAGGCCACGATCTGCCGCCGGGAGGATATTACCATCACGACGTTCATGATTGCGCGGGATCCGGGCCTGCGCGACTTCGTCCGCGAGCTGACGGAAGCCAACCAGGGCCGCGCCTACTACTCGGAGCTCGACGACCTCGGCTCGTTCCTGTTTGAAGACTACGTTCGCAACCGGCGAAAACATCTGGGTTGAACGTTGGAACGTTCGCACGTTGAACGTGATTGCGGTAGCTGGCCTGATCGGAGAACGTTCAACGTTCCAACGCCCAACGTCCAACGAGCATGAGCCTTCCCTTCCGTCCCAAACAGAGTCTTGGCCAGAACTTCCTCCAGGACCCGAACATGGCCGAGAAGATCGTGGGGACGCTGGGCGCCCCGTCCGATGCGCATGTGGTGGAGGTGGGGGCCGGGACCGGCGTGCTCACCGAGCGACTGGCGCAGCGGGTCGAGACCCTCACCGCCATCGAGATCGACGAGCGGGCCGTGGCGGTACTTCGCGAGCGCGTACCGGGCGTGGACGTGCGGCAGGAGGACGTGCGGGAGACCGAGTGGGCGGCCCTCGCCGACGAAAAAGGCGGGCCGCTTTTCGTTATCAGCAACACGCCGTACTACCTCACGAGCCCGATTCTCTTCTCGCTGCTGGAGCACCGGCGCCCCCTCGCCGAGGCCGTGCTCACGATGCAGCGCGAGGTGGCGGAGCGCATCGTGGCCGAGCCGCGCACCAAGGCGTACGGCATTCTGAGCGTGCTGCTACAGCTCTTTGCGAATCCGACGCTCTGCTTCACCGTACCTCCACAGGTCTTTTCGCCGCAGCCCGACGTGACGAGCGCGGTGGTTCGACTCCAGTTTGACACCGAGACGGAGCCTGGCGATCTTCAGTTCGACGACGTGCGCCGCTACGTGCGGGCGGCGTTCAATCAGCGGCGCAAGATGCTCCGCAACAGCCTGAGCGCCTGGACGAAGGAGCAGGGCGTGAGCTTTCCGAACGACTGGGGCCGCAAGCGCGCCGAGGCGCTCACGCCGGACGAGTTTGCAACGCTCACCCGTCACCTGAATGCCCGTGCTGATCCCGCCCCCGGCCCGTAGCGGCACGGAGCGACTCCGGGGCCGAGCCGTATGCGGAGGGAGGATCTCTGAATCGCGTCTACTCGTCTTCGCACGATGGCTGAGTCTCCGTCCAATCCGCCGTCCCCGTCCCGCTCCTCTGCTACTCCCGAAGGCCCGCCCCACAGCGGGTTGCTCGAGGTTGACGAGTCGGTCGTCAACGACATTGTGACCCTGCTGTCCGAGGGGCAGCGCGGGATGGTGCTCAACCTCGTGGCCGACCTCTACCCGGCCGACGTGGCCCTCCTGCTTCGACGCCTGCCAGACGACGAGGCCCAGCGGCTCTTCCGGTGGCTGCCGCCGGAGCTGGGAAGCAACGTCGTTGCGGAGATGGAGGACGCCGTGCGGGCCGCACTGATGGAGGAGCTCGCGCCGGAGACGCTCACCGACCTGATCGACGTCCTCGACACCGACGACGCGGCCGACGTTCTCGCCGACCTGCCGGAGGAGACGGCCCTGCAGGTGCTCCCCGATCTGGGGGACGCGGAGGACCTGGCCGAGCTCCTGGAATATGGGGAGGAGACGGCCGGGGGCATCATGGCCCGCGAGTACGTGGCCATTCCGCCGGACTGGACTCTTCAGGAGGCCGCCGAAGAGGTGCGGCGCAATGCCGCCGACGTGGAAGAGGTCTACACCGCCTACGTCGTAGACGAGAATGGGACCCTGCTCGGGACTCTCTCGCTCAAGCAACTGGTCCTCTCGGCGGGGTCGGTAAAGGTGCGCGACGTCATGGATCCTGACTTCATCTCCGTCGCGCCGGAGGTGGACCAGGAGGAGGTGGGGCGCGTCGTGCAGCGGTACGACCTCGTATCGGTTCCGGTGGTCGATGAGAGTGGGCGCATGATGGGGCGCATCACGGTCGACGACGTAGTCGACGTAATTCGCGACGAGGCGGAGGAGGACATTCAGCTCATGAGTGGCCTCACCGGGCAGGAGGGAACCGTTGACACCGCCGTTCAGGTGAGTCGCGGTCGGCTGCCGTGGCTCATCGTCGGCCTCGTCGGGTCGGGACTTTCCGGCACCGTCATTGGCGTGTTCGAGGCCACGCTGGAGCAGGCCGTGGTGCTGGCCACGTTCATTCCCATCGTCACCGCCATGGGAGGGAACGCCGCCGTCCAGAGCGCAGCCATTGCCGTGCAGGGACTTGGCTCCGGGGAGCTCTGGCTGTCCGACGCCTTCAAGCGCATCGGGAAAGAGATGGTCGTCGCGCTCCTCAACGGAGTTGTGGTGGCGGCGCTCCTCTGCGGGACGGTGGCCGCGCTCGGGATGGGAAACGTGACGATGCTCGTGGCTACGCTCGGCCTCACCATGCTCTGCGTGAGTCTGGTGGCCACGACGAATGGGGCCCTCATCCCGTTCCTGCTCACGTGGCTCGGCGTCGACCCGGCCAGCGCAATGGGCCCGTTCGTCACTACGCTCAATGACATCCTGGGCCTGGCCATCTATTTTCTGATCGCCACGGCGCTGTATCTGTAACGGTGTGCAGGCGGCCCGTCTACTGAGAGGATGGATCTTCGCGGAGGGCCGACTCGACCGCCTCCAGGAATCGCTTGACGCGGCGCCGGTTCACCCCTAGGTCGCTGTAGCCCATCCGGCTCGCGCTTCGAACGTACAGGGCACTTTCCCCATCGGCCCGCGGCCTGACGGCCACGTCCACGTCGTCCTTGAAGACCAGGGCCACGCGGTACACCGCTTCGGCGCGGCGCCCGGGCGGAGAGTCGGGAACGCGGAGTGTGACGGGATCCAGTGCCTCGAGCGCGCGCTGCGCCGCGACGAAAAGAGTGTCCGGCGGGACATCGTATGGTCGTGCCGTCCGCTCGCAGTTGGGCGTGTCGGGGCACGGCGGAAGCGGGTTCTCGGGCAGCGACTGAGCGTTGGACACGAACGGAAGCGTCAAACCGACAATTGTCAAACTGACAATTAGGAGCCCGAAAGCGAGGAGAGACTCCGGACAGGGCAGGTGCAACGGACGCACAGGCCGTGGGGAGCTACTGTGAAGGGGCGGGCGATGACGAGGCCCCCGACGACAAACTGCTTGCCTTCTGCTTCAGCCCGCGAGCATCGTTGTACTTCGAGGGGCACTTCACGAGGATGTTGTCGGCCACGAAAACGTCGCCCTGGTTCTTGCCCTGGACGACCACCTTTTCGGCCTCCTCGAAATTTGCCGGCTTCGGGTTGTTGTACCGGACCTTCTGCAACGTCCCCATCTCGTCGCGCATGTAGAAGGTAAAAGCATTCTGGGCACGGTCGTAATGCGTCGGACGATCCTCCGCCCACGTGCCTACGACGTGGGCCGACGCCCCCGTGCGGGCGGCCTGCTCAAAATCCATGTATCCGCCGACCTGGCTGCCGAAGTTGACGAGCAGGAGCGTCCCGAAGCCAAGCATGGCGGCCAGCCCGATGACAGTCTTCCACTTCATGGCGGACAAGAGAGACAGGTAGAGAATCAGGGTCACTCATCGTCTGAAATGTGCCGGTCGAGGCGCCGTTCCAGCCGATCGATCTTGCGGTCGGTGCGGAAGAGCAGCGTAAGGAGGCCGATCCAGATCAGGAGCACCACGGCGAGCACGACGTAGATTTTGCCGTCTTGTCCCATGATGCGGTCCAGGCCCGTCGGCGATGAGTCCTCCGGCTGCTCCACCCAGGTGCTGTCGTAGGCCGAGGTCGTGTCGGGGCGTTCCTGCGCCGGTCGGTAGGTCAGGGCATCATCCGACCGAATCGGGTGGATCGTCATGGGGGCAGTGGAAGGTGCGTGCGCGATCAGGAATTGTTGAGCAGGCGCAGAGGGAAGACGACGGTCAGGCTCCTACGAGTCGGACGCATCCTGGAGGCCGGCGGCGACCTCCTCTCGCTGTTCAACGCGCAGGGCCTCGCGAATCCAGGCGAGGCGAACCCGCTGCGTGTACAGCAGCCAGAAAAGACCGAGAAAGGCCAGGACGGACGGATAGAAGACCCACCGCATGGCGGGGGCGAGGTCCGTTTGGCTGAAGGCCGGGCTTCCTTCGCCACCGGGATGGAGGCTGGGCATTTGCCGGGGCAGAATATAGAGCAGAAACGGCATCGTGACGACCGCAAACAAGTTGTACACGGCCGCGATGCGCCCGCGGGTGCTCGGCGTGTCGATCGCGTCCCGCAGGACAAAATACCCGCCGTAGATGAGCAGGAGGACCGCCGCCATCGACTGCTTCGGGTCAAAGTTCCACCACACACCCGTGCCCTCGTACCACGTAAAGCGGGCCCACACCATGCCGGTCACGATGCCGAGCCCACCGAAGATGAGCGCAATCCGGGCCGCTTCGCGCGCTCGCACATCCCGGATGCGAGCGCCGCTCCGAAGGTATTGGGCCGAGTGGTACGCCGAGACGAGGGTGGCTGCCATGAGCGTAAACCACATCGGCACATGGAAATAGAGATTCCGCGCCGACTGTTCGAGGATGTCGAGCTGCGGAATCTCGCCCAGAAAGCCGGCGACGATGACGCCGGTAAGCACCAGTGCCACTAACCCGCGCATCGCGCGGTAGAGCCGACGATTGACCGGACGGGTCGTTTGGACACTGGCAGACATGGTGGTGGGGACGGATCAAAAACCAATACCGAGCGATGATACGCCGCGGAAAGTGGGGGCTTTCCGGAGCCGAATTGAATTCGCTCAACGTTCAAACCCGAAAAACAGGGAGCTGCTTTGAGAAAATGGGTACGGGCGCAGTACGAGGGCAAAATTTTCGGTGTAACGGAAGAAAAATTGTCCTCATAAAATTAAAACGAGGTTTCGGCTAAAAACGCGGCGTTTACGCCGATTTCGTCCCGGCATGTTGAAGATCAAGTAAACGGATTTGACCTTGTCGTGCTTCAGAAATACCCTTGAAAAGTCAGCACTGCAAAGTCCGTGATTGGTACACCTGATTGACCTCTCCATACGTATTATGCTGAAACGGCTACTGTCGACACTAGCAGTTCTTGGGCTGATCGGCGCGACGCCGGCATTGGCCCAGACAGGAACGCTCACCGGAACCGTGACGGATTCGGAAACTGGTGATCCGGTTCCTGGCGCAAACGTATCGCTCGTGGATCTCAACCGGGGGGCGGCAACGGACGTAGATGGAAGTTACACGATCGAGAACGTGCCCGTCGGGACCCACACGCTCCGTGCGAGTTTTGTCGGATATCAGACGTACACCACGGACGTTACGATCGAGGCGAATCAGGCCGTTACGCAAGACATCGAGTTGAATTCTGGAGCCGTCGGTCTCGACGAAGTCGTCGTGACCGGCTATGGCCAGCGGAAGACGGCGGGAGAAGTGACAGGGTCGGTGTCGAACATTAGCAATGAGGACATTGAGGACGTCCCTGCTCAGAACGTTGAATCACTCCTGCAGGGGCGTGCGTCGGGAGTGACACTCTCGGCGACCAGTGGAAATCCGGGAGCGGGATTCGAGGTCGACATTCGGGGCCGAGGATCGATCAATGCCGGAAGCCGACCCCTCTACATCGTCGATGGCGTGCAGGTGAGCTTTGAGCAGGGGTCAGAGGTTACGGACCGGTCTCCGCTCAACGCTCTGTCTCCGGGGGATATCGAGTCCATTCAGGTCCTGAAAGACGCTGCGGCCTCAGCCATCTACGGCTCGCAGGCGTCGAACGGCGTCGTGCTGATCGAAACGAAATCCGGACGTCAAGGAGACGTCGAGGTCTCGCTCAACTTTGAGGGGGGCGTTCGTTTCCAGTCGCGGCGGTTTGATCTCGCAAATCGGGACCAGTGGGCAGAGATCAACCAGGAGGCATTCGAGGATTATCCGTCCTACGGGTTTCGGGAAAATATCCTCCCGGCCTTCGGGTATGATTCGGACACGCCGGTCGAAGAACTCCGGGACTTCAGGTGGCAGGATTGGGTCTTTGACCCGGGAGGACACTCGAAGGTTGGATTCTCGGCGAACGGAGGAGACGAGGACACGCAGTTCTTTCTGTCCGGAAACATCACGCAAACCGGAGGTGCCCTCAAGACGAAGGCAGTCAACTATGACAACAAGAGCATCCGAGTGAACATGACTCAGCAGCTTACCGAAGACTTGAACGTGGAACTCAATCTGGGCCTCAATAACGAGGAGGACGCCGGAGTCTGCCAGGACGGCTTCTTTATCAACTGCCCGTTTTACCAGGCGATCGGTGAGGAGCCCCCCATCTCGTACCCGTACAATGACGACGGCTCCTACAACCCGAACACGGAACAGGCCGCCGTATACAACCCGGCACTGTTTTTGAATGAGGAGACCCGAACGGCAAACACCACGCAGCTACTCGGGAGCATCACGCCGACCTATCAACTCACGCCCTGGTTATCGGCGAAGGCGAAGCTCGGAATCGACTGGCAGGACGCCGAAGAGTACGACTACAGCACGCCGGAGTTTGCCCGCTCTGAAGGTGGGGTCTTGAGTCGCCGGTTTAACGACGTAACGAACTTTACCTTCAATGGAACGCTGAATGCCGACTATACCTTTGGCGACTCTCACAACGTGAGCGGCCTGCTCGGTACGGAGTATCGCCGAGAGTACGAGGAAGAGGAGGAGACCGGATTCCAGGGCTTCAACAACAGTCTCCTGCGTGTGCCGGCGGCAGCGAGTGAGGTGGGCTTCTTCCAGGGCTTCAACACCGAGTACCGAGTGTTTTCGTACTTCGGCCGCGCGAATTACAACTATGACGGTCGGTACATTGCCACCGTCACGATGCGGTACGACGGGACGTCGCGATTTGGCTCGGATCAGCGGTTTGGGCTATTCCCATCCGGGTCGATCGGGTGGCGTCTCTCGGAGGAGAACTTCTTTAACGTCGACGCTGTCGATGATCTGAAATTCCGCGTCAGCTACGGGGTCACCGGAAACTCGGATATTGGGAATTTCAGTGCCCGTGGCCTCTACGGAATCGGGGGCTCATATCGAGATCAGGTGGGCATCCGTCCCTTTCAGTTGGCCAATCCTCGGTTGAGTTGGGAGGAAAAACGTGAGCTCAACGTGGGGGTAGACTGGAGCCTTTGGAGCGGACGCCTCACCGGCAGTCTGAACCTGTACCGCTCGGTGAACGACGAACTCCTTCTGAACCGCCCCCTTCCCACGAGCAGTGGATTCGGCTCGATCACCGAAAACGCCGGGAAGGTCCAAAATCAGGGAATCGAGTTCGATCTGAGCACGGTTAACATTCAGACTGAAGACTTCCGCTGGTCGACCCGGTTCAACGTCTCGGTCACGCAGAACGAGGTGCTAGACCTGGTTGGGGATCTTGAGGAGCTCAACGGCGGCAGCGTGCTGCCCATCGCGGAAGGGCACTCCATCGAGGCATGGAAGGTGCCCATCTGGGCCGGCGTGAATCCTGCGGACGGACGCCCCATGTGGTACGACAAGGACGGGAACCTGACCTACCGCCCGACGCAGGAGGACCGGAAATTTGTGAACGGGGCCGAGGAAGACGTAGTTGGGGGAGCCGGAACGCGCTTCAGCTACAAGGGGCTCTCGCTGGATCTCTTCTTCGACTTCAGCTTCGGGGCGCAGTCCCTGCCGTTCACGCAGACAACCTTTACCGATCCGTTCGGCGAGAACGTTCTCGAGTTCGTGGTTGAAGAGCGGTGGGAGGAGCCAGGAGACGTCGCCCGATATCCGCGCCCCGCACCCTTCGGCATCTACGACCTCCTTCCGAACTCGGAGGGGGCCGACAATCCTGACCAGACATCCACCAACTGGTTGTACAAGAACAACTACATCCGGCTCAAAAACGCGCGGATTGGCTACCAGATGCCGGAGAGCATCATGAACAAGGTTGGGTTGCAGGGAGCCCGGATTTACGTCTCCGGGATTAATCTCCTACAGTGGAGTCCCTACCTCGGAATTGATCCGGAGGTGGCCGAAGAGGATGAGGAGTCCAGCTACCCAGCCGAGCAGCAGATCAACCTTGGGCTGCAGTTGGACCTGTAAGAGCCTGTCCGATGGAACCGGGACCTTTCCGGCTCCATCGAGCTACTCCCCGACCACCCGAGGCTGGTTTCCGCTCCGGCCTTCCACCCGTACGACAGACGCGAACCGTGTATTGTTGCAGATATGAGACCCTTTGCTAATACCCTTCTCAAAGCGACCCTTGCACTTGCGCTTCTTATCGTTGCACAGGGCTGCGATAGTCTCATCGAACGCACCGAGCCGAGTACGGCCGTGTCGCAGGGAACGGCCCTCACAGAACCCGACGCGGTTCAGGGGATCCGAGCGAGCATGTACGACCGCATGCACAGCAATGCCCTAAGCACGGACTGGTTGCTCGGGCCATCTGCGCTGGCCGACAACACTTCGTTTCGCGGAAATCAGGGCCGGCACCAGAACCTCAACGTCAACTCGAACCGGGCGGGCATCGGGACGGGCGCTTACAACAATATCTACAATCTCATCAACGACGCGAACCTGCTGATCAATGGAATTGAGGAGGGGGTTCTCGATGAGGACATCGAGGCAAAATACCGGGGAGAGGCCTACTTCATGCGGGCCCTTGCTCAGCATCATCTCGTCCGCATTTTCGGGTATGATCCGAATGGGCAGGGAGGAGTCGTGTCTCCGAACTCCGGTCCCGGGCAGGGATTTGACTTAGGAATTGTGCTCCGGACGGAGCCGACCATCGAGGTGAGCGACGCGAGCGACAAGCCCAGGGCCCCTGTACCCGAGGTCTACGACCGGATTATCTCCGATCTCGAGAACGCGAGGAGTATATTCCAGAATCTTCCGGCAGACGTGAAAGAAAATTCGCGATTCTTCCCCTCGGAGGCTGCCATTGAGGGCCTCCTCGCGCGGGTTCGTCTCTACCAGCGAGATTGGAGCGCGGCCAACACCGCTGCCCAGAACGCGATTGACCTGGCCGGCAGTACGCTTGGGGCCGGTCTTGCACAGCCGTCGCAACTCACGGCCATTTTCGACGAGACGACGGGCGGAAACCCAGAGGGCATCTTTGAGATCGACACCGATCCGGCGACAGAATCGGTAGGGGTAAACTTGTCGATCTCCGCATATACCTCCATTCAGTGGGCCGCACAGCTTCCCACCCAGGACCTTCTGGATTTATACGAGTCCGGGGACGCCCGTCGGGACCAGTGGTACTCCCCCTGCTACGACGAGGTGAACGGTGAGGCCTTCGATGGGTGCTCGGACGTGAACACAGACGGCCTCGAACTCGACAAGTACAACTCCGAACAAGGGGTTTCGCGGTTCGCGGACGATTATCCCCACCTCCGCGTTGCCGAGATGGTGCTGATCCAGGCAGAGGCCCGGCTCAACACAGATGGACCTCAGGCCGCCATCGAGCGGCTGAATGATCTCCGTGAGCAGCGCAACGCCTCGGAGCTGGACCCCGGCAATTTTGATCAGCAGTCCGCGATGGATGAGATCCTGGCGGAGCGCCGTCGAGAGCTGGTGGCCGAGGGCCACCGGTTCTTCGATCTGAAACGTCTGGGCCGAGACATCTCGAAGCCGGCGGGACGGCCCGCGGTTCTGTTCAACTCCCCGAGGATCTTGGACGACATTCCGCCCAACCAACTTGAGGTGAATGAGGAGCTCGTACAGAACCCGGGGTATAATTAGGGGCTGACCAGTTTTCGTTGCGGTTCCCACTGACGGGGCCGCCGTCTTTGCTCCCTAAGCCATTCGACTTGGAATGAACTATCCTCCCCCTATGAAGTCACTCAAAATCCTCCTTGTTTTCGGACTGATCCCCCTTGTCTTGGGCGGCTGCGATGCCCTGCAGGTAGACAGTCGAAAGTTCGACGACGACCCCAAGCTCGAATTCGCCCCCACAACGCAAACGGTGGATGAAGGGGCCGGTACGGTGACTACCTCCATCCAGTTAATCGGGGAGCAGCGTGACTCCGACCTCAACGTCAGCTACACAGTGGCGGACTCGTCTACCGCAGACGAGGGCACGCACTACAGTCTTGGATCGACCTCCGCGACCATCTCTGCAGGTACGAGCTCGACAGACGTTGAGGTGGACGTGCTCGACAACAGCGCGGACGACGAAGACACCGACTACGTGCTCTACTTGAATCTCCAAGACAGTGATGGGGTTGAGGCCGCGGAAAACCTGAAGACGTTCACACTGGTGATTCGGGGAACAGACGAGTAGGTCCCGCACACCCTCGATATCACAGCCTCCGACTTTTCACAACGACGAGATTCATCGCATGGACACATTGAAACGAACTCTCTCTGCGACCCTCGCACTCTTTGTCGTCGCGGCCTTTGCGCTCAATCCGCAGTCCGCACAGGCACAAAATCAGCCCGAAGCCGTCCATGTTGGCTTCCAGGGGGGACTGGCTCAGTCTTCACTTACCGGGGATGGCGTCGAGTCGAGCAGCCGGAGGGAATTCACGGGAGGGCTCGAGTTTATGTACAACATCAATGAGACCCTCTCGGTCGACTTCGACTTCCTGTATGCGAAGAAAGGGGGCGACCAAGTAGTCGCTGACGGGGGGGCTAATACCAGTGATGCCTTCAACTTCGAGGAGGACCGCGTGACGATTAATTATCTGGAGTTCCCGGTTCTCTTCAAGCTCACGGCGCCCATTGAGGCAGTAAAAGTTCGTGCCATGGCCGGGCCGTCCGTCAATTTCTTGACCGATGCCAGAGAGAATGGGTTGTCGAAGCAGCAAGATTTCCAGTCCAACGTCCAGGTGAACGACCGCTTCCTGCTCTACGACTTGGCCGGCGTCGTTGGAGGAGAAATTGCGCTGCCGCTCCCGGGACTCTCTGATGGCGAGGTCGCGCTGGACGGTCAATATACCCTCGGACTCCGCAACGTAGACCAAACGCAGGGATTCAACGTCAAGAACCGATCCTTCAGCGGATCCCTGATTGTCCGGCTTGGCTTTAGGTAATTCCCGGCGGTGGACCCCATTCTAGAGCAGGATCGTATGAGCCCCGTGGGACTTCTATCTCACGGGGTTCTGCCTTCGGGGGCGAAGACACTGCTCCTCTGATAGTGCGTTTTCAAAAGCAGTTTTGAGCCCGACCTCTACTCTGGCATCGCGGGTCCCGAACTTACTCCCGAACGTTTTCATCGCCCAATGAAAACGCTCCTCGCTACTGTCGCGCTTTTCTTCTTCGTTATTGGTGGACTTGGTTGTGGATTGGCGGGGTGGCACGGCGATCCGCCGACGGATCGGTTTGCGAATGTGACGGGGGTCATGAAGTCTCAGGACTTCTCCGGACAGGGAACAGTCTGGACCATTGAAACCGACACGGCGTCGCTCGTCCCGGAAAGTGACCTGCCTTCCCAACTGAAACAGGACAGTCTTGAGGTCGAAGGCTCAGGGATCATCAAAGATTCTCCGGATTTCTACCCAAAAGGATACTATTTCGAGGTCAGAGCCCTGCGGCCTGTCGACCAGTAATGCCTACTTCCGGAGGACAGCCTGTTTGAGTACGGGCATCTCTTAATTTCCCGCTGACGGAGAGAGGGTCTTCTCCCGACGCACACGTCATTCCGTCCAGACATAGTCGAATAACACGACGGCCGCCGAGATCGTCGCCCCGGCGAAGCCCACGAGGGTCAGGAGCTCGTCCTGCGCCGTCGCCCACCGCTGGCCGAGCAGTGCCTTGCGCGTGGCCCCGACCCCCGAGACCAGCACTGGCACCAGGATCGGGAGGAGCAGCACGGGCAACAGCGGCCCGCCCCGAGAGGCTCGTGCGACGAGGGCTGATAGCAGGGTCGTAGCCCCCGTCAGGCCGAGGGTGCCGAGAGCGAGTGTAGTTGCAAGCAAGCCAGGGGCCCCGACCGAAATGCCAAGCAGCAGCATGAACACGGCTGTAGTGACCAAGGTCAGGAGCGAGACGAGGCCGAGGTTGAAGAGCAGTTTGCCGGCGAAGACCATGCTCGCCCGCGTGTGGAGCCGGAGCAGAAGTGCCGTCCCGCCTTCGTGCTCCGCCACGAACGACCGCCCGAGCCCAATGGACGCTGCGAAGAGAAGCACGATCCACAGGAGCGCAGCGCGCATCCGGGCGCTTGCTGGCTGGGGACCCACGGCGAATGCTACGAGGAGGAGGGCCGCGAGGGCGAACAGCAAAAGTGTATTCGCGGCGTACCGGTTACGGAGTTCCACGCGGAGGTCTTTCCGAAACACTGCCCAAGTGCCGGCGAGCCAATCCATGGAAGGAGATCGGGGAGGTGAACGTGACGACGCTACGTCCTGTAGCGAAGCGGCGGAAGCCAAAGATAGATGACCGAAGATGGAAAATCGATTCGTCATCTGCTGTCCTCCGATTCCCTGTGTTCTTCCTCACCCGGTGCGCGGACGCGTTTTCTTCTCATGACCAACGTTTCAGCGGATTCTATTCTCGGCGCCCTGCTCGGCACGGCCGTCGGCGACGCGCTGGGCATGCCCATCGAGGGCCTCAGCCACCAAAACGTGCGGACCTATTACAAAGGCATCAAGGAGTACCGGGACGACGATCAGCGCGGCGACCTGAGCGCCGGGCAGTGGACCGACGACACCCAAATGACCTTTGCCCTGGTACGGGTCCTCACGAAGTTCCCGGATCGTCCCGCCGCGTGGCCGAGCGCTACCGTAGAGGAATACGTACGTCTTCGTTCCGAGGCACGGCGCTGGGGAAACACGACCACGACGGCCGTTGACCGCTTGGCGGACGGCGCATCTCCTGCGGAGTCCGGCGTGCCCGACCGGCCCACGGACGGAGCGGCCATGCGGGCAGCCCCGCTGGGCATCTGGTGGGCGGCGCAGGACGTGGACCGCGACGACGCCTTCGAGGCCGTCCGGCCGGTACTGGCCGTCACGCACCGCCACCCCGTCGCGCTGGTGGCCGGGTGGGGGCAGGCCGCCGCCGTGCACACCCTCCTCGCCCAGTCCACCGACACGTTCGAGCGCGCCGCGTTCTGGGACGCGATGCTCGAGGCTGCGACCTGGGCCGAGGCGCAACTGGACGCTACCGACCGGGTGTCGAGCCGTCTCCAAAACCTCACAGATCGGCTCGACGCCTTCCCGCTCGATCTCCGCGACGCCTGCGACGGGGTCGGGGTGCGGGCGGAGGAAGCCTGGCCGTTCGCGTGTGCGATGGTGGCTCGCCGCGCGCACCTTCTCGAAAATACGCTCCTCTCCGGCATCAACGTGGGCGGAGACGCCGACACGACTGGGGCCATGATGGGGGCGATGCTCGGCGCGCTGCACGGCTGGTCGGCGTTTCCCGACGAGTGGGAACGGGGACTGGAAGCCGCTGAGCGCCTTCAGGGAGAGGCCCGAGCATTCGCCGAGGCACTTCTCCGAGTGGAATGAAGAGAGGGGGTGCCTGGACGGCCCCCGTGCGCCCTCGCTGATGGGCCAAGTGGCCTTTTGCCCGTCGAACGGATCCGCACGCCGGCGTCCGGACAGTTTTTTTCTAAACAGCTGCGTCTGACGAACTGCCTCCAGAGGTGCCCCGACGCATCTTCTGCAGTAAGGTCTGAATACCAGACTGCACATCGGAGCCGAGACTGAGCGTTTTTCCTCCGACTGAACCCTTCAGAGACGTAGCCGTCGCTATTTTTTGAAGCTGGTCGATGTCGACGTCAACAGTCGCAAATTCTCCAAGGACTCGAACCGGATCGTCTTGCCGGGTGGTGCCCGCAAACCCTCGGTTCGCCTCTACATCGCTCCATCGAATTTGGGCGTCATCCGCAATAATTTCACCGCTCACTCCCGAGAGTGACAGCCGGTCGCTTCCGTCAATACTAAACACGAGCTCTGCCGTGTCCGGACGACAGTTTTTCCCCTCACACCGGGCAACCACCCGCATGCTTATGGATTGGCTACTGGCGTATCCTGATCCGGAGACACTGGAAACCGTGTAACTATCGGTCTCATATTTGCTCCGGTTTGACTCTGAGTCGTACGAAAGCGTCACCTCTTGGCCACCAGCACACCCCACGAGCAGAGCGATGGGGAAGAGAAAAAGAATGGTGCGGTCTATAGTCGTCATGACTGACGTTGACTGCTAATACTGCGAGTAAAGACAGAGAACCCAAAAGCAATGGCCTCAATCAGGGGCGACTTCCAAAGTTTCGTGCTGGAAAATAAATGCTTCTCCCGACATCAGGTCAATGTCCCGGCTGATTGGAACGGTCCGCGAGTCGAAACCGGGGGGGAGTGCTCGCTAGTTCGTATCATGTCGTAGGAGGAAGATCGCACCCCGAGAACAGCGACTGATATTCCCCACCACGCATCGCTCTCCTGTATTTTTTCACGGTTGTGCGCCGATCCTTCCAACGTCCGAGTCCTCTCGATGCGCGTCCCGACATGTTCGCGTGCACGGTCTTTAGCATACGCTCGTTGAGACAACGGGTACATCTGTGAGCATTCGGTTTTGCCTCCGGGGCGGGGCTCAAGCTTCTATTCCGGCAGGGACCGAGAGGAGCATTGCCGGACGTCCATCTACCTTCAGGAGGCCTTCGCCCGCTCGGCCGCGGTCACGAGATCGGGATCTTTCAGCACCTTCGTGGGGGCGGCGTCGGTGGGCGGCGCAAATTCGCCGATGAAGTCAATTTCCGTCTCCAGCCGGTAGCCCGTCTCCCGTTCCACCGTGTCGCGCGCCAGCTCGATGAGGGCGCAGACGTCCGCCGTCTGGGCCTCGTCCACGTTCACAAAGATATTGGCGTGGCGGTGGGTAATCATCGCGCCTCCGATGCGCATCCCTTTCAGCCCGCACTCGTCGATAAGGCGACCGGCCCCGATGCCCTCAATCTTCTTGAAAATCGACCCGACGCTCGGCTCGGTGTCCAGCGGCGGGTGCCGCTCGGCGCGCCACTGCAGGTTGGCGTCCATGATCTCGCGCATGCGAGCCCGACTCCGCTCGGAACTCAACTGAAAGGTCGCCGCGAGCACCACGTCGTCCCGGTCGTGGAGAATGGAATAGTCGTACCCAAAGTCGAAGTACTCGATGCCTACCGTTTTTCGCTCACCCTCTTCCGTGAGAATGTCGGCGGAGTGGACCACCTCTTCCAGAAACATGGTCCGCTCCCGCTCGGGGGGCGGGGACAGGAAGTGCAAGTTTTGCCAGAGGGCCCCGCCCACGGTGGAGGGAATGCCCACGTAGTGCTCCAGGCCCGAGAGGCCCGCCGCGACGGCGCGTTCGATGAGGTCCGGATACACGACGGCCCCGCTCTCGGCCCAGAGGCGATGATTTTCTTGATCGAGACGAAGATCCCGGGCCCGGTTGTGAATGACGAGCCCGCGGTACCCGTGGTCGCCGACGATGACGTTGGCGCCGGTCCCGAGCAGAAAGAACGGAAGGTGGTGCTCGCGGGCCGTTCGCGTGACTGCCGCGAGTTCGTCGGCAGTGCGCACGTCCGCGTACCAGTCAGCCGCCCCGCCCAGCTTAAAGGTCGTAAAGGGGGCCAGGGATACGTCCCGGCAAAGGCGGTCGGGACCGAGAATCCATTGAAGCGTGGCCAGGGCCGGGGGGGGAATCATCATGGGGGTCGAAGCTAAGGCGGATGAAAGCACCTCCATTGTAATGGGGAGGGAGAGAGAGGTGTTGCTTCTCCTGCCTGAAGAGGGGGCCGTGGACGGCGAATTCAGGGGGTGGATCGAAGGGGCGTTCATCGGGCAGAGCGAGCACACCCGTCGCAAAATCACCCGGCCAAGGACAAAAGCTCATGGAATGGGAATGAGTGGCCATGAAGGAGGCATTCGTGTGTACAATAGAATGAGCCGGTCCAGTAGACCGGGCCATCGACAATATCTCCGGGAGATGACCACGGATTGATTGATCGTGGAGCTTTGATGGATGGTTCTATAACGTTTAGAGTAGGAAAACTACTAAGGTCCCAGGAAGAGCCTCCGGGATAAACCCCTACCGCGCACGAAGCGGATCTCAAAGAGCGGCGAGACGACGATGGTCGGCTGTCTCAATCGACTGGACGTCGGTCATCCGGATTTAGTGCTGGCTAGGTTTGGCATTTGTGGACGGGAGGACCGGTCACCGTAGATCGACTCGTGCGTGACGATGGGGAGTGATAACGGTACCGTGCCGCCCCACCGACAAGCCCTGAAGAGTTAGCGTTGGCGATTTGGAAGGCAAAAAAGAGCCAACGCCTTCATTGGAAGACCGAGACGGCTTTCCGGAGACTCTTCGGAGAAGATCAAGGCACTAAACTGATTCTGGGAGGCGCGTTTTGAACCCTGGTTTGGGGGAATGGCCCCGCTCAGATGTCCGTCCTTGACATTGGATCTATGCTTACCGACGTTCGGTTAGCGTAGTACGGCGAATAACATAGAGGTGATCTCGCCTCTCACCCCACCTTCGCTGAACATATCCACAGCCGTCTGGCGGCATGCTCGGTCCGGGTGGCTTGACTCGTGCCCGTATAGCGTCGGGTCTGCTCACGCGAGTTCATGGATCGCAGATAGACTGACCACACACAGACTGAAACGATGAAGCGATTGATACCAAGCATTGCTTTTACGTTCGCTCTTCTTCTGCTTCCTGGACTCACCCTGGCCCAGAATGGACAAATTCAGGGAGTTGTGGTCGATGCTGAGTCAGGAGATACGATCCCAGGCGTGAACGTCGTTGTCGCCGAGACCCAGCAGGGATCGGCCACGGGATCCGATGGCGAGTTCCGCATTACTGGGGTTTCTCCTGGAGAATATACCCTGCGGGCGACCTTCGTTGGGTACCAGCGACTTGAGCGAACCATAGAGGTTTCTGCTGGGAGTACGACGAACGTGCGTCTTCAGATGCAACCCACAGCCGTTCAACTGGAGGAAGTGGCGGTGACGGCCCTCGGTGTAGAAACGGGCCGTGACCAGCTCGGTGCGTCGCAGTCCCAAATCGACGGGGCGTCCATCGCTGAGTCGGCGGAGACGAGTGTCACGAAGTCTCTCTCCGCAAAAGCGGCCGGATTGAACGTGAAAAGCTTTGGTGGCGACCCGGGTGCGGGCGCCCGAATTACGATTCGAGGAAACTCTTCCATTCAGGGAGACAACCAGCCACTGATTGTCGTCGACGGCCAGCCGATTAGTAATCAGACCTTCGAGCAAGGCGTGGCCGGCGTACAGCAGCAATCCCGGCTTAATGACCTGAACCCGGAGGACATTTCGTCCGTGGAGGTGCTGAAGGGGCCCTCCGCCGCGGCGCTTTGGGGATCGCAGGCGGCGGATGGGGTGATCGTCATTGAGACCAAGAGCGGAGGATATCAGGGACGGACCAACGTGTC
>PXTN01000092.1 GCA_003022565.1 Bacteroidetes bacterium QS_3_64_15 | reverse complement strand
TGGAGGGCCGCCTTCACGTTCGAGCAGAAGTTGCGGTTCGTGAGCACTACGCCCTTCGGCTTCCCGGTGGTGCCGCTCGTGTAGATGAGCGCGCTCATGTCATCGGGCGCCATGCCCTCGGCAATGTCGACGAGCTCGTCTTCGTGCTCGGTCCAGTACGCTCGCCCGTCCTCCAGGGCGTCGTCCCAGTGCGTCATGGGCACGGGCGGGTCGTCGGCCGTCTCACTCATCACGATGACATCTTCGAGCTCAGGGCACTCGTCCGCAATCTCCTCCACCTTCTTGCGCTGGACGGGCACGGACACGATGCACACCTTCGCTCCAGAATCGCGGAGGATGTAGGCCACCTTGGAGGGGGGCAGCGAGGTGTAGATCGACGCATTGGCCGCGCCGATGAGCTGCGTGCCCAGGTCGCTAATGGCCCACTCCGGCCGGTTTTCTGAGAGCAGGGCCACGCGGTCGCCCTTCCGCACGCCCTGCCGGTGCAAGTAGCCCGCTAGCGCCTGCACCCGATCCTCGAGGTCCTCCCACACGATGTCGTGCCACCCTTCCCCCCGGTCCTTGTACCGCAGCACCGGTCGGTTCTGCCCTCGGTAGCGCTTACAAAGACGCCGAAACAACTGCGAAATGGTGTCGAACTCAACCTGAGCGGGCATGAGTGAATTCCGAGCGGTGGGAAGACGGGGTCATCGCGGCCCTCTACCTACAAGCCGATGGGCTGTTTCCAAGCGCATGGACGCCCGATTCTCAAAATTTACCCTTCGCCTCTCTATCCTCTTCCCTGTTCAAGATCCCCACCCCAATCATTTCTCACACGTCCGCGCCTACCGCTCCCGCGATTGAGGCGTACCCATCCTCACTGAGTCGCTCCACGAGGCCCTTCTTGATCGTGCGCACGAGCGCCGGCCCCTCGTAGACGAGCGCCGTGTAGAGCTGCACCAGCGATGCCCCGGCCCGAATTTTGGCGTAGGCTGAGTCGGCGTCGTGCACGCCCCCTACGCCGACGATGGGAATGTCGCCGTCGGTTGCCTGGTAGAGATAGCGCACCAGCCGGGTTGATCGAGCCTCTAGGGGCGGTCCGCTAAGCCCACCCTCCCCAATCTCCGACAGTCGTTCCAGGGAGGTCCGAAGGCCCTGCCGGTCCGGGGCCGTGTTCGCCGCGACGAAGCCGTCTACGTCGTGGGCCTTCATTACGGCGAGAACCTCTTCGAGCCGAGTGTCGAACCGAACGCGATCGCTAAGGGGCGGGCTCAGTTTCACCAGGATGGGCACGGCGAGCCCCGGCACCTTTTGCTCCGATTCGATCGCGGCGAGCAGCTCGTCGAGGGCCTCCGGATCCTCGAAGGTTCTTCCGTCGTGAGTATTCGGACACGAGACGTTGAGCGTCACGTAGTCCGCCTCCGACCTCAACTGCCGGAAGCTCGTGCGGTAATCGTCGAGGGCCGTCGTCCCCAGGACATCGGGATCGGGGGTCTTCGCTATGTTGACGCCCAGGGGCCGGGTCCGGTCCGCGCGGCCCTGCTCCAGCCGCTCCCCCACCGCCTCGGCCCCGTCGTTGTTGAGGCCGAGCCGGTTGACGAGGGCCTGGTCCTCCGGCAGCCGGAAGGCCCGCGGCCTGGGGTTGCCCGACGCCGGCTGGGCGGTTACGGATCCGGCCTCGACGAAGCCAAACCCGACGGCCTCCCAGAACGGGACGGCGCGGGCGTTTTTGTCGGCCCCGGCGGCCAGCCCCACGGGATTCGAAAACGTCTCGCCCCAGAGCCGCTGCTTGAGCCGCTCGTCCTCAAATCCGTACCGCGAGCGAATGAGGGGACGGACGGTGCGCTGCGCGGCCTCGGCCGCCCACAGACTGGTCGTGTGCGCACGCTCGGCGCTCATTCGAAAGAGCAGTGGACGGAGAAAGCGATACATGCAGTCGGGGACCGACGGGCAGACGACGGACAGAGACGGCCATTTACCTCTTCCCATTGGACCCGCACTCGGGGCGCTTCGTTTCCCTCTCCTACTCGAATTCGAACCGAACAGCGCTCCCCATGTCCGTTCCGCTCTACCACGTGGATGCGTTCACCACCACGCCCTTCGCCGGAAACCCGGCCGCCGTGTGCCTGCTCTCTGATCGTCCGGACGCCGACTGGATGCAGCGCGTCGCCGGCGAGATGAACCTGCCGGAAACGGCCTTTCTCCGTCCGCAGGACGACGGCACGTATCGGCTGCGCTGGTTTACTCCCACCCACGAGGTCGATCTGTGCGGCCACGCCACCTTGGCCAGCGCGCACGTGCTGTGGACGGAGGGGATAGTTGCCACCGGGGCGCCTGCGCGCTTCGACACCGCGAGCGGCCACCTCACGGCGCGGCGCAACGACGAATGGATTCGGATGAACTTCCCCGCCGATCCGGTCGGGACGACCGATCCTCCCTCGGCCCTGCTCAACGGTCTGCGTGGCGTGACGCCAGAGGAGGTGGGCTGGAGCGGACGGGACTATCTCGTTCGCCTTCAGAGCCTGGAGGCCGTGCGCACCCTTCAGCCGGACCTCTCGGCGCTGGAGGCCCTCGACGATGCGCGGGGCGTCATCGTCACCGCCGCGACCGACGCCGACGACATCGACTTCGTGTCCCGCTTCTTCGCCCCCGCCGTGGGCGTTCCCGAGGATCCAGTGACCGGTTCGGCCCACTGCGCACTCGGGCCGTACTGGGCCGCCCGCACTGGGCACACGTCCCTCACCGGCCGGCAGGTCTCAGCGCGGGGCGGCACCGTGCGCGTCCACCTCGACGCTCCCGATGCCGAGCGAGTCACCCTCGCCGGACGCGCCACCACGGTCGTCCGCGGCCGTCTCAACGCTTGATCCCTCCCCACCTTCCTCCTTACCACTTCCCCTTTCCCCCTACCATCCCGGCCGCAGGAGGACGCCGAAGTCCCAGTTCTTGGAGCGCTGGAACGTGCGGGCGTAGAAGGCCTCGAGGACGAGTGCGCCCAGCACATTCACCCGCGCCGACATTCCGGCACTCGTTACGGGCTGGACCGGCACCGAGCCACTTACGCTCGGATCAGACCGCCTGATTGTGCTCGACGAGAAAGACGGTTCCGTGAGGTCCTCACTCGTCCACGCCACGCCCGCGTCGGCAAACAGCACCAGATCGGTCGGCAGATACTCGAAGGTGGCAAGGCTCAATACCTCCGGCCCAAGGAGCGGAATGCGAACTTCGGCGCTACCGAGGGCCATCCGCGTCCCATACAGCCGTCCAATCCGGCAAATGTTTTGGCGGCGGCACTTCGGTTCCTCGAAGATCGAGTTGAAGCTGTACCCCCGCACGAACCCGACCTGGTAGGGATCGCCGAGCGTCTCTCGGACGAAGGAGTCCGTAAGCTCTCCTTCGAACTGGCCCGCGCCGTAGTTGCCCCGGTGCAGCCCGCGAACGGCGAACGTGACCGGATCACGACGGAGGTAGCGTCGGTAGTCGGCCAGGACAGAGACGAAGTTGCGGGACCCAAACTGGGGCGTCACCTGAAAACGGTAGCGTCCGCCCTGTAGGGGTGCGGTGAGCCCGAAATTCGAAAAGTCCCCCACGTACGCGAGGCTGGCCCGCCCGAAGTAGAGGGGATCGCGGGAGGAGCCGACATCGACTTGCCGGGACCGCCCGAGCCGGTCATATACGCGCGCCATAACGTCGAATCCGTAGCGCGTTCCCCCGAAGCCCAGCTCCAGCCGATTCGTCTGCGAGAACGGATAGCTTGCCTGTCCGCCCGCCCGCGTCCGAAAGATCCGCTGCACAATCTGCACTAGGCCCCCGTTTTGGGTACGGCGCACCTGTCCATAGGCCGACGGCTGGTGCGAGACGCCCACCGTGTAATTCATCCGATTCTCCTGGTTGGAGTAGAACACCCCACCCCCGATGTCTTTGATCGTCCCGTTGGCCTGGAGGAACACACTCAGGTTCCGGTGGCCCAGAATGTCACTAAAGAGAAATCCGACCCCGCCGGCCGCCTGCGTCCCCACGGGTCCGCCCACCGACGCCCCGACGGAGGGGGGCACAATTCGGTCGAGGTAGAGCCGGTCGCTGGCCTTGGTGGAGGTCGGGAATTCTAAATCCCTGAGGCCCGTCAGCGGATCGTCCAAGTAATTGCCCACCAGCCCCTCGTCGGTCGACTGCACGGGTGGCAAGATTGCAGCCGTGCTCGCCTGTTCGTCGGGGACCATCCGCTCGCCCTCCGTCTCTTCTTCGGAAAGTCCTACGATCGAGTAGCCGCCGTTCGAGAACACTGAGAACATCATTCGTCCGCTCCGGCGGGCCACCGACAGGGTGGGCGATAGGGCCGTGATTCCGCTCACTCCCGTTTGGATCTCGGTGACGCGATACGTCGCCTCCTCGTCCAGGTCGTGGCGGTAGACGTCCTTGTACCCGTCCTGATCGGCAATGAAGTAGATGCTTCGGCCATCTGGACTAAACTGCGGATTGTGCTGCATGCCTGTCGAGAAGGGCCGGATGGTCCGAGTCTCTCCGGACTCGACGTCGATCAGGCCGATGCGATTCTCGCCATACTCTAGCGTTTCGAAGTTCGTGCCGTTCGGGCCTCGGTCGGTCGTAAAGGCGAGGGTCTCCCCGTTGGGCGACCACGTCGGCTGCAGGGCCGCGTAGCGGTCATTGGTGAGCTGGCGTACGCTCTTCGCCTCAAGGTTGTAGACGTACAGGTCGCTGAGCCCCCCTTCGAGGCCCGAAAACGCGATGGACTGCCCATCGGGCGACCACGCCAAGTTATGAATGGCCCCCACGTCTTCGATCGCCGTGCGGGTCTTAATCTCGCCGGTCTGGACGTTGAACGTGTTGATCTCGTTGCGGCCTTCCGCGAACGTGATGAACGCAAACTGCCGCCCGTCGGGCGACCACGCGCCCGCCGAGTCGATGAACCGAAGCGCGTCGAAGTGCGGGTTCGACCGAGTGCCTTCGAGCTCTTGGACGATCTCACCCGTCTCGGCGTCGGCGACAAAGAGGTTTGTGTTGAAAAGATTGCGCCGCGAGATGAACGCCACGTATCGCCCATCCGGGCTCACGGCCGGGGAAATGTTCAACTGAAAGTCGGCCCCAGGCTCGCCGATCACGGCCGTGCCCACCGAATCGACCGGAGTCCGCTCGCTGGCGCCCGGCAGGACTGCCTCGCGAGTGGCCTCCTTCCACTCCGCCGAGAGGGAGTCGGCCGTAATGCCGAGCGTATACACGAAGGCCGAGTCGACCCCCACCCGTCCACTCATCTTGTAGAGATCGGTCACGGCCGCGTCGCCGTACTTCCCGCCGACGTACGCCATGTAGGCGTGCCCGTAGCGGTACGGGAAGTACGACTGCTGATCGCGCGTGAGTTGCCGGATCGTCGGCAGGTCCTCCCGCAGGGCCGCATCGCGCATCCACATGGCCGTATGCGAGTCCCTACGGCCCACCGACAGGTACTCGGCCATGCCCTCGATAAACCACAACGGCATGTCGCGGAGCGAAAAATTGCTCCCATCCTCGCGAAGGGCGATATCGTACTGGAACGAGTGCACCAGTTCGTGGCCGAGCACGTGGTCGGTTTCCGCGTAGCTCCCCGCAAGTGGCATGATGACGCGCTCCTTGACGCTCTCCGTCACGCCCCCCGTTCCCTGCCCGAGCTGCCCCCGCACAGCGTTGGTCTGCTGAAAGTCCGGGCTGTTGGCGGGTCGTACCACCGCTCCGCCATTCGGGCCGCGTCTTCCACCGCCTGCCGCTCAGCCGGGTAGAAGTAGATGTCAAACTGGTCCGTCTCGAACATCTGGAAGTCGAACTGCTCGTACTGGACCTTATTTTGCCCGAAGTACTGCGCCGAGGCCGGGCGTACGGCCACAAGCAGCGAGAGTGCAAAGAGAGCGAGGGAAGCACGTAGAGAAAATCGTCGCATGACGCGGCCGAAGGGGTCAGCGGGGCTTAACGAAAAATGCACCCGGAAGATGCTCGTAGTATATCGTTGGTGTCGGAGAAAGTTCGGTTGTTGCGCGTCCGTCTGCGAGCGCGAAGACTCGTCCGCGCGGTTTCATCCTACCGGCGCAGTGGGAACCCTGGACGATTGAGCACCTGAGAGGATTTCAAGGCGGAGGGCAAGCGCGGTTCGAAAGCCGTTAGAACGATCGCCAGAATGAAGGACCCCGATCGACGCTGCAAGCAGAAGCGCTGGTGAGAAACCAACACTCCGTCTGCATGCAGGAACTAGTGCTTCTGGATTGAGGGTCCGACGAAGATGGAACGAGACTGTTTTTCTTCGCCGGAAACCGTGTTTCGGCGATTGGTGGAGGGGCACGGCAATCGCATCTTGGCGGCAGTGGCCTGTTCGTGCCGTTCGAGCGGAGCAGAAATTCACGACCCCCATGCGCCCACGCTCCCATTCCCCCGCGCTTTCCCGGCATCTTCCCTGCGATCGGAGGCTGCGGAGCCGCCTTCGCTCGACGAAGCGTTCAACATGCAATCGCTTTGATCCCGGGGGGTCCCTTCGTGCAACCCACGGCCTTCCCCCTCGTTTTATTGATGTTCTCGGAGGGACATTGCCGTCGATTCCCTTCGTTCGTTTCCGTCTTCTCTATTTTCCCGCCGAGCCGACCGCGCTTGCATGGACGAGTACCGCACTCGCGTCCGAATTTACGCCGGGGTCGTCGTCTTCGTCGTCCTTCTCCTCGGATTCCGTCTCGTGCAGTTGCAGGGAATCAGCGGAGCGACGCAGGACGGCGTTCCGCCGGGCAGTGCCGTGCGAACACAGTTCGTAGAGGCAGCGCGAGGGGCCATGTACGACCGGGACGGCACCCGCCTGGTCGACAACCGGCCTACGTACACAATTCTCCTCACGCCCCGCTACTTCGACCGCTCGAAGGCCCCCCTCCTGGCCGACCTACTTGGCGTGGCCGACTCGACGGTGCATCGCAGGCTGGAGGAGGCCCGTACGCGCAATGCCTTCCGGCCCACCCCTTCGTTCCGGGAGGTGTCGTTCGAGACATTCAGTCGTGTGCAAGAGCACCAGTACGAGCTTCCGGGGGTCACGTACGACATGGATCTCCGGCGCCGCTATCACACGTCCGCCCGCGCCGCCCACACCTTCGGATACGTCCACGAGATCGACGACCGGACGCTTGCCCAGAAGCAGTCGCAGGGCTACCGGCTTGGCGACCGCATCGGCCGAACGGGCCTGGAGCAGGCCTACGAGTCGATTCTGCGGGGGGAACGGGGTCGCGAGCTCGTCCTCGTCAACGTGCACGGCACGGAGGTGAAGCGGTACCGCAACGGGAGGATGGACGAGCCCTCTGTCGGCGGCTACGACCTGCATCTCACCCTCGACCACGAGGTGCAGGCGCTCGCCGAGTCGCTATTCGTAGGCAAGCGGGGCGCGGCCGTCGCCCTCGATCCGGACACCGGAGAGGTCCTCTCCTTCATCAGCAAACCGGACTTCGACCCTGCCCTCTTCGCCCGGTCTGTGAGCGCGTCGGTGTGGGACAGCCTCCAATCGAACCCCCACGATCCCCTGTACAACCGGGCCACCCAGAGCGGCTATCCGCCCGGGTCCACCTGGAAACCGTTCATGGCCCTCGTCGCCCTCCAGACGGGCCTGCTCCGCGAAAATGAGCGTCTCAACTGTCCGGCCGGCTACCGCATCGGCCGGCGGATCTTCCGAAACCACGATGGAAAGAACGAAGGCCGGATCACGGTGGCAAAGGCCCTCGAGGTGTCGTGTAACACCTTTTTCTATCAGGTGATGGAGGAGATGAGCCTGAACACCTGGCACGACTGGGCGCTGAAGTTTGGATTTGGGCAGGACGTGCCTCTCAATGGCTTCCGGCAGGAGCCTGGGCTGATTCCGGACTCGTCCTACTTCAACCGAACCTACGGCCGGTGGACGCAGGGCTACACGATCAACCTCGGCATTGGGCAGGGCGACATGTCGGTGACGCCCCTCCAACTGGCCCGGTACGCAGCGGCCCTCGGCAACGGCGGTCGTCTTCCCACGCCACATTTCGTCCGCAAAGCGGTCCACCCCGAAACCAACGACGTCCGCCGCCCAGACGTGGCGGCCCCCACGCACATTCCCATCGATTCGTCCCACTTCGAGATCGTACAGGAGGGCATGCATCGTGTCATGACCGACGGCACGGGCCAGTGGGTGCAGATCCCAGACGTTCCGAGTGCCGGCAAGACAGGGACTGCCCAGAATCCTCACGGCGAGGACCACTCCCTGTTCATCATGTTTGCCCCGTATGAGAATCCCGAGATCGCCATCGCGGTGGCCATCGAGAACGCAGGCTACGGGGCCACCGCCGCGGCCCCCATCGCCAGCTTGATGGCTGAAAAATACCTGACCGGAACCATTGCGGATGCCTGGGAGCGGCGCTACTGGCGGAAGCGCCTGCGCGAAGAGGTGCGCAGCGCCCCGAGCATCGAGGCAGACACGTCTGCGTCTCCTCCGGCCACACAGGCCGCCACGCAGTCCCCCGCTTCGACCCCCGCCTCCTCGCGCCCTGAAGACTCTTTTCCGTAGCCCACTCTATCCACCGTCCATGCAGAACTCGACCTGGAAGCCGGATCCCTGGACGCTCCTGCTATGGGGCGGGCTCGTGGCGGCGGGGCTGATGGCCCTCTACAGCATCACTCGCGGTCCCGCCGTCGAGTACCTGAGCGAGAGTGTGCGGGACGACTTCTCCCGCCAGTTCCTGTGGATCGGCGTGTCGGTGGTGAGCGTCGGGATCATCCTGCTGCTTCCCGTCCGCTTCCTGCGGTACGCGGCCTATCCGGCCTACGCCACCACGCTCGTCCTGCTCGCGCTCTCGCTGATGGTAGGGGTCGAGGTCCATGGCACGCGGGCGTGGCTTGCCCTCGGCCCCGTTCGGCTGCAGGTGTCGGAGCTTGCCAAGGTGGGCACCGTGCTCGCCGTGGCCCAGCTGCTCTCTAAGCGGCACATGCGCACGGGTCAGGACCTGAGCTTTGCACTAGAGGCGGCGGCCCTCATCGTCGCGCCAGCCGGGCTCGTCATCCTACAAAATGACCTGGGCACAGCCCTTGTCTTCTTTGGGCTCGTGCCCATCGTGCTGTTTTGGAGCGGGCTGTCGCTGACTGTCATTCTCCTCATGGTCTCGCCGGCCATCGCCGGATACCTCGCTCTTCTTTCCATTCGGGCCGCCCTTGTCTCTGCCGTCTTGTTCACGGGCCTCCTCTGGTGGCACTCCGGGCAGCGCTCCATCGCCGCCTTCGCGGCCACCTTCACGGGCGGGGTGACGGCGGCGGTTGCGCTCGTGCTCAACAAAATTCTTCAGCCCTACCAGGTGGAGCGTCTGCTTTCCTTCACCAATCCGGGCGCCGAGCAATTTCGGCAGGGCGTAGGCTTTCACCTCGTACAGTCGAAGGCCGCCCTGCAGTCCGGGGGGCTGTGGGGAACGGGCTTCATGCAAGGCCCGCAGACGCAGGGCGCGTACGTGCCCGAGCAGACGACCGACTTTGTCTTCAGCGTCATCGCCGAGGAGTTCGGCCTCGTCGGGTCGCTCGTTGTGCTCGGCCTGCTGGCGGCCTTGCTCCTGCGGCTCATCAAGCTCGGGGCCGAGGTGAAGCATCCCTTCGGCAGCATCGTGGCGGCGGGGGCCGTAGGCGTGTACCTGATCCACATCACTATTAATATCGGGATGGTGACCGGCATGCTGCCCGTGATTGGGCTTCCCCTCCCGTTTCTCTCGTACGGCGGCTCGGCGATGCTGGCCAACACGGCCCTCCTCGCCATCGTGCTGAACACGCACATGCGGCGCGAGGACCTCTCGATCTACGGATACTGATTTACATTGAGGGTTGGGCGTTGAGAGTTGGGCGTTGTGCGCTCGGGCGGCGAGAGAGGGTCGGGCCTAACCATGTATTCCCCCCACCGTGCGCTTCACGTCCGGCCTCCAGCATCCGCGTATGACGCTCCCTTCTCCAAACTCAAGTCTCCAATCTCTCGCCCCAATCCAAGATTCTCAATTTGCAAGTCTGCAGTCTACCCATACGAACGGCCCCAGGGGACAGGCTCCCACCAGACCCGTCCCTGAGGCCGTCGTATAACCTTCCGAGCTGTTCTGTAGGGTTCAGCCCACTACTTCGTCAACCGTAGTTCTTCGAACGGAGAGGAGAATGTGCTGCGTGAGTCAGAGCGCAGTACGTGAGAAGTGATGCGTGAAGCGTGAGCCGTAAAACGCCGCTTCCCTCACGCATCACGTCTTCGCGCATCACGGCGAGAAGGCAGTAACGGGACGGATGCTCGTCCCCAGAATGAGCCCTGACGCTGTGTTACAGACTGATGCCGAAGATGAAGTAGCTCCGCTCTGTGTAGGGGTTCAAGTAGTACGACGCCACCACAGGCAGTGAGAACGAGTCTGTGAGCTTCAGGCTCCTCGATGCCGTTAGACTGAACTTCGTGATGGCCGCGTCGGTGTCGGCGTCGGTGCCGTAGTACGCGGCGCCATCGTTCGGCGTGCCCCCGAGCGCCAGCGACAGATCCACGTCTTGGACGCTGAACGGAACGCTCGCCTCCAGCCAGACTTCGTTCTCGCCGTTGCGCCCGTAGGCGTTGATCGACGCGGACAGCGACACGGGTCCGCTGTAGCTCAGCCCCGGCTCAATGACGTGGGCGCCCGGGTCGCCGTAGTCGAAGAACTCGTTCCCGGGATTCGAGAAGTAGAAGTCCGTGACGCTCACCGAGAAGGTGCCCGCGGAGGTCTCAAACGCGTAGCTTGCGTAGAGATCATTCTCGTTCACGGCACTCCCGTTCACCGGACTGATGTCGAAGGACCCCCAGGCGCCGACCGTAAATCCACCGGACGAGAAGGACAGGCTCGGCTGAATGGCTGCCGCGTTGCCAAAGTCCGTGCCGCGCCAGACGTAGCGACTCATGACGTCGGCCCCGAGGTCCACCGACTGGGCCTGCGCGGGCGGCGCGAGGCAAGTGCCGACGAACAGCAGGAGGAAGAGCGGAACGAAGAGTGTGTGTGTGCAATTTTTCATGGTTGGTGTCTCCGGCTGGTTCTTTTATCGTGGATTACGTGAGAACGAATCGGGCGGGGACGCACCGGTCCAGGCTGGGTCCTCGCCCCGGGGACATCGCTCATATACCGCGATCCCCCTCTGAGGAACGGATCACACGCAGCGACCGCTCAGCACACCCTCCCCGTCCCCGGAGGAAGACGGCCTCCCGCCTTCCCCCGGGCATTTCCAATCGCCGGTCGCGCCGGCAGAAAAGGGGAGCGTGAAGGGGCCGACCGGTTCTCACCGACCGGCCCGTCCGTTTGGCGACAAGCATGCAGCTCTACACGACTTCGGCCGCCGCCTCGCCGTCGGTCTTTTTCGCCTCTTCTGCACCATTGGACATGCCGCCGAACTCCGGGTAGGCGTCCACGTCGTGCTCCAGCTGGTCGAGACCGTAGGCCTCGTCGTCGACCCGGATGCCGCCCACCAGACTGTCGGCAAGTGAGAAGGTGAGGTAGCTTACCGGGAACGTCCAGGCAAACGCCACCGCGATGCCGAGCGCCTGCACGCCGACCTGCGAGACGCTGAAGCCAGCAGAGTCGAAGAGCCCCGCCGCGAGGGTGCCCCACGCACCGGCTACGCCGTGAACTGCAATGGCGCCCACCGGGTCGTCCACAAACGCATCGAGGGCCCGCGCCGCGTATACCATGATGATGCCCGCGAGGAATCCGGTGAGGATGGCGAACGGCGGCGTCAGGTTCGCGCACCCGGCCGTGATGCCGACCAGGCCGGCGAGCACGCCGTTTAGCGTCATCGAGGCGTCGGGGGTGCCCGTGTCGACCCACGTCACCACCATTGCTCCCACGGCCCCAGCGCCAGCGGCAAGGAAGGTGTTCATCGCGATGAGCGCAATGTCGGTCGTCCCGGCCGTGGTCGATCCGGCGTTGAAGCCGAACCATCCGAGCCACAGGATGAACACCCCGAGCGCCGCCAGCGGGAGGCTGTGTCCTGGAATGTCGCGCGCGGTCCCGTCCTTGGCGTACTTCCCGACCCGAGGGCCTACAACCAGCGCCCCGGCCAGGGCGGCCCAGCCGCCGACACTGTGCACGACCGTCGACCCGGCAAAGTCGATGAAGCCGAGCGACTCCATGAAGCCGGAGCCGTTGAAGAGGCCGCCCCAGAACCAGGCCCCGGAGATCGGATAGATGAGCCCCGTCATTAGGACCGAAAAGATGAGGTAGCCGCTAAACCGCGTTCGTTCGGCGACGGCTCCAGACACGATCGTTGCCGCCGTGGCCGCGAAGACCGCCTGAAAGAAGTAAAACGCGTAGACCCAGCTCTGCGGCTGATCCCCCGTGCCCATGAGGAAGAAGCCATCGGTACCGACCAGGCCGTTCCAACTGGTTCCAAACATCAGCCCGAAGCCGACCGCGAAGAACACCAGCGCCCCGGCCGAGGCGTCCATCACGTTCTTCATGATGATGTTCACCGCGTTTTTGGCCCGCGAGAAGCCGGACTCCAGCAGGGCAAAGCCCGCCTGCATGAAGAAGACCATTGCAGCAGCAATGATCGTCCAGACGTAGTTCAGGTTTGTCTGCGCTTGCTCGGCCGACTGCATCGCCTCAGCGACGTTCGACGGATCCGAGGCGGCCAAGGCGTCCGCCCCAAAGGGCGCGAGAAGGAGACCAACGACAAAAAGGAGTGACGTAGGTATGCGCATTCCAGACATCGTGATTTTTTGTGGTGAGATTGCTTGTGACACCACTTACTCTAGCGTTTGGCTCGCAAAACCACAAAAAATCCAGTCTTTTAGAAGCGCTACCAAAATTACCGGAACCGCTTCCGATCAGTATTATCACGGAATCTACACACCTCAACCTTCGTCTACGGCGTCTCCTCTCGGTTTTGTCAACGACCGTCGGCGGGATGCGTCCAGGGAAAACCGGCTCAGCGAAAGATGTGAGTGTTCTTCAGACGTACACCTCCGATGGTGTCGGGGGCGGATCAAGGGCCTCTTCCCTGTTGGAGGAACATTCCTCCGAGACAAATTTGCAGCATCCGGGGAGCGGGGGAGACGTTTCAGCAAAGCGCCTTCTTCGGGCATGTTTTGCGACCGGGCCGTACCGAGACACAACGCGTCCTGCGTGCCGTGGATCAACGCTGCACTACGCGGCCGGCTCCGGCTTTGCCTCTCCTGCCGCCTGGTCGGTGACGAGCGCCATGTCGCCGTCCTCCGCCTGCGCGGCACGGGTCCGCTCTAGTTCCTCTCGGAGGTATTCGGATGTGTGCGTGTTGGCGTCCGCGAGCGCCTCGGGCGTGCCTTCGAACAGTATCTCGCCCCCCTTCCGGCCGCCTTCCGGCCCGAGGTCGATGACGTGATCGGCCTGCTTGATGATGTCCATGTTGTGTTCGATGACGATCACTGTGTTGCCCGCGTCCACCAGGCCGTGCAGAACGCTGAGAAGGTGGCGGATGTCCTCGAAGTGCATGCCGGTGGTGGGCTCGTCGAGGATGTAAAGCGTATCGCCCGTGCCGGGGCGGGAGAGCTCTTTGGAGAGCTTCACGCGCTGGGCCTCTCCGCCGCTCAGGGTGGTGGAGGGCTGGCCGAGCGTGAGGTAGCCGAGGCCCACGGCGTCGAGCGTCTTGAGGGTGCGGAGAAGGCGGGGCTGGTTCTCAAAGAAGTCGAGCGCCTCGGCGACGTTCATGTCCAGCACCTCGGCGATGTTCTTGCCCTTGTACTCTACCTCCAGCGTCTCGGGCCCGTAGCGCTTGCCGTCGCACTCGTCGCAGGTCACGTCCACGTCCGGTAGGAAATTCATCTCTAGGGTCACTCTGCCCGTCCCGCCGCACTTGTCGCAGCGACCCGGGTCCGTGTTGAAACTGAAGCGGGTCTTGGTGTAGCCGCGGATCTCGGCCTCCGGCAGCTTCGCGAAGAGGTTCCGGAGGGAGTCCATCAGCTTCGTGTAGGTGGCCGCGTTGGAGCGGGGGGTGCGGCCGATGGGCTGCTGGTCGATCTCGATGACCTTGTCGATGTTGTCGATGCCCTCGATGCGGTCGTACGGGAGGGGCACCGTTTTGGCGTTGTGGTGGTGCCGGTGCAGGATGGGAAAGAGCGTCTGGTTGACGAGCGTGGACTTGCCGGAGCCGCTGACGCCGGTCACGCAGATGAACGTGCCAAGCGGAATCTCGACGGGCTGGCCCCTGAGGTTGTGGCCCGTGGCGCCCTCCAGGACGAGGGACTCGCCGGCACCCTCGCGCTGCTCCTCGGGTAATGGGATGACGCGCTCGCCCTGCAGGTAGGCAGCGGTGAGGCTCCGAAAATCGTAGTGGTCGCTGTCGTACGCCGCGGCCCGCTCGGCCACCTGCTCGCGGGCGACGCCGTTGTCCTCGATTTCGTATTCGGTCGTGTCATCGGTCACCTCCCCATTAATCTGCTCTACGGGGTCCACCGTCAGGACGGAAGGCGGGCCGGTGGTGATGACGTGTCCCCCATGCGTGCCGGCGCCGGGGCCGAGGTCCACCACGTGGTCGGCAGCCTCGATCATGTCGCGGTCGTGCTCCACGACGATCACGGAGTTGCCGAGGTCGCGCAGCGACTCCAGCGAGCGGATGAGACGGTCGTTGTCGTGCGGGTGGAGGCCGATGGTCGGCTCGTCGAGCACGTAGAGGACGCCGGTGAGCTGCGTGCCCACCTGCGTGGCGAGGCGGATGCGCTGGCTCTCCCCGCCGCTCAGGGTGCGGGCCGGGCGGTCGAGCGTGAGGTAGCCCACGCCCACGCCGATGAGGAAGTCGAGCCGCTCGCGCACCTCCTTCACGATCGGTTCGCCGATGCGTGCCTGCCGTTCGGTGTCGAACGGCACATCCTCCACAAAGTCGCGCAGCTGCGTGAGGTCCATCCGCGCGAGGTCAGCGATCGATTGGTCGCCGATGCGGTAGTGGAGGCTCTCCTGCTTCAGGCGCCCGCCCCCGCACTTCGGACAGTCCATCTCGCGCATGAACGACTCGGCCCGCCGCCGCTTCTTCGACGAGCCGGTCTCCTCGTAGGTGTGCCAGATGTGGTCATAGAGGCCGCCGAAGCGGTGCTTGTACTGCACTTCGCGTCCCTTGTAGCCGTAGTGGATCTCGAACTGCTCGTCCCCGGCTCCCTCCAGGATGACCGCCCGCTGCTCATCGGACAGTTCCTCAATCGACGTGTCGAAGTCGAAGCCGTAGGCGTCGGCGACTGCCTCCAGCTGGTTAAAGATCCAGATGTCGCGGGGCTCGCCGAGCGGCGCCAGTGCGCCTTCGTTAATCGTCTTCTGCGGGTGCGGAACGACGAGGCTCGGGGCGATCTTCTTCGCCGTGCCCAGCCCCTCGCACTCCGGGCACGCGCCGTACGGAGTGTTAAACGAGAACATGTTGGGCGAGGGCTCCTCGTAAGAGAGGCCCGTTTCGGGGTCCACGAGGTCGCGGCTGAACAGATGGTCGCCCGTCTCCACGCCCTCGGGCCCGTCCACCACATCCGCGATGAGCGTGCCGCCGCCCATCTCCAGCGCCGTCTCTACGGACCGGCTCACGCGGGCCCGAATGCCGTCCTTGATCGCGAGGCGGTCGATGACCACCTCCACGTCGTGCGTCTCGTAGCGCTCCAGCTTCATCCCCTCCTCGTAAGTCCGCATCTCGCCGTCCACACGGAAGCGCTCGAAGCCCTGCGCGGAGGTCTGCTCGAAGAGCTCGCGGTAGTGGCCCTTGCGCCCTCGCACCACCGGGGCCAGGATTTGGAGGCGCGTGCCCTCGGGGAAGTCGAGGATGCCGTCCACGATTTCGTCGTCGCTCTGCTGCCGCATCTTGGTGCCCGTCTCGTAGGAATAGGCCGTGGCGGCGCGGGCGTAGAGCAGGCGCAGGAAGTCGTACACCTCCGTGACGGTGCCGACCGTGGAGCGCGGGTTGCCGCTGACGGTCTTCTGCTCGATGGAGATGACCGGCGAGAGGCCGTCGACGTAGTCGATCTCGGGCCGCTCCATCATTTCCAGAAACTGGCGGGCGTAGGCGCTCAGGCTCTCCATGTAGCGCCGCTGGCCCTCGGCGAAGATGGTGTCGAACGCGAGGCTCGACTTGCCGGACCCCGACACGCCGGTAATCACGACGAGCCGGTTGCGGGGAATGTCGAGATCGATGGCCTGGAGGTTGTTCTCGCGTGCGCCGCGGAGGGTGATGTGCTCGGGCATGCGGGGTGTTAGCAGCTTCGTGAGGCGGGGACTCGGACCGGACGTTACCGCCGCGTCCTCGTGTTGCGTATTGCGTGATGCGTGATTCCTGACTTCGACCGGCGGCGTGAATTAATATACGCAGATTTACACCGTCGGGGCGGGCGGGCGTTTCTCAATGGAGCAGAGGTGCGGGTGCCGTTACGGAGACGTTGCGGGGGCGTTGCGGATTGCGACTCCGCGCGTTCTCATCTGGAAACCGCGAGATGAATTTGAGGAATCGTGTATCGAACGTGCTGATGACTCTTCTCCGAAGGCCCAGTCGGACACATCCTCCCTCAGGGTCGTATGTCCTACACCGATGTGTCCAGAATGAACGACGTTCCATGAGTGAAATCACGGTCGCATCCCCGATGACACCCTGGAGGCCTTGGGAGACGCGCCTTGCCTGAACTCATCTCCGACACGCCACCGCTTCAGTACCTTCACCAGATTGGTCTCCTGGGAATCCCTTCCCGAGTTGGCGGCCAGGTGCGGGTCCCGCCCGCCGTCCTTAAGGAACTGGCTAAGGGCCGAGCGCCGGGTGTGAGCCTGCCGTCGCCGCAGGAACATGCTGGGATTTTGGGATCGCACGACCATAGAATTACGATTGACACCGTGCCAGCCGTCTCCAAGGAGTCGTGACTCATTAAACTCAGGGAACCATTTTGAAAACATGAAAAGACTTGTCGGCCTGCTCCTGTTCGTTCTTCTGTTTATTGGTGTCGGCACCGGATGCGACCAGGAACCGAACCAAAATAATGAAGAAACCTGGACGCTTGGCCCCTTCCATCGGCCGGAAGGGGTGAACCCAGTAATTGTCCCGGAGGATACGTCGACCTTCGACTGCCCTATGCGCGACAGTACGATACACTGGGAAGCCATGGCCACGTTTAATCCGGCGGCCGTCGTGCGGAACGGCAAGATCAATGTACTTTACCGGGCTGAAGATAGGCTGGGGCAGATGAAAATCGGCGGCCATACCTCCCGTGTTGGCCGGGCGCGTTCTGAGGACGGTCTTTCCTTCGAGAGGGACGACGAACCGGTGATGTATCCCGACCACGACGATCAGAAAAAGTACGAGTGGCCGGGCGGGACTGAGGACCCGCGCCTCGTGGAGACCGAAGAAGGTCGCTACGTCATGACCTATACCCAGTGGAACCGGGACACCCCGAGACTTGCCGTGGCCACTTCAGATGACCTGGAGGATTGGACAAAGCACGGTCCGGCATTCGAGAACGCCTATGACGGAAAGTATCTGGATATGGACACCAAGTCCGGAGCCATTGTTACTCGACGCGAGGGGGATCATCTGGTAGCGACCAAAATCGACGGCAAGTATTGGATGTACTGGGGCGTACCAAAAATCTATCTGGCCACTTCCGACAATCTGAAAGACTGGAAACCGGTCGAAAACGATGAGGGCAACTTGGATCCCGTCCTGACACCGCGAAAAGGTCATTTCGACTCCTGGCTAGTTGAGGCCGGGCCGCCGGCGCTCATCACGGATGAGGGAATACTAGTAATCTATAATGCAGCCAACAGCGCCAAAACCGGAGATCCGGCCGTTGTGGACAGCGCTTATGCCGGTGGACAGGCACTCTACGATAGAGAAGAGCTGGCCAAACTCGTGAAACGGACGGATAAGCCTTTCATTAAGCCGGAAGAGCCTTATGAACGGTCAGGCCAATATACAAGTGGTACGACCTTCCTGGAAGGTTTGGCACACTTTAATAACCGCTGGTTTATCTACTACGGGACAGCCGATTCCAGAGTAGGGGTAATAGCCACCAATCCTGAATAGAAACTGAGCATCGGACCCTATCTCTTCGTCATCGACACTCGCTGGATACGGGACGCCTTGTGAGTCTTACCAATCGCCTGCGCGGATCGGCACGGGGGGAGGGCGTGGGCATCGGACTGCGAGGCGCCGGATGAGAGGATGGCGTCCATGGTCGCCCTGACGCCATCATGTGCCCTCGTGAACAGAACTACGCGTCCAGGTTGTGCGCGCGGCGGAGGGCCCCGACGACCGGTTCGTGCCGAAGAACCTCCACGGACCAGTCCGGCACCCGCGTACGGAGGGCCCGGCGGAGCACTCCTGCGTAGTGGTCGTTTCGGAGCATGCCCCCGAGCAGAGCGATTCGGGGGGCAATGTCGTCCGTCCCATCGAGCAGCCACTCGACCTGGTCGAGGAGCGCGGCGGCCTGCGAGGTGAGGATGTCGGCGGCCACCGCGTCGCCGTTCGCCGCCGCTTCCATCACAAGCGGGGCCACGTCTTGAAGGGCAAACTCGTCCCGGTGGACCCGACGAATGAGAGCCTCCCGCCCGCCGATACCCCATCGCTCGTCGACGCGGGCCCGGAGAGACGTGTCGGCCCCGCCGTCGAAGGCCGCCGCCACAGC
>PXTN01000091.1 GCA_003022565.1 Bacteroidetes bacterium QS_3_64_15 | reverse complement strand
CTCGCCCGGGCCATCAAGGACATCTTCTGCCGCTACAAGACGATGCAGGGCTACCAGGTGGACCGGAAGGCCGGCTGGGACACCCACGGCCTGCCCGTCGAGATTGAAGTGGAGGAGGAACTGGGGCTGGAGACGCGGGCGCAGGTGGAGGAGTACGGCATCGAGAAGTACAACGCCGCCTGCCGCGAGAGCGTCCTGGAGTACAAGGACCTCTGGGACACGCTCACGCAGCGGATGGGCTACTGGGTGGACCTCGACGACCCCTACGTCACCTTCGAGACGGACTACATCGAGTCGGTCTGGTGGCTCTTGAAGCAGATTGAGGAGAAAGACCTGCTCTACAAGGGGCACAAGATTCAGTGGTACAGCCCCGGCTCGCACACCGTGCTGTCGTCGCATGAAGTGAGCCTCGGCTACGAGGAGACGCAGGATCCGAGCGTCTACGTCCGCTTCCCCGTCGATGATGAGGAGAACACCTCCTTCCTGGCCTGGACGACGACGCCCTGGACACTCATCTCCAACACGGCGCTCGCGGTGGGGCCGGACCTCACCTATGTCAAGATCCACCACGAAGCCCCCCATCAGGGATCAGAGAAGCTGATCCTCGCGGAGGCCCTACTCGACGAAGTGATCGACGAGGACTACGCCGTTGAGGAGACATTTTCGGGGGAAGAGTTGATCGGAACCGAGTACGAGCCGCTCTTCGACTACTTCACCGACCGTGCCACACCGGGCGAAGACGCGTGGTACGTCCTCGGGGCCGACGTGGTATCCACCGAGGAGGGCACCGGCGTCGTGCACATGGCCCCTGCCTTCGGAGAGGAGGACTATGCTGTGGCTCAGGACGAGGGGCTGCCTCTCTTCAATCCCATTGACAAGGATGGCGCGTTTACCGAGGAGGCATCGCTCGTGGAGGGGATGTGGTTCAAGGACGCGGACACGGCGATCACCGACGACCTCAAGCGCCAGGGCCGCCTCTACAAGCACGAGACCTACCTCCACAACTACCCGCACGACTGGCGCAAGGGCACGCCGCTGATGAGCTACCCGGTCGAGAGCTGGTTCATCGAGACGACCGCGCTGAAGGACCGGATGGTGGCGCTCAACGACACGATCAACTGGCAGCCCGAGGCCATCGGGGAGGGGCGCTTCGGCGAGTGGCTGGAGAACAACGTCGACTGGGCCCTTAGCCGCCGCCGCTACTGGGGCACGCCGCTCCCGGTATGGGAGAGCGACAAGGAGGACTCGGATTACTACGAGGTCATCGGCTCCGTCGAGGAGCTGCGCGAGAAGTGCAGCCCGGAGACTACTTCCTCCCAGGGGTCGGGGCGTGGCGACCAGCTGCCGGCGGACGACGAGGCGATCGACCTGCACCGCCCGTTCGTCGACGAGCTGACCTGGGAGGGCCCCGACGGCGGCACCATGCGCCGCGTGCCCGACCTCATCGACGTGTGGTTCGACTCCGGGGCCATGCCGTACGCCCAGTGGCACTACCCCTTCGAGAACGAGGACGACTTTGAGGCGAACTTCCCGGCGGACTTCATCGCCGAGGGGGTCGACCAGACGCGCGGCTGGTTCTACTCGCTGCACGCCATCGCCACCCTCGTCTTCGACGACGTGGCCTATGAGAACGTCGTCGTCAACGGCCTCGTGCTCGACGAGGACGGTAACAAGATGTCAAAATCGAAAGGCAACACCGTCGAGCCGTTCGAGGTGATCGACGACTACGGGGCCGACGTGGTGCGCTGGTTCATGATGAGCAACGCCCCGCCCTGGGAGAACCTTCGCTTCAGCGAGCGGGGGCTGCGCGACCTGCGCCGCACCTTCTTCGGCACCCTCGAAAACGTCTACAGCTTTTTCGCCACCTACGCCAACATCGACGGCTTCGCGTACAAGCGGGATCGGATGCCGGTCGAGGAGCGGCCGGAGCTCGACCAGTGGATCATCAGCCGCCTGCACACCACGGCGCAGACCGTGCAAGAAGCACTCGACGAGTACGACCCGACCACCGCGGCGCGGGCCGTCGAGGACTTCGTGGAGGAGCTCTCGAACTGGCACCTTCGCCGCTCTCGCTCCCGATTCTGGGCCTCAAAGAAGGAGGAGCAGAACGGGCAGGCGGGTCAGGGGGGAGAGGTGGCCGCCGAGAAGAAGGAGGCTGCGTACCAGACCGTTTACGAGTGCCTCGAGGCGACGGCCAAGCTCATGAGTCCGATTGCGCCGTTCTTCGGCGAGTGGCTCTACCGCACGCTCACCGAGGTGACCGGCGGCGAGGCCGAGTCGGTGCATCTCGCGTCCTTCCCCGAGGTCCGCGAAGCCGAGCGTGACGAGGCGCTGGAGCGCCGAATGGGACTGGCCCGATCTATCGCTTCCACCACCCTCTCACTCCGCAACCAGGCCGAGATTAACGTCCGCCAGCCGCTGCCGCGCCTGCTCGTGGTCACCGGCACCGGCGTGCCGGAAGACGCGGTCGAGCAGGTGAAGGACGTGATCCTCGACGAGATCAACGTCAAAGAGATCGAGTACGTGGAGCACACGAGCGACGTGGTGCGCCGGTCGGCGAAGCCCGACTTTAGCCGACTCGGCCCGCGGCTGGGCGACCTGGTGAAGGATGTCAACCAGAAGGTGCGCCAGCTCGACGACGAGACGATCAATGAGTACATGGAGACCGGCACACTCACCCTCTCGGTCGACGGCGAAGAGGTCGAACTCGGCCCCGACGACCTCATCATCCAGAGTGAGGGCATCGAGGGGTGGCTCGTGGAGCAGGAGGGCGACGTGACCGTGGCCCTCGATACGGAGATTACCCCGGAGCTGCGCGCCGAAGGACTGGCCCGCGAGGCCGTGAAACGCATCCAGAACCTGCGCAAGGACGCCGGCTTCGAGGTCACCGACCGCATCGACATCGCCTACGAGGGGTCGTCCCAGATTGCCGATGCCGTCGCGGAGTACCGCGACTGGATCCGGAACGAGACCCTGGCATTGGAGTTGCAGCCGTCCGATGCGCCGACCGGGGAGGCAGTCGAGACCTTCGAAATCGACGACGAGCAGCTCACAATCGGCGTCCGGCGGACCAAGGCCGGCGAGGCACTGGGCGCCTGAGGGGCCCGTCTAGCGTTGTCCGGGGCACCACTCGCGCATTCACGTTCAGAGTCCCGATTTGAGAGACATGGCGAACGACACGTCCAATTCCGACACCGAGACTTCGGACGCTCCCCTCCATGCACAGTCGGGAGAGGGAGAGGATGGAAAGCCCGAGCGCAAGACGCCGTTCTCTGACGAGGAGCTGGAGCACTTCCGCGAGCTGATTCTCCAGCGCCGCCGGGAGGCCAAGGAAGAGATCGAGCAAATGCGGAAGCAGGTCGATCAGGCCAATGAGCAGTCCGACGACAACACGGCGTACGGTATCCACATGGCGGACGCCGGCACCGACGCGATGGAGCGGGAGAAGCTCCACCTCATGATTGCCCGCCAGCAGAAATACATCGGCTACCTCGATCGGGCCCTGGAGCGCATCGACAACAAGACCTACGGCATCTGTCGCGTGACGGGCGAGCCGATCGCCAAGGAACGGCTCGAAGCGGTGCCCCACACCGAGATCTCGATCGACGCGAAGCGTGCAGAGAAGTCGTCGTAAGTCCGGGCGCACGGGCGTGTGGGGGGTCTGCCTCCCCCACGTCCCCGCACCACACCTCCCACGCCACAATGATCGACTACGTCTCTGGCACGCTCGTCGACAAGGACCCGGAGTCGGCCCTCGTGGACGTGAACGGCATCGGCTACCGGGTCCACGTACCCACCTCTACCTATGAGCGCCTTCCGGATACCGACGAGGAGGTGACCCTGCACACGTATCATTACCTCCGCGAGGACGACGAGTCGCTGTACGGCTTTTCCAGCAAGGCGGAGCGGAGGATCTTTGAAACCATGACCGGCGTGTCGCGCGTGGGTCCCAAGCTGGCGCTCTCGGCCCTCTCGTCGATGAGCCCCACCGAGCTGCGTGACCACGTGATGGAGGCGGACAAGAGCCGTCTCACGCAAATCTCAGGGGTGGGCAAGAAAACGGCCGACCGCCTCATTGTGGAGCTTCGCGATCCCCTCGCGGACCTGGACGTCCTCGAAGACACATCGCCGCTCAGCGGCGGATCGGACGCCCGGGCCGAAGCCCGAGCCGATGCCCTGGAGGCCCTCACGGAACTGGGCCTGAACAAAGCCGACGCCGAGCGCGCCATCCGCCAGGTCCTGCGTGAAAATGCTGGTATTCAATCGGCCGACGAGCTCGTACAGCGGGCCCTGAAGGAGGGGCAAGACTAGAATCTTCTCCCGACGCTGTAGAGCCTGTCTCTGTAACTCCGCTTTTCCCTTCTACTGGAAGCGATACGTGAAACGTGATGCGTGAGGATGCTGGTCAACTGACATCACGCATCACTCCTCACGCATCACTCCTCACGCGTCACGCACTCCGAGTCGCACCTGGGTGCCGGCGCGTCTTCTGCCGCTCCCCGAATTCCCGATCCACACAGCAGCCTTCATGTCCCTCGACCTCCGTCTGTTCGCCCTCTCCGAGAGCCGGGACTTTGGGGCGGCCGTCGCCGCGGCGCTCGACACCGAGCTCGACGATCACCACGAGCAGACCTTCACAGACGGAGAGCACGAGGTGCGCCCGGAGGTAAACGTGCGGGGACGCGACGCCTTCGTCGTCCAGTCCCTCTACGCAGACGACACGTGGAGCGTCAACGACAAGCTGTGCCGCCTGCTTTTCATGCTCGGGGCCCTGCACGACGCCTCGGCACGGCGCGTCACGGCGGTCCTCCCCTACCTCTGCTACCAGCGAAAGGACCGCAAAACCCAGCCGCGGGGACCTGTGACGACGCGCTACGTGGCCGGACTGTTCGAGGCCGTGGGGGTCGACCGCGTCCTCACCATGGACGTCCACAACCTCGCCGTGCTCCAAAACGCGTTCCGCGCACGGACCGAGCACCTGGAGGCTCATCCCCTGTTCGTCCACCAACTCGATGACGTGGTCGGCGACGCAGAGGTGATCGTGGTGTCCCCGGACGAGGGGGGCGTGAAGCGGGCTGGAAAGTTTGCAGAGGGACTGAGCGCCGTCCTGGACCGGGAGGTGCCGACGGCGTTCGTCGAGAAGATGCGGAAAGACGAGGGGGTGACCGGCGGCGCGCTCGTCGGCTCCGTGGACGGGCGCATCGCCATCGTCGTCGACGATCTAGTCAGCACGGGCGGGACGTTGAGCCAGGCGGTCGCGTCGTGTGCCGCGGGTGGGGCGGAGACCGTGTACGCCGTGGCCACCCATGGCCTCTTCGCTGGCGAGGCGAACGAGCGCATCGCCGACGCTCCCCTGAATGCCCTCTTCGTAACCAACACTGTTGCCCCTCAGCTGACCGGCGGAGCGGCGGAGCGGCTCCGCGTCTGCGATGCAGCCCCCCGATTTGCCGAGGCCATTCGGGCCGTTCACACCGAGACCTCCGTGAGTGCCCTGAACGAAGTGTAGGGGCGCCTACTGCGCTGTCAACCGTAAATCTTGGCAAGTGGCAACGTTGCTTTCGACCGGACGGAACGTAAAGCGTGATCCGTGACGCGTGAAAAAAGCACCCTCACGCCTCACGTTTCACGCATCACTCTTCTCGATGTCATCCTCGGCAGCGCGCTGGGGATAAGGCGCCATGATCTGGAAAATGAGCCTTGATACCGCGCTACAGCGGGCGAAGATGCACCCGAATGGCGGCACTCGAGTGGTTGAGCCGGTTTCGAGCAATGGCTCGGTACCACCGCCATCGCCCGTTCCCGGTGCGCAGGCGCAGGAGCCACCGGGCCCGCTGCTTTCGATGGTTCACCATGTGCGCCAGGTCGCGCATCACGCGCTGTAGGTTCCGGCCGTGGACGTGCGAGAAGAAACAGGGGTCGATCGAGTCCTCAGATGAATATTCGAGGGCACGACGAGCGGGCTTGTTCGAATGCTGGATGGTGCCCTCACGATCCAAAGTGAGGATCGGAACACGGGACAACTCGTTTTTGGAAGCGCTCCCAGATTCAAACGTCGAGACGGAGGGGGCTGGTGCGGTCATAGTAGCACTTCAGCGTTTCTGAGGAAGTGAATGGGACCGGGTGCGCAAAATGAGTCACCCTACGTCCCAGCGCTGGAGGCGTGATACTGGATATCCGGGGACGGTCCCGCTGCACGTCGAAGGATTGAGAAGAGATAGGAACTCCCCCACAGCGAGATGTCCTCGTTGATCGTCTATCCCAATTGGCGAAGCAGAGAGGACGTAGTCAACCGCTCTGCCGCGCCTAAAACCCGAGATGAGGTAAAAAGTTCCTAAGCGGCGTGTTTTCCGGGAAGTTAGCCCGGAGTTCTCGCGGGACGCTGCTGCGGCTTCGGAGGCGGCCCCATCTGCTCGTTCTTACTCCTCGATGATGCATGGCATCGCCTGCGGTGCGCACATGGCATCGTGGACTGCCTCTTGCGCCTCGCTACGCCTCTCGTGAGAACACCGGGTTAGAGGAATTGGCCGCACGCAACCGGGAGAAGGAGTCGAAAACCACGTGGGCCGAGCGAAAAAATGGCGACGACTGCGGGAAAGAAGCCCCACACGGCCGCGCACGGTCAGAACACCAGGGCTGTGTCGGAAATCAGGAAGGAGAGACATCGTTGACCAGAGCGCGTCCAGTCGATACGTTGAGGGCGCACACGCGCTGCTCTTCGTCAAAACGCTTCGACCGCCATGCCCACCGTTGCCCTCACCGGAGCCGCCGGGGCCATCGGCTCCGTCACCGCCGAAGTGTTCGACGACGCCGGCTGGGACCTCGCCCTCATCGATTACGGCGACGAGAACCGCGCCACCCTTGAGGCCTCATTTCCCGACGCGCAAGTGTTCGACACCGACCTGACCGACGAGGAGGCCACGATGGAGACCTTCGCGGATCTCTGGGAAGAGGCCGAGGCGCTCGACGCTGTCCTCGCCATCGCGGGCGGCTTTGCGATGCAACAGGCCGTCGAGTCCACGACGGACGACTATCAGCACATGATGGACCTCAATTTCCGCACCCTCTTCAACACGGCCCGCGCCGCCGTGCCCCTTCTCACGCGGGCGGAGCAGAGCTTTCTGCTCGGCGTGTCCGCGCCGGCGGCGCTGGAGGGGCAGGCCGAGGCCGGGCTCTACGGGGCGTCGAAGGGGGCTGTGGCCTCGTACGTGAAGTCGCTGGGGAACGAAGAACAGGAGGCCGGCCTGCGCACGACGGTCCTCTACCCAATGGGCGTGGTGGACACTCCCGCTAACCGCGACGCCATGCCCGACGCCGACCGGTCCACCTGGATCGATCCGCGCGAGCTGGCCGATCACATGCTCCACGCCGCCACCCGCAGCCCGCGCGGCCACGTGCTGGAGCTGAAGGTGCATGCGACGAGCGGCGGGTGAGGAAGCAGCGTCGAGCAAGGGCGAGGCGCGCAGCGGATCGCTGACCGATCCGGTTCTCTCCAACCGGGCCCGCTCGGGCACTACGACGAACTGGATCTGCCGCGGATCAGAACGCCCCCGATCAGTTCTTCGGCAGCTTTCAGCATCTTTAACATCTCTGCCGTTGGGAGGGGGCCGAGGTTTTCGTAGTGCCACCGCTCGCGTGAGGCCTTGGCGTCATGGAAGTGGTCCCTCAGGCGCTCATCGAGCCGATTCTCTTCAACTCGACGATGCACAAACAGCCCCATCCCCTTGTGCGTCCCGGGCGCTTCTCCTTCCTCCAACAGGACCCAAGCACGAATCGCGTGAAACATCGCGTAGTAGCCCTCCGAGGCGGACAGGCCCTCGCGGTCGTGGTCGAAACAGAACTCCGCTGCGTCGAGATGCGGCTGAGCAGCTTGAATCGCGTCTGGAAATGAGCTCATATTTCCACGATGTCTCCGTCTCGAAGCGTGAGGTTGTCTCGTTCCTCTTCCGAATAGACGAAGACCTCGTGGTAGGCACCCGTTCGTTGAGGGATTTCCGCCGTGAGTTCGGAGACGTAACTCCGGCGGTCCGTACGGTGCTCGTCGACGATCACGACCAGCGCTGGACCGTCGAGGTGATTCCCCGAGAGCGGGTGACGGGTTGTAACGTAGATCGTCACTAATCCGTCGCCGACCACGTCTTCGACGACACTGATGGGGGTGGCCTGTCGTTGCTGTTTCGTGACGGGCATGTCGGCGGCAGGATTTGTGGAAATGGCGTGTCGGGATAGCTACACCGAGACGGTGTTGTTCCACAGCGAGTACGGCGTTCTCGCGCCCACACAGACACTCACAGGGCGTCGAGCGACAAGACTGCTGGCCGTGGCGAAGGAACGTCGGCCTCTCTTTGCCTGTAGCCCACCTGAAAATATACGAGACGTATGTTCGGTGTGGCCATGATCCGAAAACAACTCTACGTCACCGAAGCGCAGGAGGAAGCGCTGAAGGCTCAGGCTCGCTCGGCGTTTCCGAGGCGGAGCTAGCGCGCCGGGCCCTCGACGCGTTTCTCGCCGAAACGTCCCCCGAGACAGCCCGGCGCCGGTCCGCTCTCGAACGGCTTCTGGAGCACACGCGTGACCTGGCTGACCGGCACCGGCTTCCCGCAGTCTACGAGTTTGATCGGGACGAGCTCTACGCCGATCGCACGAGTCGGGCGTCGAACCAATCTCAATGATCCCCGTCGTTGCCCCTCGTGGACGCGTCGTATCTACTGTTTTGACGAGGAGGAGCCTGAAAAGAGAGATCGTGCCCTGACGACGATCGACCCACCCACGACATCGTGCGAGCGTACCGGCCGTACGCAGCGTGGAGCGATGTGCCGCATCTGGCCTGTGCATCAGAGCATACCTGTCGATATCTGATGACGTACAACGTGTCGGACTACGATACTTCTAAGCTCGATATCGAAGCCGCCGGGCCCGGCACGGTCGTTCGCTGCGTTCGCCTCACACTGGCCGACCTTGTAGATGGACTGGATCGTTCTGCTTCCGCCCGTCGTGGCGATTGGGCTGGCGCTGTGGACGCGTCAGATCTACCTGTCGCTCTTCGCCGGCCTCTGGCTCGGCACCACCATCCTTGCCGGCGGCAATCCAGTGCTCGGGCTCCGGGAGCTTGCCGATCAGATCGTGGCGGTGTTCGGCACCGAGAGCAACGCCCGCATCCTCGTCTTCTGCCTGCTGGTGGGCAGCCTCGTGGCGCTAGTGCAGGTCTCCGGTGGGGTGCAGGGCTTCATCGATTGGGCGCGAGCGCGCGGATGGGGTGAGAGTCGGCGCGGCGCCGAACTGCTGGCCTGGGGCATTGGCGTGGTGATCTTCGTCGAGTCGAACATCTCGTCGCTCACGGTGGGCGCCGTGAGCCGCCCGCTGTTCGACCGCCTCGACCTGCCCCGCGAGAAGCTCGCCTACTACTGCGACGCCACCTGCGCGCCGGTCTGCATGTCGATTCCGCTCAACGGATGGGGCGCGTTCGTGCTGGGTCTACTCACTGCCCAGGAGCTGTCGCGGGCCGCCGTGGCCGTGCTGGCGAAGGCGGTGCTCTTCAACTTCTTCGCGCTGTTCGCGATCGGCTTCTCGCTCGCGCTGGCCCTCACGGGGTGGGGATTCGGAGCCATGCGCCGCGCAGAGGAGCGGGCCGAGGCGACCGGACAGGTTCTGCGTCCGGACGCGCAGCCGATGATCGAGGAGGACGTGGCCCGCATCGAGCCGCCCGAGCGCGTGACGCCGCGGGCGCGTCACCTGTTGATCCCGGTGGCCGTCATGGTCGCCATGATCTTCGTGGGCCTCTACGTCACGGGCGGCGGCGACCTGATGCAGGGCAGCGGCTCCACGGCGGTCCTGTGGGCGGTGGGCACGGCCTTGGGCGCGGCGCTCCTGCTGTACGCGATCCCGCAGCCGCTCTGGCAGGGCCGCCCCATCCTCACGCCGAGCACCTCGATGGACTGGGTCGTGAAGGGGGCCTCTGGCCTCGTGCCCGTCACGCTACTGCTGGTGCTCGCCTTTGCGCTCGGGCAGGTGTCGCAGGCGCTGGAGATGGGCGCCTACGTGGTGCAGCTCGTGGGGGAGCAGGGCGCGGCCTGGTGGATGCCGGTGCTCGTCTTCGCGGTGACGAGTTTCGTCTCCTTCACGCTGGGCTCGTCCTGGACCGCCTTTGCCGTCCTCATTCCCGTGGTGATGCCGCTGGCCGTAAAGATCGCCCTCCCGTCGTCGCTGATGCTGGGGGCGGTGTTGTCGGGGGGCATCTTCGGCGACCACACTTCGCCCCTCTCCGACACGACCATCATCTCGTCAATGGCCTCCGCGTGCGACCACGTGGACCACGTCAACACGCAAATGCCGTACGCGCTCACGCAGGCGGGCCTAGCGGCTGTCGCGTTCATCCTGGCCGGCCTGCTCGCAGGATGAACGGACCGTCCCCAGAGGCTGTCCCTCTGCGGTCCCGCACCGGCCCCTCAACGCCGAAATGGACCACTTGATGTATGCTTTGCCGATGTGTGAGAAAATATCTGAACGAACCCGACTTCTCGAGAACCCTTCGGTGCCCTCGGCTTTGCAGGGAGAACGCGGGGGGACCCAGAGACCGTGCCGTCCGGAGCGCGTCCCCGCGTCTCCCGACCCCCGCGTCCGTACGCCCGCATGCAAAACCGGTCGTCCCCCGAGCACGATAGGCGGAAACAGTTCACGAACTTCCTTACACATCAGTATGTGTATGCATCTTAAGAACAGAAACAAGGCATTCTTCTCGTCCCGCTCCCCACGACGGCCTTGATCGATGGAGCGTCTCGTGTCCGCCCGGCTCCCGGCCTCGGGTCTGTTATGGATGGGAGGCGCGGCCTTCTTTTTCAGCCTCATGACGCTGTTTATTAAGCTCACCGGCCAGCGCCTTCCCAGTCAGCAGATCGTCCTCGTCCGCAGCGCGGCCACCCTGGTCTACAGCTATCTGGCGGCCCGGTGGGCCGGGGTCTCGCCCTGGGGGCGTCGCCGTCGCCTACTGGTGGTGCGGGGCCTGTTCGGGTTCGGGGCCATGATTTGCTTCTACCTCGCACTCACGAAGCTCCCTCTCGCCGACGCAACGGCCATTTTCTTTTCAAATCCGGTGCTGGCGGCCCTCTTCGCCGCGGCGTTCCTCGGAGAGCAACTCGGCGTCCGCGAAGTGGGGGCGGCGCTTCTCAGCTTCGGGGGCATTTGCCTGATCGCCCAGCCGACCGTCCTGTTTGGAAGCGGAGGGGGCAATCTCAACCTCATCTACGTGGGCGTTACCGTACTGGGAGCGATCTTCGCGGCGGCCGGCTACGCGACTGTCCGGGCCTTGCGCACGAGCGAGCATCCGACGGTCGTCGTGTTTTACCTTCCGCTCGTCGCGACGATTGGGTCGCTCCCGACGATCGAGCTGGTCGACATGCCGTGGCCGACTCCCTACGAGTGGCTGCTGTTGATTGGCGGGGTCGCCGTGACCGGGCAGATTGCGCTCGTGCTCCTGACCGAAGGCCTCAGCCGGGCGCGGACCGGGCGGGCCATGCCCGTAACGTACCTCCAGATCGTATTCGCGGCGGTGTGGGGGGCGTTGTTTTTCGGGGAAGTGCCCGACCTGCTTACGGTGGTTGGGGCCTTGATGGTTGTCGGCGGCACCCTTGTCGTCGCCGGGGACTGAGGGCGAGAGAGCCGCACGCCGACCCTGAAAACCCCCCCTCCCGCTCCCCAGCCCGAGTCGAGTTGTCAGTGTTCGGGATTGGAGGGTCGAACCAGTAGCCCGCTTCCCACTCGGCCTATTGGTTGCCATGGGCGTGCTCGTCACGAGTGGCAACGTGGACCTGGAGACGGCCGGCGACTGGTTCGGAGCGCTGTGATTGGGAAGACAGCGGCGCAGGGCTGAATGCGGTCCGTGCGCCGGCAGTGGGAGGAGGAGAGCTACTTGTTGCGCATCGGCGGAATGTCGTGCCGGTACCACACGCCGGTCACTCGATCTGTGTGGTCTGCCCGCGTCCGGCGCGTCGCTGGAAAGTCGCCGGTCTTCTGCTGCCACTGATGTAGGCGCTGCGTCAGGCTGTCGATCATGGCGTCGTGTTCGGGGGTCCCCGCCACGTTCCGCACCTCCCACGGATCGTCCTTCAGATCATAGGCCTCCACGGCCGGGCGCGGAGATTGGAAAAGGGGAGACTGCGGCTCGGTTAGTGTTCCGGCGCGCTTCTTTTGGAGCAGGTCGAACCAGGCCGGACTGTCGCCAATGTCGGCGGCGATGGGAAAGGGACGGTCCGGGTATCCATTCGTGACCAGCTTGTAGCGGTCCGTCCGCAGGCTCCGCATGTGCGCGTCGGTGTCGTGCCAGTTGCGCTCGCTGAACACAAACTCCCGTCCCGGCACCGAGGAGTCGTGGAGCACCTCTTCGATGCTGTGCCCCTGCATGGTCTGGGGGGGAGACAGTCCGGCGACCTCCAGAAGCGTGGGCGCCAGGTCGATGACGCTTGCAAGGCCGTCATACCGCCCGGGAGGGACCGTGCCCGGCCAGTTGAAGATGAGAGGGGTACGGATCCCCGCATCGTAGAGGCTCCCCTTCGCCCGCGGAAACGGCGCGCCGTTGTCGCTCAAAAACACAATCAGCGTGTTTTTCCGAAGGTCGCGACGTTCCAGCTCCTCAACGAACCCGCCGATGTTCGCATCCATCCGGGCGATTTCGTCGTAGTAGGCCGCGATGTCGTCCCGGGTAGAGGGGGTGTCGGCAAGGTACGGAGGGACAACGAGGCTGTCCGGGTCGTGGGGCTGTTCAATGGCGTCCCCCGGATACGGCCGATGCGGGTCCTGGAATCCCACCCACATGAAGAATGGCCGCTCGTCCTTCTGGGCCAAGGCCAGAAACTCGGAGAAGGCCCCGAAGTCGTGGTCCTCGGCCGGGTCGTACCAGTCGAACTGCTCATTTCCGGCTGTCCCGAGGTGGCGCTTTCGCATAATGCCGGTGACGTACCCGGCGCGCTGCAGGAAGGTCGGCAGAATGGTTTCGTCCTCCGGAAGAGGCATGTGCAAGTCCTCCGCGCCGGTCGCGTGGGGATACCTGCCGGTCAGCATGCTGATGCGCGAGGGACTGCATTGCGGGGTAGTGAGAAACGCTCGCTGAAAGGTCAGGCCGGTCTCGGAGAGCCGGTCCACATTCGGCGTTCGGATGTGCTCGTGGCCGTACGCCCCAAAGTCGCGCCATCCGGCATCGTCGGCCACCAGCACCAGGATGTTGGGCGGGGCAGAGGCCGATTCGGA
>PXTN01000090.1 GCA_003022565.1 Bacteroidetes bacterium QS_3_64_15 | reverse complement strand
ACAGTGGTCGACGTGCACGAACGGCGCTCAAACGAGCCCTGTAGCGGCGCTACCGGGCGAGTGTAGAAGCCGTTCTGCACGAGATCCACGAAGTCGCAGGCCGGAGACAGTCCGCTAAACAGGTTCTCACAGTAGAAAGGGCGCCGTGATGACCTCACGGCGCCGCAGGAATCCTTCACTCAACGTGTGTGCCGAGACGACTCCCGGCGGCCTCTCTACTTCTTGTCCGTGTCGCTGGCATCCTCTGCGGCTTCACCCTCAGACATCTCGCCCTCGGACGTTTCGCCCTCCGCCGACTCATCTTCGGCTGCCGACTCGGCAACGTCTTCCGCGGCGTCTTCACTGGACTCGGCCGATGGGTCCTTCGCCTGGGAGTCCTGCTCCTTCTCAGTCTGGCGGCGACGTCCCTTGCCGCTGCCCCGGCGCGTCCCACCGGAGCCGCCCCCTCCTGTATCGGCCGGAGGCACGTCGTTGTAATCCACGAGCTCCACCAGCGCCAGCTCCGCACCGTCGCCGGACCGCTGTCCCAGCTTAATGACGCGGGTGTATCCGCCGGGACGATTGCCCACACGCTCAGAGACCTCGTCGAAGAGCTCTTGAATGGCCTCCTTGTTCTGGAGGTGCCGGAACACCTGGCGCCGGTTGTGCTGCGTGTCCTCTTTGGCACGCGTGATGAGCGGCTCCACGAAGGGGCGAAGGGCCTTCGCCTTTGCCACCGTCGTGGTGATGCGTTTGTTTTCAATGAGCGCGTTCGAAAGGGCCTGCAGCGTACGCTTGCGGTGGGACGACGTGCGGCCAATCTTTTTTCCTTTCTTGCGGTGTCGCATGGGCCTTCCGAGACAGGTGACTAGGTACGATGTGCGGGGCGGGATCTGACGGCCAAAGAGCAGTCCCGCGTGCCGCCGACAATCTTAAGAGGCCTTCTTCTCTTCGACATATTCCTCCACGTTCATTCCGAAGTGGAGGCCCCGCTCATCGAGCACCTCTTGGAGCTCCTGCAGCGACTTCCGGCCGAAGTTTCGGAACTTGAGCATCTCGTCCGATTCACGGCGAACCAGATCCCCGATCGTCTTGATGTTGGCCGCCTTCAGGCAGTTGTGAGAGCGCACCGACAGGTCCAGCTCATCGACCGGCTGGGCGAGCAGCTCGCGAATGCGCTTGACCTCTTCGTCGACCTCCTGCTCCTCGACCACCGGCTCGGGCTCCTCCTCGAGCTGGATGAAGAAGCTCACGTGGTCGCGCAGGATCGAGGCCGCCTCCGTGATGGCTTCCTCCGGCGTGAGCGAGCCGTCGGTTTCCACGTCCAGGACGAGCTCTTCGTAGTCGATCTTTTGCCCCACGCGGGTGGGGTTGACCTCGTACTTGACGTTCTTGATGGGGGTGAAGATGGAGTCGACCGCAATCACCCCGATCGGGTCATCCTCATTCTTGTTCTCCTCGGACGGGACGTAGCCGCGCCCGTGTCCGACTCGCAGGTCGACGTTCACGACGGCATCCTCGGCCAGCGTGGCAATGTGCTGGCCCGGGTTCAGCACGTCGTACTCCGCCGTGGACTCTCCGATGTCCTCAGCCGTCCAGTTTCCAGGCCCTTCGAGGTTGAGGTGCAAGTGCCCCTCCCGCATCTCGTCGGCGCGGAGCCGTACCTCTTTGAGATTCAAAATGATGTCGGACACGTCCTCCGTGACCCCGGGAATGGTGGAGAACTCGTGCTGGACGCCGTCAATCTTCACGGCGGTGATGGCGAGTCCGCGGAGGGACGACAGTAGCACGCGGCGAAGGGCATTGCCGATGGTTACTCCGTAGCCCCGCTCAAGCGGACCCATAACAAATTGACCTTCGGAATCGGAGACGTCCTCGCCTTGGACGCCGTCTGGCATCTGAAGCCCGTGGTTACTCATACGCTCGAATCAGCAAATTGTAAGGAGTAGCGATCGTGTGTGGATCGAACGCGCAGCCGTGCGCTCGATGCGTCGGACGTGCCCAGCGTCGGGCGCGCCTACGTCATGCGCGCCTACTTCGAGTAGAGCTCGACGATGAGTTGCTCGTCAATATTTTCCGGAATCTCTTCCCGGTTGGGGTAGTCAATAAACTTCCCTTTCATCTCCTGACGATCGACCTCCACCCAGGAGAAGGTCCGCTTCCGACGCTCAACATTCGTCTGGATGACTTCCAGGTCTTGACTGCTCGGCTTCACGGACACGATGTCGTCCGGAGACATCTCGAAGGAGGGGATGTCGACGACCTCGTCATTCACCATGATGTGCCGGTGCGCGACGAACTGTCGCGCCTGTCGGCGCGTCCGGGCGATGCCCATCCGGAAAACAGTGTTGTCGAGCCGGGACTCCAGAAGGATCAGGAGCTTTTCGCCCGTCACGCCCTGCGTGCGAGACGCCTTGTCAAACAGATTCTTGAATTGTCGCTCGAGCAGTCCGTACGTGTACTTCGTTTTCTGCTTCTCCTTCAGCTGTACGGCGTACTCGCTCTCCCGACGGCGACGGGACTGCCCATGCTGGCCGGGGGGGTACGGCTTCCGCTCCAGGGCCTTCGAGGGCCCAAAGATGGGCTCCTTAAATCGGCGGGCAATTTTTTGCTTCGGACCTCTGTATCGAGCCATGTTTCGATTTTCGATTTTAGATTTCCGATTCTGGATCGATTGCGGCCCTCGGTAACAAATCCCAGATCCGCAATCCAAAATCCCAAATGGTTAGACGCGGCGGCGCTTCGGGGGACGGCAGCCGTTGTGCGGGAGGGGCGTGACGTCGCGAATGCTTGCCACCTCGAGGCCTGCCTCCGACATGGCCCGGATGGCCCCTTCGCGCCCCGATCCCGGTCCTTTCACGTACACGTCCACACGGCGGAGCCCGAGATCGTACGCCTCGTTCGCAGCGGCTTCTCCTGCCTTCTGCGCCGCATACGGCGTGTTTTTCCGGCTCCCCTTGAAGCCCATCTTCCCAGCACTCGCCCAGGAGATGGTATTTCCGTACTGGTCGGTGAGCGTGACGATTACGTTGTTGAAGGTGGCCTTCACGTACGCTCGACCATTCGATTCAACAACGACGTTTTTCTTACTAGGCGCTCGCTTCCCGCCCCCATCGTCTCCGTTAGCCATAAGAATACTGAATGTTTGGTTGGAAAGGAGACCGGCCCAAGATCAATCTCGGCCGATCCGCAAATCTTACATGCAGGATGCTACTTCTTTTCGGTGGATTGGCTCCGGCCCGCTACCGTCTTGCGCTTGCCCTTCCGGGTTCGGGCGTTCGTCCGGGTGCGCTGTCCATTCACCGGCAGCCCCTCGCGGTGCCGCTTGCCCCGATAACACCCGATGTCCTTGAGGCGCTTGATGTTCATCTGGACCTCGGTACGGAGCTGTCCCTCGACAGTGTAGTCCTCCTCGATGATGCGCCGCACCCGCTTCGTCTCGCTCTCGGTCCATTCGCGGGGCCGCTTGCTTTCACCGATATCGGCCTTTTCGAGAACCTCGTTGGCCCGGGAGCGACCCACTCCGTAAATCTCGGTCAGCGCAATCTCGCCTCGCTTGTCCTCTGGTACGTCGACTCCTTCAATCCTTGGCATGTCTCAATCTAGCGGTTTCGTTCGACAATCCGCGCAGTTACTGCACAGTCTCCCCGTGCACCAGGCCCACCCTTCGGCACTACCCGAAGGACCATAGACCCCCTCAACCGGATGTTTCAGTTTTTATAGCGATATACGATCCGGCCTTTGGAAAGGTCATACGGAGACATCTCGACCTTGACCCGGTCGCCCGGTAAAATCTTGATATAGTTCATTCGCATCTTCCCGGACAGGAGGCCGAGAATCTCGTGACCGTTCTCGAGACGAACCCGAAACTGAGCATTAGGAAGTGCTTCGATGACTTCCCCATCTTTCTCAATGGCTTCTTCTTTTGCCATCAGCGAGTAGTAGTCTCTTTGAGAGCGTCGATCTTATATGGAGCCTCTATAACGTCTTCGATACACTTGAAGTCCGAAAGCACTTCGGCTTCTCCGTCCCGCACCACGACCATGTGTTCGTAGTGCGCCGACGGAAGGCCGTCGGCCGCCCGCACGGTCCATCCATCGGCGTCGGTCCCAACCTGAGCGGTGCCCCGATTGATCATGGGTCTTCGTGCAGGCTCTGTCCGATGCCATGTCCCACGAGGTCCCGCACGACACTGTATCCGTGCGCCTCGCAGTGGGACTGGACGGCGTGGCTGATGTCCCCCACGCGCCGACCGGCGACAGCCTGTTCGATCCCTTTCAGCAGAGCCCGGTACGTAGCCCGACAGAGGGCTGCGTCCTCATCGGCGATGGTGCCCACGGCGAACGTGTATCCCCAGTCGCCATAGTATCCGTTCAGCTTCGCGCCGCAATCGATTGACAGCAAGTCGCCGTCCTGCAGCGCGTACCCGTCTGGGATACCATGCACCACCGCATCGTTCACCGAGGTGCAAAGCGTGTTCGGAAAGACATTATCACCTACTTGATATCCTTTGAATGCAGGCTCGGCCCCATGTGTTCGGATGTAGTCCTCCGCGACGGCGTCGAGCTCACGCAGCGTGGTTCCCACCTCAATGTGGCGGGCCACCTCGGCAAGCGTGCGCCCGACGAGGTCCGCGCTCTCGCGCAGTCGCTCAATTTCGCGTTGGCTCTTCAGGTGAACCATAGAGGGTTTCCAGATCCAGTTCCAGAGGTGGGAAAACCACCGCATACGAACGTCGCTTCGATCGCGAAGGGATCATATGCCCCCACCTTGACGGGGGCTGCGCATCTGGCCACTCTTCATGAAGCCGTCGTAGTGGCGCATAAGCAGGTGGCTCTCAATCTGTTGGAGAGTATCGAGCGTGACCTGCACTAGGATAAGGAGGCTCGTTCCGCCATAAAACATCGCAAATCCTTGGGACACCCCCGCCCGCATGGCGAACGCGGGGAAGATGGCAACAAGTCCCAGGAAAAGGGAGCCTGGCAAGGTAATGCGCGTCAGAATCGTGTCGATAAACTCGCTGGTCTGCTTGCCCGGACGGATGCCCGGAATAAAGCCTCCCTGCCGCTTCATCGTGTCCGCCATCTCCTGCGGGTTGACGGTGATCGCGGTGTAGAAGTAGGTGAAGAACACGACCACCACGAAGAAGAGGGCCGAGTAGCTTAGGCTGCTAATGTCCGAAAACCAGGCCCCAATTTGCTGCATTGTCGGATTATTGGGGAAGAACGACGCGATCGTCGAGGGGATGAACATGATCGACTGCGCGAAGATAATCGGCATCACGCCCGCCGCGTTCACCCGAAGCGGCAGATACTGAGTGGTGCCCCCCTGCACCTTCCGTCCAGTCACCCGCTTGGCGTACTGCACGGGGATGCGCCGCATGCCCTGCGACACAAGGACCACCGATCCTGTGACGAGGACCCAAATCCCAATCTCGACGAGCAGAATGAAGATGTTGTCGCCGATCAGGCTTATCTCATTCATCAACGATTGGGGCAGGAAAGCAATAATGCCAATCATAATGATCAGCGAGATGCCATTCCCGATGCCATCCTCGCTGATGCGCTCCCCCAGCCACATCACGAAGGCCGTCCCGCTGGTGAGGACGATGACGGTGGTAATCGTAAACAACGTGGAGTTGATGACGACCGCCCGCCCCGTGGCACCGGCCAGCAAGTTGATGGAATATCCGATCGACTGGAGGGCCGTAATGCCAATCGTGCCGTAGCGGGTCAGCTGCGTAATGCGGCGGCGCCCCTCCTCCCCTTCTCGCTGCAATTTTTGAAAGTAGGGCACGACGGCCCCCATCAGCTGGATGATGATCGAGGCCGTAATGTACGGCATGATGCCCAACGCAAAAATTCCGGCCTGCTTGAAGGCACCCCCGACAAACATGTCGAGGAACCCAAACAGTCCGCCCCCTCCCTCCTGCGCCCGCACCTGTGCAAGCGCAGCGGCGTCCACCCCCGGGAGCGTCACATGCGTCCCGAGCCGATAAATGATCAGGAGCCCGAGCGTATAGAGGATCCGCTCGCGGAGCTCCTGAACACTCCAGATGTTACGGATGCTTTCGGCAAAACCAGCCATGAATTAGCCTTTTTGGTGCGTATGCCACCGAGGGACGGAAACGTCACCCGGCATCGACCGACTACTCGTCAGCGACGGTCGCCGATCCGCCCGCCTCTTCGATCTTTTCGCGAGCCGAGTCGCTGAAAGCGTGGGCCGTCACCTCAAGCGCGGCCTCCAACTTCCCATCTCCTAGAATTTTGACGAGGTCGGCCCCACGGACGACACCGAGGTCTTCGAGAACGTCCGGCGTGACAGGTTCACTTGCATCGAGGCGCCCCTCGTCCACGAGCCGCTGCAGGCGCCGGACGTTGGCCACGTGGTAGTCGGTGCGGAACGGCTCCTGATTGAATCCATGCTTCGGCACGCGCTGGAACAGGGGCGTCTGCCCGCCCTCAAACCAAATCGGACGGTTCTTCTCGCCCGAGCGGCTGCTCTGTCCCTTCGTGCCCCGCGTGGAGCTGTGTGCCCCACGCCCGGAGCCTTCCCCCCGGCCGAGTCGCTGCTTAGAATGGGTGGCGCCTTCCGCCGGCTTAAGGTTGCTTAGATCCATGAGTCCGTTACTAATCTCGTCCCTAAGGCATGCAATATTCGTGTCCCCCCTCCTCGTCGATCTCTTCGACCTCGATCAGGTGATCGACGGTGTTAATCATGCCCCGAATCTGGGCGTGTCATCGTGAACAGCCGTGTCTCGGATGCGACGCAGGCCGAGTGCTCGAACGGCCGCCGTCTGATGGTCTCTGTACTCGTTCGTGCTGCGAACTTGACGAATCTTGAGCGTGCTCATCCCCTCGATGCGTCTCCGGTTTGCGGTCCTGCGCGTTAGCCGTTAAACACCTTCTCCAAGGGAATGCCGCGACGGCGAGCCACTTCCAGGGCGTCCTCCGTCTCCGCGAGTGCATTGATGGTGGCCTTTACCTGATTGTGCGGATTGGAGGTCCCGATGGACTTCGTGAGCACGTTCCGGTACCCGGCACATTCAAGCACGGCCCGCACGCCTCCCCCGGCGATCACGCCGGTTCCGGGGGCGGCCGGCTTCAGGAGGACCTCTCCGGCGTCCTGCTTGCCCACTACTTTGTGAGGAATCGTGCCGTCGCGCAGGGGGACCCGAATCACGTTTTTCTTCGCGTCGTCGGCCCCCTTCGAAATGGCGCTCGACACCTCGTTGGCCTTGCCGAGCCCCGCGCCGACGAGGCCATCCTCGTTGCCGACGACCACGACGGTGTTGAAGGAGAACCGACGTCCTCCCTTTACGACCTTCGAAACGCGATTGACCGATACGAGTCGATCCACCCAGTTTTCTTGTCGCTTCTCGGCGTTGACGCGCTTGCGCTCTTTTCGGTCCGCCATGTCTGTAGTAATGCTCCGTGTGTAGGAATGTGCTAAAGAGTTCAGGGGTCAAGCGAGCACGCGGCTACACCTGAAGTCCTCCGTCCCGGGCGCCTTCGGCGAGAGCCTGAACACGCCCCTGATACTTGTACCCGCCCCGATCAAACACCGCCTTCTCGATGCCCTCCTCCTGCGCCCGCTCGGCGAGAAGCTCACCCACGGCGCGGCTCTCCTCTACGGGCGTCTCCCCCCCCACGTCGTCTGCGAGGCTCGAGGCCGAGGTGAGGGTGTGCCCTTCCATGTCGTCAATCAGCTGCGCGTAGATGTACTGGTTCGACCGGTACACCGACAGCCGCGGGCGCACGGACGTCCCAAACATCGACTCCCGGATGCTGTCGTGGATCCGCTGCCGGCGTTCGACTTTTTCCTTCTTTCCCTTTGCCATAACCGCTGTGCCTTTGTGGTCTTTCGATCGAAACGAGGCCCCGAGTCCGTCTCAGACGGACAGGGCGTGTTCTAACGGGCGGCTGTCTTGCCGGCCTTGAGGGGCACGTGCTCGTCAACGTAGCGCACGCCTTTCCCCTGGTACGGCTCGGGGGGGCGGAGGCTTCGAATCTTCGCCGCCACCTGTCCCACAAGCTCCTTGTCGATGCCCTCGACCATGATAATATCGTCCTGCCCCCGGTCCGAGTCCACGGACACGGAGATGTCGCTCGGGGGGAGAAAGAAGATAGGGTGAGAGTAGCCCAGGGAGACCTCGAGGGCCCCGTTGGACATCTGCGCCCGGTACCCAACGCCGATGATCTTCAGTTCCTTCTTGTAGCCGTCCGTCACCCCCTCCACCATATTCACAAGGAGAGAGCGGCTGAGGCCATGGAGCGAGCGGTGCCGCTTCTGATCCGTGGGCCGCCGGACCACAACGTGGTCGTCGTGCACCTCCACGGTCATCTCCGGATCGACTTGCTCGCTGAGGGTTCCCTTCGGCCCCTCCACGGTCACGACGTTCGCGTCGTCGACCGAGACGGAAACCTCGTCGTCAAATGGGATTGGGTTGTTTCCTATTCGAGCCATAGAATCGCAGGTTCGTCTCGTGTAATAGGGATGGGCATATGGAGGCGCCCGCCAACGGGGGGTGCGGCCTAAAAGACCTTTGCCAACACCTCACCGCCAACCCCAAATCGCCGCGCTTCTTTGTCGCTCATCACGCCTCGCGAGGTCGAGAGAATGGCGATCCCGAGGCCATTCTTAACCTCCGGCAGATTGTCGGAGTCCGCGTACTCTCGACGACCGGGCCGCGACACGCGCTCCATCAACCGGATCGCTGGCTGGTCGTACTCATCATACTTCAGGTACACGCGCAGCAGGCCCTGCTTCTCGTCGTCGATGTTGAGGTAGTTCTTGACGTACCCCTTCTCGAGCAGAATCTGCGTCATTGCCCGTTTCAGCTTCGAAGCCGGGATGTCGACGTAAGTCTGCTCGGCCTCTTGCGCATTTCGGAGGCGAGCCATGTAGTTCGATACGGGGTCGGAAATACCACTCATACGGATTTTGGGGGTTGGTGTCAGATTTTGGATTGGGGACTTTGGCTCAAATACAACCCAGAGTCCGCAATCCAAAATCGAAAATGTGTTCACCAGCTCGCTTTCCGGATGCCCGGAATCTTGCCCTCCAGGGCGAGTTCGCGGAAGCAAATGCGACAGACGCCAAACTTACGGAGGTATCCGCGCACTCGGCCGCACAGCTCGCACCGGTTGTTTTGGCGAACCGGGCTCGAGTTGCGCGGGAGCTTCTGCAACTCAACCCACTTGCCCTCCTCCTTCAGCCGCTGTCGCTTCTCTTTGTACTTTTCGTAGAGCTCCTCCCGTTTCTCCTCGCGGGCGATCCAGCTTTTCTTGGCCATGCTGTCAGTGTATTGAAATCTGTCCTGGGTCAAGCGCGCACGCAGCGCAGCCCCTGTGGGGCAGTTGCGACTACGCTTCCGCGGGCTCTTCATCTCCGCGGCGGACGAACGGCATGCCCAATTCCTTGAGCAGCGCGTACGCCTCCTCGTCGGTTTCAGCGTCGGTTACGAACGTAATGTCCATGCCATCGATGCGGTCAACGTTGTCAACGTCGATCTCCGGAAAGATGATTTGCTCATCGATGCCGAGCGTGTAATTGCCGTGTCCGTCGAAGCTCCGGTCCGGCACCCCCTCGAAGTCCCGAATGTTGGGGAGCGCAAGGGTCACGAGGCGATCGAAAAACTCGTACATCCGCTCCTCCCGAAGCGTCACCTTCACCCCAACGGGCATTCCCTCCCGTACGTCGAAGCTCGCAATGCTCCGCTTCGCGCGCTGCACCGACGGATGCTGCCCCGTAATCTGCCGGAGCTCCTCGACGGCATCGTCGAGAGCCTTCTGATTTTCGGACACCTCCCCCACCCCCCTGTTGACGCAAATTTTCTTCAGCTGCGGAACCTCCATCGGGTTCTCGTACCCAAACTGGTCGACCAGCGTCGGCCGAACCTCTTCCTGATACTGTTCTTGAACTCGGGGAATATCGGCCATAGCTCAGCAGTCAAAACTCGGGAGTTCGGGCGAAAGCGCCGAGGATGCGGGCACCCTGCGCAGAGGCGCTAGGACACCGCAGACGTTGACAATCGGTAAGTTACGAAGGCGGTTCCCCATACATCAATGCTTCACGCCTCGCCGGGCCGCCACGTATGGGCTACTCGTCGAGCTCCTCCCCGGTGGTCTTCGCGTATCGGACCCAGCGAGACTTCCCGGTTTCTGGATCCTCCACCTTTTTCCGCCCAATTCGCGTGGGGTTGCCGTCACTGTCGATCGGATTGACGTTCGACACGTGAATGGGCGCTTCTCGCTCGATGCGCCCTCCTTCCCGGTTCGAGCGACTCGGCTTCTCGTGGAAGACGCGGGTATTGACCCCCTCCACGATGATCCGGTCCTCGTCGGGGAAGACCTTCAGGACCTTTCCGACGTACCCGTTCTCGCGGTCCTGACCGGCGGACTTGGCGGACGTGATGGTCTTGTTCAGCATGACCATGTCGCCCTTCTTTACGTGCAGCTTTTTTTGCGCCATGGGTTTCGGGAAAATCGGTTGGTTCGCATGTGCGACCGGGTGAAACATGGAGCGCTCCCGAGCGCGGGGCGCACTCCTGGGAAGGGAGGCCCGTTACAGAACCTCGGGGGCGAGGGAGACGATGCGCATAAATTGCTTCTCCCGGACCTCTCGCGCCACGGGACCGAAGACGCGCGTCCCGACCGGCTCCTCCTGGGCGTTGACGAGGACGGCCGCGTTTTCGTCGAAGCGGATGTACGTGCCGTCGTCCCGGCGCGTCTCCTTCGCCGTACGCACGACAACTGCCCGGCTGACGTCGCCCTTGTTGATCTCTCCGCTCGGAATGGCCGACTTTACGGACACCACAATCTGGTCCCCAATGCCGGCGTAGCGACGACCGCTACTCCCGAGGACGCGGATACACTGCGCCTCTTTTGCCCCGCTGTTGTCGGCTACGTTGAGTCGCGTTTCTTGCTGTATCATGGCTTCCTTCCAGGTTCGGGGTACGAGTCTCGAATGCTACGCGGAGAACCGCAGGGGGGCACGGGGCCGGAGCCTTCCACTCGGTCAACCGAGCCGGCGTCCGACACTTGCTCCTCCAGCACTCTCCGTCCTACTTGGCCCGCTCGATGACCTCGACGAGGCGCCAGCGCTTATTTTTGCTGATGGGCCGGGTTTCCATCACCCGAACCGTGTCTCCCTCGCGGGCCTCGTCCTCCTCGTCGTGGGCCATAAACGTCGAGGACCGCTCCAGATACTTCCCGTACATCGGGTGCTTCATCTGGCGGCGGACGGAGACCGTGATGCTCTTGTCCATCTTCGCGGATTCCACGACCCCAATTCGCTCCTTGCGGTCGTTGCGATCGACGGTCGGCTCGTCCGGCTCGTCGGCGTGCTCTTCGGTGTGCTCTTCAGTCTGCTCCATAAGACCCTATCGGCAAATTGCTCTTCTGAATGGGGACTCGTGCATCGGGGGTCGGCGACGGCTACGCGGCCTCCTCGGCGGTTTGCTTCTCGTTGCGAATGGTCTTGAGACGCGCAATGAGGCGGCGCTTGGTCCGCAGCAGCATCGGGTTTTCCAGCCGTCCCCGGATGGCGTGCTGAAACTGAAGCTCCTCCAGCTGATCCTCTTCTTCGTCGATGCGCGTCTCAATCTCCGCGATGCTCAAGTCTCGAATCTGATCGGCATCCATCGGTCTCAACAGGTTGGGTTCAACGGTCCGCGAACGCAGGCGTCGCCTCGTCTACTTCTCTTCGGCGCGGGAGCCTGGACGGACCACAAATTTCGTTTTGATCGGCAGCTTGTGCTTGCCCAGGCGCAGGGCCTCCCGGGCGCTCTCCTCGTCCGCCCCGCCCCCGACCTCGAAAACCACGTTGCCGGGCTGCACAGGGGCGACGTAGTACTCGGGCTCGCCCTTCCCCTTCCCCATGCGCGTCTCTGCGGGCGTCTTGGTGACGGGCTTGTCGGGGAAGACCCGAATCCACACTTTTCCATCCCGCTTCAGGTAGCGGTTGATCGCTACGCGGGCCGCCTCCAGTTGGCGGCTGGTGAGCTCTCCCTCTTCGAGGGCCTTCAGCCCAAAATCGCCGAAGCTGAGGCGTGTGCCCTTGACGGCGTATTTATTGCGCTTCCGGCCCTGGTTGCGCTGGACCTTTCGGTGTTTTGTCTCTTTCGGCTCAAGCATGCGTCGGACGGTAGGAGTGAGTGTAGGTTCGTCTCGGAACGTGCGGCCTCGAACGTGAGGGCTCGGGGGCTAGGAGCCGCCTTCGCGGCGCTGGCGGCGCTGCTGGGGCGACTCTTTCATCTTGCGCTGCTGAGCCTGCACGTTCGGGCTGAGGTCGGGCTGGCCGAGGATCTCGCCCCGGTGGATCCAGACCTTGACCCCGATGGTGCCGTAGATCGTGCGGGCGGTCTCCTGGGCAAAGTCAATGTCGGCGCGGATCGTGTGGAGGGGCACCCGCCCTTCCATATACTCCTCGCGTCGTCCCATCTCGGCGCCCCCCAGTCGCCCGGCCGCACGGATCCGCACGCCTTCCGCCCCCATGCGCATGGCGGCCTGCTTGGCCTGCTTCATGGCGCGGCGGAACGAAATGCGTCCCTCCAGCTGCTGCACGATGTTCTTGGCCACGAGCGTGGCGTCGAGCTCAGGGCGCTTAATCTCGCTGATGTTAATCTGGATGTCCTTTCCCGTGAGGGTCTCAAGCTCTCCGCGAAGCTTCTCCACCTCGGATCCCCCCCGCCCAATCACAACGCCCGGACGGCTTGTGTGAAGCGTGAGAATGACCCGCTCCGGGGTGCGCTCGATGACGGCCCGGCTCAGACCGGCCCGTTTCAGGCGCGTGTGCAAGTAGCGGCGGATCTGTTCGTCCTCGACGAGCTTGTCCTGGAAGTCGGTCTCGGAGTACCAGTTCGAGTCCCAACCCCGGATGGCGCCGAGGCGGAAGCCGATGGGGTGTGTTTTCTGACCCACGGGTGTGTACCTCGTAGTTGTTAGTGCAGAAAGCAGTGTGATGTCAGGTCGGGAAGCCGGGTCTACACGGCCTCCTCGGCTTCGTCCTCCTCCACCGTCACGACCACCTTGAGGTGGGTCGTGCGCTTGCGGATCGGCGCGGCGCGCCCCCGGGCACGAGCCTGATGGCGCTGGAAGGTGGGGCCTTCGTCGGCCCGAATCTCTTTCAGTTGCAGCGCCCCCTCGTCAAACCGCTCGTCGTACTGGTCCATCAGGTTGTACACGGCGGAGCGGATCGTTTTCTCGACGACGCCGGTCACCTTTTGCGGCATGTAGTCCAGAATCGCGACCGCCTCGGGCACACTCCGTTCACGTACGAGGTTGATGACGCGGCGCATCTTGAGGGGGGAACTCCGAATGTGCCTGCGGACGGCTCGTGCTTGCATGTCTCGTCGTTCAGTTTGCGGGATGAAGGACGGTCGCGGGGCGTAGTGTCCCCTGCGCCGGGAAAGCGTAAACCGGTGCTGGATCAATGCTGTTGATCAATGCTATTGCCCGGGCTTGCGAATGCGCTGGTCGACCTTGGCCTGCGAGTGCTCCGTAAACGTACGCGTCGGGGCAAACTCTCCCAGCTTATGACCAACCATGTTCTCGGTCACGTACACCGGAATAAACTGATGCCCGTTGTGAACGGCGAACGTGTGGCCGACGAAGTCTGGGGTAATAATGGAGTCTCGACTCCACGTCTTGACGACTTTCTTCTCGTCGGACTCGTTGAGCGCGTCGACCTTGCGCTGCAGCTTGTAGTATACGTACGGGCCTTTGCGGAGAGAGCGGGGCATGGCTGATCTATTTGGATCTTAAAGTGCAGCGGCTCGCAGGAGCGTGGAGTACGCCCTAAGGACCGGGGCGATTGCTACCCGTTTCCTTGCTCGTCTGACTCTGTGCGACGCCGGATGATGTATTTGTTCGACTCCTTGTTGCGCTTGCGGGTCTTGTAGCCCTTGGCCGGGACGCCCTTGCGCGATCGGGGATGGCCGCCGGACTTCAGTCCCTCCCCGCCGCCCATGGGGTGGTCGATCGGGTTCATCGCCACACCACGAGTGCGTGGACGGCGGCCCAGCCAACGCTTGCGCCCGGCCTTGCCGAGCTTCACGTTCTCGTGCTCGACGTTGCTCGTGGTGCCGACGGTGGCCCGGCACCGCGCCGGGACGAGGCGTGTCTCTCCGCTGGGCAGCTCTAGCGTCGCATATTCGTCCTCGCGGGCCGTGAGCTGGGCGTGCGTGCCCGCAGATCGCGCCAACTGAGCACCCTTCCCGGGCCGCATCTCGATGCAGTGCACCTGCGTCCCGAGGGGGATGTTGCTCAGGGGCAGGCAGTTGCCGACTTCGGGCCGTGCCTTCGGCCCATTCATCACCGTGTCGCCCACCTCAAGGCCGTCCGGAGCAATGATGTATCGCTTCTCCCCGTCGGCGTAGGCAAGCAGGGAAATTCGGGCCGATCGGTTCGGGTCGTACTCGATCGTCTTCACCGTCGCGGGAATGCCGTCCTTATCGCTGCGCTTGAAGTCGATCTCCCGGTAGCGACGCTTATGGCCTCCGCCCCGGTAGCGCATCGTCATCCGCCCCTGGTTGTTGCGGCCGCCACTGTTGGTGAGCGGCTCCAGCAGGCTGCGCTCCGGCTCGGTCGTGGTCACGTCGTCCTTGTCGTCGACCGAGTACTGCCGCTGGCTGTTTATGGTCGGCTTTCGCTTCTTAATCGACATGGTGCTGGGTCGTCGGCAGTTCAAATGAGGAGTGCTGCGAAGGGTAGACGGGGCCTAAATCCCCTCAAAGAAGTCAATTTGCTCCCCCTCCGGATCGAGGTCCACAATGGCTTTTTTGAAGCCCGAGGTCCGTCCTTCAATCATGTTGCCGTCTCGAAACTGACGGCGGCGCTTGCCCGGGACGATCTGGGTGCGCACATCGTCCACCTCGACGCCCGGATACCGGTCCTCCACGGCCTTCCGGATTTCTGGCTTCGTGGCGTCGAGGCCGCACATGAAGGAATACTTTCCCTCCTCCATCTGCTGCGTGGTCTTTTCGGTAACGTACGGGCGAATCAGTACACGCTTGCTCATGAGTCGGCGCTGCTCGTGGGATGTACAACAGGTGCTCGGATGTCCGCAACTTTTCAGGCCTCCAACTCGACCGTCGGGGCCGTCGTGAGGACCCTCGTAAGCCAATCGAGAGCTCCTTCCTGGAGGAGGACCACGTCGGCGTCGAGGATGTCAACGGTGTTGATGCTGTTGACTTCCTGCACGTTCACGTCCGACAGGTTCTGAGCGCTCAAGTAAATCTCTCGCTCCACCTCTGTGGTGGCAAACAGAATGTCCTGGCCGGCCACGTCGAGAAACTCGAAAAGGTCGATCAGCGCCCGGGTGTCCGGTCGGTCCAGCGAAAAGTCTTCGAGAACCCGGATGTTTTCGTTCGCCGCCTTGTACGAGAGGGCCGAGCGCCGCGCCAGTCGCTTCTCCTTCTTGTTCAAGTCGTGCGTGTAGTCGCGTGGACGGGCGCCGTGCGCTCGCCCGCCCCCTCGGCGAATGGGCGACTGAGCGTCGCCCACCCGGGCGTTTCCGGTCCCCTTCTGGCGGTAGAGCTTCCGACCGGAGCCGCGCACCTCGCTCCGTTCTTTCGTCTTGCTGGTGCCCTGGCGCTCATGGGCCTGAATCCGCTTCACGTCCAGCCAAATGATGTGATCATTCGGCTCAATGTCGAAGACGGTCGGATCGAGGTCGGCCGTCTCGCCCGACTCGACCCCGTCGTCCTGGTAAATCGCAACATCCATGGTTCCGTGGCGTCAACAGTGTGCAGTCGTGGTCGATACGCTCGGCGCGACTCCTGTTCCTAGTGGCCCTCGCCGGTCTTCTTGTGGAGTTCCACGTAGCCGCTTTTCGCGCCGGGCACGGAGCCCTCTACCAAAATTGCGTTCTGATCCTCCAGGATGCGGACGACGCGAAGGTTCTGAATCTTCGTGCGCTCCCCGCCGGTGCGCCCGGCCATTTTCATGCCCTTGAACACGCGCGAGGGATCCGCCGAGGCCCCGATGGAGCCCGGATGTCGCTCGCGGTCGGACTGGCCATGGGTCTTCATCCCGACCCCGCTGAATCCATGGCGCTTCACGACGCCCTGGAAGCCTTTCCCCTTCGACACGCCGACCACGTCAATGCGCTCCTCCTCCTGAAAGACATCCTCCACGCGCACCGCGTCGCCGAGCTCCACGTCGTGGTCGAAGTCGCGGAATTCGGAGAGCACGCGCTTCGGCGGGCATCCCGCCTTTGCGAAGTGCCCCTGCATGGCCTCCGTGGTGTGCTTTTCCTTCATGTTCTCGAAGCCCAACTGCACCGCATTGTAGCCGTCGGGGTCCTCCGACTTTACCTGCGTCACCACGTTGGGCCCCGCCTCCACGACCGTGCAGGCCACGTTGTTGCCCTCGTCGTCGAAGACGCTTGTCATTCCGACTTTTTTCCCGATCAGTCCGCTACTCATGGTTCTGGTCTCCGTGCAATGGTACGTCCGTCGTAAAAAAGCGTCGCGGCAGCCCTAGTCATCGCTGGGCGCCAGGGTCAGTTCCAGATTTTCATTCCGGCTCCCCGACGAAAAAAGCGTCCGGAGGACGGCCCGGGACCCGAACTGGAGCGAAAACACCGCTCGGCTCGCCTCAAATTCGTATGTCCACCGGCCGAATGATGCCATTTGAAGCACATTGTCGCCGGGGAGGCCAACAGCCCCTTCGGCAAGCACCTCCGTCGAGTCAGCCGAGCGAGGCGTCTCGATTCGGTAGGTCTGTCCCCCATCGCCCCCCCGAAACGTGATCGTCACTCCTTGAGGATATTGCTCCTTGAGCTTGCTCTTGTAGTCAAACTCGTCGCTGCTGAGCTGCTCTACCGTCCAGGATCCCTCGCTCGTGAGGCGCTGGTAGAGCGAAGCCCGCTCGGAGCCCGCACTGTCGCAGCCACCGAGCAGAACACCCCCGAAGCAAAGAAGGAGCGCCCCAACGACAGGCAAAACCGGCCGGAAAACACGCGAAAGCGTCACACCTTAATTTCAACGTCCACGCCGCTGGGCAGCTCCAGCTGCATGAGCGAGTCCACCGTGTCGCTGCTCGACGAGAGGATGTCAATCAGGCGCTTGTGGTGGCGCCGCTCAAACTGCTCGCGGCTCTTCTTGTCTACGTGCGGCCCACGCAACACCGTGTAGATTTTCTTCTCGGTCGGCAGCGGCACAGGGCCACTCACGACCGCCCCGGTCGACTTCACCGTGCGGATGATCTTCTCCGCACTCTTGTCGATCAGCGTGTGATCGTACGACTTGAGCTTAATCCGGATGTCCTGCTGCGAAGCCATCTGTCAATGTCGATTTTCGAATGCAGAAGGATTCTCAATCCCCAATCCAAAAAGCCTAGTCCAGAATGTCGGTCACGACCCCGGCCCCGACCGTGTGCCCCCCCTCCCGAATCGCAAACCTGAGTCCCTCCTCCAACGCCACCGGCTGAATCAACT
>PXTN01000089.1 GCA_003022565.1 Bacteroidetes bacterium QS_3_64_15 | reverse complement strand
TTGCTTTGGAGCCGATCCGATCGACTGATTGGGACTTTTCGTACAGTCGGATGGGCTCTGAGTCAAGCTCAGAGCGACGATGGGGGTGTTTCTGTGAGCAGAGAATGCCCGGAGCGGTATTTTCGGGGTAAGAGCATTTGATGCGATTGCCGTACTCCAGCACGTCTCCAGGGATCGAAGGAGAACCGAAGTGGTTTCAGGGAAACCGTGACCGATCATTTTTTCGACGTGCCGTGGAGACTTCTGCGATTTCCGAACTGACCCAGCGCCTTCGGACATTGTTTTCCGAGGAAGAGGCCGTCCGTCTGGGGTACGTGTTCGGTTCGCAGGTCGACGGAGGGCATCCACGAGGCGGAGGCGAGCTACGCCTCCGACACGGCGAAGGTGGTGTACGACCCGTCCCGGTACGACCCATCGGACCTTCCTCTGTGGTCTATTGCCCGCACCTCTGTGGTTATTGCCCGCACGCGTGGCATAGCGCTTCGTCCCGAGGTCATCGAGGGGGACGAGCGTTACGAATAACTGGCGCCTACTCGACCGGCCTTCTAATCCTCAGTCAGGTGACCTATGAATGTCTATACGTATTCCGAAGCTCGACGAAATCTTTCCTCCGTGCTTGACGAAGCGGAGCGGGAGGGGGAGGTCCGGATCACGAGGCGCGACGGAAGCACATTTTCGCTCCGGCCCACCCCGAAGGGATCTCCGTTCGACGACGTAGAACCGGTCCCCGGAACGGGAGTAACGCGCGCTGAACTCAATGCATGGGTGCGCGAAGGGCGGGAGCGGGAGAGCGAGTCCTCAGAAATGGAATAGCGCAATGTCGAATTGAAACGGGACGTAGATCAGTGTCCAGATGCGTCCCCCCGGAAGCTCTCCGCCGATCCTGGTCGGCCTCATCAATCCCCTCTTCGCCGCCCTCGCCATGGCCGCCAGCAGCCTCGGTGTCGTGGGCAACTCGGCCCGTCCCCTGCCCGTCGCGGAGGGGCCCGCTGAGCGAAAGGGATCCTGACTTCGGGCACAATGCACTCTCCCGCGACGCACAGCCATGCGTTGCTACACGGACAAAACATCCCACGCACAAACGCTCCACGCCCATACGCAGAAACGCCCAAACACCCACACGCAACATGGAGCTCCTCCTCTTTAGCGACGTGCACGGCGACCTCGACGCCTGCCGTGATCTGGTAGCTCGTGCCGCGGACGTCGACGTGGTGGTCGGGGCCGGCGATTTCTGCGTGGCCCGTCGCAACCTCGCGGCGCCCATCGAGACGCTCTCTGCTATCGACACGCCGACGGTCCTCGTGCCCGGCAATGCCGAGACCGAGAGCGAGATTGCCGAGCAATTGTCGGCCACCGGCTGGTCGGCAGCGCACGTGCTGCACGGCGACGGCGTCACGGTCGACGGCCAGTCCTTCTACGGCCTCGGCGGGGGCGTGCCAATTACCCCGTTCGGGCCGTGGAGCTACGACCTCTCTGAGGAGAAGGCTCGCTCCCTCCTGGCGAACTGTCCGGACGGGGCCGTCCTCGTCTCCCACTCGCCCCCCAAGGACGCGGTGGACCGGGACTCAAAGGGCAAATCGCTCGGGAGCACAGCGGTCCGGGAGGCCGTCGAACGAACGGAGCCCGTGCTCACCGTCTGCGGCCACATCCACGGTAGCTGGGGCGAGACCGCCGAGATCGGGCCGACGCCCGTCGTCAATGCTGGGCCCGATGGGGTGATTCGGACCCTTCCCGCAGCGGGCGTGAAACGCTGAGTAGACGATTCCTTTGTGGATGCCTCGTTTTACCCAAAAGGAAATTCGGCATACGCCACCGGAACGTTCATCACCACTTCAAGTGGAAAGGGTCCCACCTTGGTCGAAAGAACGGTTTGTATCGACATGCGGGAACCACAGTCTAGAACCAGCGACGCGCTGGTCCCACGAGGGGACTCGCTCCTCCGTAATTTCCTACTGCCATGACCAGTACGCCGCACTCCTCGGACTCCTCGTCCGGCTTCTTCTTCTCTATAGAGAGAGACAGCGGGTCCCTGGCGGAAAAGACCGACAACCAGGAATCCCGGACCCGTCTCCGCGCGATCCTCGCCGACGAGGCACAGAGCACATCCGAAAAACTGCGATCCGTCCTTCAACTCGGGACCGAGTGGTTCAATGTCGAAAACGGCCACCTCGTCCGTATTGACCCGGCCGAAGGAACCCACACGATTACGGAGGTGAGCGGACCGCACCCCAAAATCTCCCGGGGAGACACCTCTGATCTTTCGACCACGTACTGCCGGAAGGTCATCGCCCACAATGATGCCCTCGCGGTCGAGGACGCGCCGGAGCAGGGCCTGGCGGACGATCCGGCCTTCCAGGCGTTCGGGCTGTCTGTGTATCTCGGCGCGAAGGTCGTCGTGGGGGAGCAGTTGTACGGAACCGTTTGCTTCGTCGATCGAGAGTCGCGAGCAGAGCCGTCCGGCGACTCGGACGCTGCGGACCTGGCCCTGATCGTCCGCACGATGGAGCAGCTACTGGAGCGGCGCCGGCACGAGGACCGTATTCAGCAAACCACGGCCCGGCTGGAGGCGCTCTTCGAAGGATCTCCCGATATGATCCACATCCACGACCTGGAGGGCAATCTCATCGCCCCGAATCCTCGTCTCTGTGAGAAAACCGGCTACGAGGCGGATGAGCTCACCCAAATGAAGGTCTGGGACCTCGACCAGGGCATCACCCCCGAGGAGGCGCAGGGCCGCTGGCGGGAGATGGATCCGGGCGACCGGCGCCGGTGGGAACGCACCTACCGCCGAAAGGAGGGCCCGTCTTTCCCCGTCGAGGTAGACCTTCGACGGCTCAACCTGGAGGGGCAGGCACAATTCGTGGCGATCACCCGGGACATCACCGAGCGAAAGGAGGCCGAATCGGAACTGCGAGAAACGAAGCAGCTCTTCGAAAAGACGCTCGAGAGCCTGCACGAGGCCGTCTTCGTGGTCGACCCCTCGGATCGACACATCGTCATGTGCAACGAGGCGGTCGAACCCATCCTCGGCTACGAGAAGGAAGAGCTCACCGGACGGTCCACTGAGGTGCTCTACGAGCGTCCCGAAGCGCCTGAGGAACTCGCCGACATTGGCGAACCGGCGCTAGAAGGACGGGAAATTTTTCGGGGAGAGTACCAGATGCAGCGCAGGGACGGCTCTGTCATTCACACTGAACATGTCGTGGCTCCCCTCGAAGAGGAGAACTGGTCCGAGGGCGTCGTTCGTGTCGTGCGCGACATCACGGAATGGAAAGAGCGGGAACGGGCTCGCCGGAGACGGGAGGAAAAGATTGAAGCGCTCTACGGGGCGACCGATCACCTCCTGGCGGCCGACTCCGTCGAGGCGGTGGGCGACCGGATCCATGACTTGCTGACCAAGGCGTTCGACGCTCCGCTGGTGGGCATCTCGCTCGTCGACGACGGCGAAATTGTGCCGGAGTGGATTTCGATGAAGGAGGACCTAGAGACCCCCCCCGTCCAGCGCCTCGACGTTCAGGGAGGGTCCGTTGGGGCCCGGGCCCTTCGTTCCGGCGAGACCGTTGTGGTGGAGGACCTTTCCGACCTTCAGAACGAAATCAACTACGGGGACATTCAGGCTGCCGTCTGCGTTCCGGTTGGGAAACAGGCCCTCATTTATCTCGGAACTGACGAGACGGAGGATGTCGACCGGTTCGGTCTCCGCCTGCTTGACATATTGGCCACCCACGCCTCCGTTGTTCTTGACCAGATCGAGCGGGAGGAACAACTCCGAGAGGCAAAGGAGGAGGCCGAACGGATGAACCAGCTCAAGAGCGCATTCTTGGCGAACATGAGCCACGAGATCCGCACGCCGCTCACGTCAATCATCGGGTTTGCCGAAGCGATCGGCGATGCGAGTCCCGAGGACGGAACGGTGCCCCGTTTTTCGCGCTTGATTGAGCAGAGCGGACACCGCCTCCTGGACACCCTGAATGGAGTGCTCAACCTCTCGAAGCTGGAGGCGGGGGAGATGGAGCTTGATCTGGCTTCCGTTGACCTGGCCGCCGAAGCGAGGGAGATGGTCAAGCAGTACAGGCCGGAGGCCAGGGAGGCGGAAGTGAGCCTGGAGGCCGAGACGGAGGCGGAGCCGACCCGGGCCTGCGCCAACCCACAGGGCCTGCAGATCATTCTCCAGAACCTGGTGAGCAACGCGATCAAGTACACCGAGCCGGGCGGGCAGATTTGGGTCCGTGCCCGAACAGAGAAGGACGCCGCCGTGCTGGAGGTAGAGGACACGGGGATCGGGATGGATCCGGAGACCGTGCTGGAGCTATTCGAGGCGTTCAAGCAGGCCTCCGAGGGACTCGGCCGGGAGTATGAGGGCAGCGGTCTGGGCCTGGCGGTGACCAAGGAGGTCGTCGAGCAGATGGAGGGTTCAATCGACGTAGAAACGGAGAAAGAGGTGGGAAGCCGGTTTACTGTGCGGCTTCCACAGGCCAGTATGAAGGACGACGATTGAGGATCGAGGCAGTGGCGTAAAGTTTGGCAGCATTTCGATCCTGTGAGTTGAAATCTCAGGACTGCGTTCCCTCCGGAAAAACGACCGACGGCGGACCGCAGACGGCGGTTTCTCGGCGTTCATCGGCGGTCTGTCGGCCGAAAGCCTTCGGCCTGCGGTCGTTGCACGTAAAGGCGGCGCTTCCGCGGTCAACTTACACTGTTGGAGTGCGACCTAAAGTTTATTCTGGCGCCGTTCCCCTTCGCCTTCTCAGTCCGCCCGCCTGGCTGCCTGGGCCGAGGCTTTGTGCTCGATCATTCAAGCGGGACGTCTACTTTGGTTTGACTCAAAATGCCCCGAAAGCATTCGGGGAAGGCCACGTGGGATGACCCGCAAGGGACTCTGTGAAAAAATCGGGGGAGGCCCCCAGGGCGATCGTATGTTAAAAATCGCCTTCTTGGTGTGGAGGCTCGTCCGCCTCTGATCAACGAAACTGCCTGAATGGCGCGGGTGAGAGGGCGCGTGGGAGCACGAACACACCGCCCCGGATCGAGGCACCATCAGGCCTCAGGCCAAGATGCGATTGCCGTTGGGGAGGCCCCTCAACCTCCATAGCCCGGGGACTGCTTCCTCCCTTTGGTCAGGGCGCTGAAATTCGCCAAACTCCCGCTCCCTCCTTCGGTCGAAGCGCTCGGGCACGTCTCGGAGCGTCCGCTAGACTGGCGTCCCCGGAGGTTTCCGGGAAATTCGTCCGAGACGGTCCCCTGTTCTGCCGTTTGGGATAGACGCTGTTCCCAACGCTTCTTTTCTTCCAGTACCGAAGCTAGGGGTGTTCGGCGCCACGCGGCGGCCGGGCTGAGAGAGACCCTCCGAACCTGATCCGGTTCATACCGGCGCAGGAAAGCACATCTCTTTCCTGGTCCTGTGGGCGTCACGCCTCTGGCTTCGCCTCGCCCCTCGTTGCATCGACCTTGCGAAGCCATGCCTGCTACCTTCACCCTCACCGCCCCCATCGAGTCCCGCGCCTTCACGGTTCCCCCCTTCGCCCAGTCGTGCCTTGAGCACGCCGACGACACGTGGGAAGAAGCCTTCGACCATCCATTCGTGCACGCCCTCGCCGAGGGAGAGCTCGACGCCGAGCGGTTCAAGTTCTACCAGATGCAGGACGCCCGCTACCTGGAGGCGTTCGCCGACGCCGCCTCGCTCATTTCCACCCGCTGTCCGGACCCCGACGATAAGCTCTGGTTCATCGACGCGGCCCGGCTGGCCATCGTGGTGGAGGGCGAGCTCCACGAGGGCTACGGCGAAAAGCTCGGCTACGGCCCCGAAGACATCCGGGAGCTCGCACTTACGCCGAACAACCGCGCCTATCAGAACCACATGATCGAGCGGGCGCAGCGCGGCACGCTCGTCGAGGCCGTGGCGGCGATTGCGCCGTGCCCCTGGCTCTACATCGAGCTGGGCCAGCGCATGGAGCGCGAGATGGGCGCCATTCCGGAGGACCATCCCTACGCCGAGTGGCTCGCCATGTACCGCGATCCGGAGTTTAACGAGTACATGGACAATCTTCTGGAGCGCCTGCAGCGGTTCGCCGACGCAGCCGACGACGAGGCCCGCGCCCGTGCCAAGACGGCCTTTACCACCAGCGTCCGATACGAGTGGATGTTCTGGAACCAGGCCTGGACGCAGCAGGAGTGGCCGGTGTGACTCTCCTTTCCGTCGTGATGGCAATCGGCGTTTTCTCCTCGGGCTGCTTGCTCCGAATTAGCGCCCGACGAGACGGCAGGCCGCATGCATTTGAATCTTTCGGGGTGGCCTCGTCTCTTGAGAATTGTCAGTACGGCCCTGAGACGAGAGATTTTGCCCCAGCCCCGGCGTTCCATGCCCTCCTCCCCAGACTCCCCCAGTGCCTCCCCTGCCGTCGGCGTCGACGTTGGCGGCACCTTTACCGACTTCGTCGTCCTCACCGGCGAGGGCCTGCAGGTTCACAAGGAACCCACCACCGATCCCCAACACAAGGCCGTGGAGACGGGGATCCGTCGGCTCGGCACAGAGCCCGCAGCCCCCATCGTCCACGGCACCACGACGGCGACGAACGCCCTGCTCGAACGGCGCGGGGCCCGCACGGCGCTGGTAACCACGGAGGGCTTTGCCGACGTGCTCGCCATCGGGCGGCAGAATCGGCCCGACCTCTACGACCTGCAGCCGTCGCGCCCCGCTCCTCTCGTCCCGGCCGACCGACGCCACGAGGTTCCCGAGCGCCTGAGCGCCGACGGCGACGTGCTCACGCCGCTCGACGAGGACGCCGTGCGGCAGGTGGCGCGGACGCTTGGCGAGCAGGACGTGGAGAGCGTGGCCCTCGTGTTTCTCTTCTCATATCGAGCCCCCAAGCACGAAGAGCGCGCCGCCGAGATCCTCCGGGATGCCCTACCGGACGTGCCCATCACGCGGAGCAGCGCCCTCCTCCCCGAATACCGAGAGTACGAGCGCACGGCCACGACAGTGGTCAACGCCTACGTCCGGCCGACGATGGAGCGATACCTCACGCGCCTCGACGCAGTGCTGGGGGAGCGGCGTGTCCGCGTCATGCAGTCGAGCGGCGGCACCATTGGGCTCGGGCCCGCGGCGGAGCAGCCCGCCCGGCTGGCCCTGAGCGGTCCGGCCGGCGGCGTGGTAGGGGCGCTCGGCGTGGCCCGGCGTGCGATGGACACCGATGCCCCTCGCATCATGACGCTCGACATGGGGGGCACGAGTGCCGACGTCGCCCTCTGTGACGGCGCCGTTCCCCGCACCACCGAGCACACCATCGCCGACCTCCCCCTGCGCCTGCCCGCCACGGACGTGCACACGGTGGGCGCAGGGGGCGGGAGCATCGCCCACGTCGACGCGGGGGGGAGCCTGCGGGTGGGGCCGGAGAGTGCCGGGGCCGAACCGGGGCCCGTCTGCTACGGGCGCGGCGGCACCGAGCCGACAGTTACCGACGCGCACCTCGTCCTGGGGCGCCTCCAGGCCGAGCATGTGCTGGGCGGCGAGGGCGCCCTCGACATGGCCCCCGAAGCGGCCCGCGAGGCGGTGGCCGACATCGGGACGGACATTGGCCGGTCGGCAGAAGAAGCCGCGCTCGGCATCCTCCGCGTGACCAACACGACCATGGAGCGAGCGCTCCGCCGCGTGTCGGTAGAGCGGGGACACGACCCGCGCGACTACACGCTCGTCGCCTTCGGCGGGGCAGGGCCCCTCCACGCCGTGGCGCTGGCCGAGACCCTCGGCATGGAGCGCGTCCTGGTGCCGCCCACGCCCGGCGTCCTCAGCGCCCTCGGCCTGCTCATGGCCGACGTGGTGTACGACGCGTCCCGGGCCGTGCTGAGCCGCGCCGCCTCCCTCCGCGACGACCCCGCCCCCCTCCAGGACGCCGCCGATGCGGTGGAACGCGAGGTGCGGGCGGTCCTCGCCGATCACGGAACGCCGGAGCTCGTCGTCGAACTCGATGTGCGCTACGCTGGGCAGAGCTACGAGGTGAGCGTGCCACTGGAGACGCCGATCACTGGCGCAGCCGTCGACGATACCGTCCAGGCCTTCCACGACCGGCACCGTCAGCGCTACGGCCACGCCGACCCCGACGAGCCGGTGGAGATCGTGACCCTCCGAGGACGGGGGACCGTCGCTGTTCCCCCGCCGGCCCTGCCCCAGGAGCCCGAGACCAACGCGCCGCTCGACGAGGCCGTGCTCGGCACCCGACCCGTCTGGTTCAACGCCGACGGGCCGACCGAGACGACCGCCTACGCCCGCGAGGCCCTTCACCACGGCCACGCATTCGAAGGGCCGGCAGTCCTCCATCAGTACGACACCACCATCGTCGTGCCGCCGCACTGGCAGGCCCGCGTCGACGGCCGGCAGAACGTTTGGGTCGAGCGGTAACGGAGGATCCCTGGTCATCGGCGGTGCGGTGCGTGTTAAAGGAACACGGGGCTAAATTTTGCCGATTCCAACTCGGAGTCTTCCACGGGATACTCATGCCTGATGCCCGTCCGTTCGACGAGTGGTGCCGGCGCCTGAAGGCATCGGACCGGTCGGCGTACGCCGAGGTCTTCGACGAAATGTACGAGCCGCTCTTCCGGTACGTCCGGTCGATCACGCAGTCGTCGGAGGCCGCCCAGGACGTGACGCAGGATGCGTTTATCCGGCTGTGGGAGGTGCGCGATTCGCTAAGCCTGGATCAATCGTTGGAGGCCTATCTCTACCGCATCGCCCGCAACCGGGCCTACAACTACGAGCGCAACCAGCGCACGCGGAGCGAGAAGGAGGCGGAGGGGCGCGAGAAGACGCCCGCTCAGCCCGCTCCACCGACGCGCCCCGACGCGCAGGCCAGTGCCCAGCGGCTCGAAGATCGGCTCTGGCAGTGGATCGGCGAGCTCACCGAGCGGCAACGCGAGGCCCTCGTGCTGAGCCGCTTCGACGGCCTGAGTCACGACGAAGTGGCGGAGGTGATGGACATCTCGCCGCGGACGGTGAACAACCACATCGTCCGGGCCCTGAAGCACCTGCGCGGGCGAATCGACGACTACGAACTCGACCTGCTGGATCGCGATGAGCACTGATACACCTCACATGCCCGACGATCTCAAGGACCGGCTTCAAGACGAGCCGGCCGACACGCGCGCTGAGCTTGAAGCGGTGTGGGACCTGCTCGGCACCGCCGAAGCCACGGCGAGCACGGAGGCCGACTCCGATGCAGCGTGGGCCGCTCTCCTGCGACGCCGTCCTGAACTCGACGCCACGCCTGCGGATGGCGCCGACCCCGCATCCCCCGACCGCACGGACCCCGACTCCGAGTCCCGCCGACGAGAGCGCCCCGCCCGCGCCCCGAAGCGGCGGCAGCAGTGGCGGATCGCCGCAGGACTGGCCCTGGCTGCGCTCGTGCTGGTGGGCGGGCTCTGGCTGTGGCGACAGCCCGTGACCGTAACGGCCCCTCCCGGCCAGCAGCGCACAGCCCCCCTGCCCGACGGGTCGACCGCCGAGCTCAACAGCGGCACGACCCTCGCGCATCGACGGGACTTTCAGGCCTGGCCCCTGATCGACGCCGAGGAGCGCAGTGTTCGGCTCGACGGAGAGGCCTTCTTCGAGGTGGCGGACGGCGAACGGCCCTTTACGGTTCGGACTGCAAATGCTCAGGTGGTCGTCACCGGTACGCGCTTCAACGTGCGGGCCCACAGCGGGGACGACGCGGCCCCCCAAACGGAGGTGACGGTGGTCGACGGCCAGGTTCGGGTATCGTCTCAGGAGCAACCGGACCAGGAGGTCGTGCTGTCGACGCCCGGGCAAGTGAGCCGCGTTGCGGATCCGGCCGACGGCCCCACTCCGCCGCAGTCCACCAGCGTCGAGCACGTGCTCGCCTGGCGCAAGGCCCAACCGCTCACGGCGGTGCTCCGTGACCTCGAGCGCCGATACGACGCGACCCTACAGCTCCATGAGTCTGTGGAGCGGCCCCGAACCCACGTTTCACTGTACTATCCGGAGTCGACGGATCTCGAAACCATTTTACACGACCTTTGTACAGCCCGCGATTTGAACTACCGACCCACGAGCCGGGGCTTCGAGATTTTTGCGGCGTCGGACACGCGGTAGTCCCGTCCGGCCCGGTCCCCTCCCCGTCGGTTTCCCTCCCCGTCGGTTTCCCTCCCCGTCGGTCTTTTCCTGTCGTCGCGTTCCGGCCGTCATGATCGATGCGTTGGGCTCATATCGGACGATTGGGCTTCTGATCGTTCTGCTTCTCGGGGGCGTTGGGGGACGCGCGGTCGCCCAGTCGAGTGCGGCCCAGTCGAGTGCGGGAGAGCCCACGTCCCTTGGCATCCAGGACGCTCCGCTGGGGCAGGCCCTGGAGCAGGCCGCCGCCGCGGCCAACATCAGTCTCGTGTACGACGCGAGCCTCGTAGCGAACCGCCGGGCCTCCTGCATCACCCAGGATGCGGCGCCGGAGGCCTTGCTTCGGTGTCTGCTCAACGGGCACCCCATTGACTACGTCCGGACATCGAAGGGGACGTACATCCTCCGCCCGGCCGTCCGTCGGGCTCCTCGGAGGGGCCGGCTGGCCGGAATCGTTCGGGGCGGACAAGAGAGCCGTCCGCTGTCGAACGCGCACGTCCGGCTGCCAGAGGCCCAAGCGTTCGCGGGAACCGTCACCGACTCGACGGGACGGTTTCGACTGACGGGCCTGCTGCCGGGCCCCCATACGGTCGTGGTGACCCACCTCGGCTACAATCGCCACGAGGCCACCGTCTACGTCCCGCCCAACGCCACGGCGCACCACGAGGCCGCGCTCGTCCCGTCCCCCATCGTGGCCGACTCGCTCGTCATCGACGCGGACCGGTACGGGGGGTCGCCGACACAGAGCAGAGCGGGCCGCGTGTCGGGAGGGTCGCTGCGCGAGGGAGAAGCCGCCGCAGTGCCCGACGTGCTGGACGCCGCCAGTGCCCTTCTCGGCGTGACCACCTCGGCCCCCTACGCCGATCTTCACATCCAGGGCGGGCCCACCGGAGGCCACACACTGCGCCTCGATGGAGTGCCGGTGCGCAACCCAGCGAGTGCAGGACGACTTCTGGGCGCCTTCAGCCCGCTGGCGCTCGACGGCCTAACGGCCCGGAAGGCCGGGTTTGGGGCCCTGCACGGAAATGCCCTCTCCGGCACCCTCGATCTGGACCACGACCTGTCGAGCCGCGGCGTCCAGTACGGCGCGGTGCGGATCGATCCGCGTAGCCTGGATGCGCGGCTGCAGGCAAGGACGACGCTGGGATCAACGCCTGTCACGGCCATGGTGGCCGGGCGCGTGAGCGTGTGGGACGTGTACCAGGACGTGGCCCTCACTGATCTCATTGACCGCTGGTCGACGCTCGATCCGGTCCTCGCGGCGGCGCAGATGCCAACTGACACCTCCTTCGCCGACGGTTCGCTAGGGGCCCGCACGCAACCGAGCGCAGGCTTCTACGACCTGCACGGCGCCGCCCGCTTCGAGCTTGACCCGGCCCGACAGCTGTACGTCTCTGCCTACCATGGGGGCAGCCACCTTGGGGCCGACCTGGTGCTTGGACGAAGCGTCCAGACTGTCCCGAATGAGACCGGGACGCCCGATTCTCAGCTCAGCGCGTCGACGTTTACGCTGCCGACTCACGACGAGTATTCGTGGTCGAATACGGCCGCACAGGTTCGCTATGAGGCCCCTGTAACGTCCCGGACAACTGGCACCTTGCGGGCCAGCGTGAGCCATTATCGAGGCGTGACCGACTCCGAGGTGGAGGCACCTCAGACCGCCCTGCTGTCCGAGCGTACACCGGCGATGGCCGCAGCCCAACAGGCGGCGTACGGACAGGAAGGTGCGAACCAGGTGACGGAGGTGGACGTGGAGGGCCGGTTTGACGTTTCGCTGTCGGAGCGCGTGGGGGTCGTGTGGACAGCCGGACTGAGGTATCAGGACAGCCGGTTTCGGATTGGCAATGCATTTGCGCCCCGCCTCCAGCACCAGACGGGCACGATGCGATTGCGGACCGCGGCCGAAGCGACGGTCGACCTCGGGACGCACGCGCAGGTGGAGGGCGGGCTTCGCCTGACGGGCCTTCCGGGTCGACGCGCGGTCTTCGCGGAGCCGCGAGCGGCCTTCCGCTACGACCGGTCGTTCGACGGGCTCGGCACAGTCGGCCTCAACGTGCGCGGCGGCCTCTACCGGCAGTTTACGGCGCAGTTCGACCTGAGCCGGGACGGGGCCACGGCGGTCGTGCCCACGAGCCGGATCTGGCTCCCCCTCTCCGCCCCGCTTGCGCCGCCCCGCACCTACCATCTCGCCGCCGACCTGACGTGGCAGCCGACCCCGCGGTGGCAGGTGGATCTGGAGGGATACCGGAAGTGGCAGTCGCACCTCCTCGCCGTTAATTATTCCGCCCTGCGGGATCGTCCCGCGCAGCCGGAAGGAACTTCCGCTCCCTCACAGTTCCTCGGGGCGAGCCGCGGAGCCTCGTACGGCGGTGGGCTGCACGCCACGTACGAGGCGGACGCCCTCACCGGATCAGCGCGATACGCCTATAGCCGGACCCGTCGCACCTTCCCCGGCCGCTTCGGCGGGCGGATGACGCCGGTGCCTTGGTCGGAGCCGCACCGCCTGTCCCTGACCACCGAGGTGCCCCTTGGGGCCGGCCTTGCGGTCGAGGCGCAGGGGGAAGGCGTGTGGGGTCGCACGTGGGGCTACCGCCGGGCCTACTACGCCTACCTGACGCCCCAGGACCTCGAGGAGGAGTGGGAACGGCTCCAACTGGACCGCCCCGGCACCCATCGCCTGCCGCCCCGGTACCGACTCGACCTGGGCCTCAGCGTGCAGCACTCCTGGGCCGGGGTGAACGTGAAGGGCCGCCTCGGCGTCGCCAACGTGCTCGACCGACAGAACGTCGCCGACTGGGCCCTGGAGCCGCAAGAGAAGGGCTCGGTCTCGCGCTGGGCACGCTCCCTGCCGGGCCGACGGGCCACGGTCTCGGTCCGCATCCGCTACTGATCGGGGCGGAGGGGTGCCGTGGGGCGGCTTCTGCAGAGCAGCCTAGGAACAGGGGCGGAGCGCTGGAAGCCTCTCTGGACTTCATTCGAGCAACGAAGCCAGAAACGGCGCACAGAGAGGTGCTCCTCACTGGGGCGTAGAACGGATCTTTGCGTTACTCCCCCTCTCCTACGATCTCTGCTACAGGAATCGGCGTTACGTCCCGCAGCGTGGACATCGACAGCTCATCACCGCAGCGGTGGCGGACGCGCTCCGCGTACCCGTCGTCTTCGGGCTGCCGATAGACATCGACCGCCTCCCCCGACAGATCGACGAGCCAGTACTCTGGAATACCGGCGCCAGCGTAGTGGTCGGCCTTCACCTTGCGATCGTACTCCACACTGGTGTCCGCGACTTCGACAACGAGATAAATGTCTTCTGGGCGCGGGTGCCGATCCTTCGGCATCTCTGGGTCGTACAGCACGACATCGGGCTGCGGCGCACCGTACGCGTCGAGTTGAATGGGACTCTGGACGCGAACACGGGCAGAAGGAGGATCGTCTGCATACAGCCGACGCGTGAACAGCTCAAGGAAGTCGTCAACGCCGTGGCTGTGCGAGGGACCAATCGGGGGCATGTCGATGAGGCGACCATCGAGAAGTTCGACGCGGTCGTCTTCGCCGAGGATGCCGGACTCGCCCATGGCGAAGTACTCCTCGACGGAGATGCGCCGCTCGCGGAGGTGGAGTTGGGCGTCCGGAGACACATCAATCGTTGGGCGGGGGGCCGTCGTCGTAGCCATGACAGTTCGGGGGACGCATCCGAAAGCAGTGGACGTGAGGAATTTGAATGCCTACCGTCCCGGATCGGTTCGGGGAAGCGGGTCGGAAACGGTCCTATTTTCGTCCGGCGGGCGGAACGGAAACGGACAGTGCGCCTTTCGGGAGAAGGAGAGTGCCCGAGTCTCAGTCCCGAGCCTTTTTGATGCCCGTGAGCACGCCCCGATCCGCCTGCCCCTCTGCCTGCGATCCGGCGCGCTGGACGGCGCTAACTCCCGGACCCTGCCCCCGGGTCCCCGGCTGCAGGTGCGAGCTCCTCGACGGCGCGGCCCGCATCTGCCCCGTGGACGGTCCTTCGATGCGTTAACAGAAAAGACACATCCGCTGCGTTACCTCGGTGCGGGTCCTCGCGCCTTTTGGGGACTAGGGGTAAGCGACAACTTTGTGTGAGCTCTCAACTCCTGCCCGTCGCGCCGCCCACAACGTTTTCTCCTCGTGTTCTCGACCGTTTCCCGACGCCCGCATGGACACTGCTACGCGTTCCCCCGGCACAGTCCGTCCCGACCGTTTGGCCCACCCACCCCCTAAGCGCGTGGCCCTCTTCACCGGGGCCTACAACCACATCGCGGACGGCGTCTCACTGACCCTGAATCGGCTCGTTGACCATCTCGAACGGCAGGGGAGTGCGGGGCGCGTCTTCGCCCCCACAGTAGACACCCCGGCCATCGAGGACCACGCCGGCACGCTGGTCTCGGCGCCCTCGGTTCCGCTGCCGGGCCGCTCCGAGTACCGGCTGTCCCTCGGGCTCTCGCCGTCGGCGCGGCAGGCACTGGAAGACTTCGACCCCACGCTCTACCACATCGCCACGCCGGACCTGCTGGGCCACCGTGCGCTGCGCCATGCGCAGTCCACCGGGACGCCCGTCGTGGCGTCGTACCACACCCACTTCAGTTCCTACCTCAAGTATTACTACCTCGGCCTGCTGGAGCGGCCGGTCTGGAGCTACCTTCGCTCGTTCTACAGACAGTGTCGGCAGGTATACGTCCCCACGGTCGCCATCGCCGATGTGCTTCGCAACCACGGCATCACGGGGGGGTTGCGCCTTTGGCGACGCGGCGTAGACGCGGAGCGCTTCTCGCCGATGCACCGCTCCGACGCCTGGCGTCACGCCCAAAGCATCGGCGACGATGAGGTCGTCGTGGCATTCGTGAGTCGGCTCGTACGGGAGAAGGGACTTGACGTGTACGCCGATGTCATTGAGCGGCTGGAGCAGCAGGACGTGCCGCATCGCAGCCTCGTCGTGGGCAATGGACCGGCCCGCGCGGACCTGAAGGCGCGCCTTCCGAACACGACCTTCACCGGCTTTCTGAAGGGCGGGGCGCTCGCGCAGGCCTACGCGTCGTCCGATGTTTTCCTGTTTCCCAGCGACACGGAAACGTTCGGCAACGTGACCCTGGAGGCCATGGCCTCCGGGCTCCCCACCGTCTGCGCCGACGCGGCCGGCAGCCGCGATCTCGTCGAGGACGGCACCACGGGGCGCCTCTGTCCGCCGGGCGACGGGGAGGCGTTCACGAAGGCGGTGCGCACCCTCATCGCAGACGCCGCACGCCGAAATCGCATGGGCGCAGCGGCCCACGAGCGGGCGCAAGACTTCACTTGGTCGGCCGTTCTTCGTCAAATGAACCGGTACTACGACGAGGTGCTCACCCAAACCTCTGAGAGGGTCCCCAGGTCCCTCGCCTCGGAAGGCGTGCCCGCGTAGACTGCTCCCCGCTCGTTGGTGCCTTGCCCCGTGCGTCTGCTCTTCGTTTCTCACTCTCTTCCCCCCGACGGTCGTCCCCTCGCGAATGTGGGCGGCATGCAGCGGGTTGCCCAGAAGCTGCACGAATCGCTCGATGCGACGGCTGCCGACACCGACGCGCTCGACTACGAGTCTCTGCTGCTCCGCAGTGCCTGGCGCACCCTGCACGCGAAGGTGCCGTTTTTTCTCGCGAAGGCCGGGTGGAAAATTGGTCGCGCGGCGCGAAACGACGCGGTGGACGTGGTCCTCTTCTCCTCGATGGTGACAGCCTCGCTTGCCGTTCCACTTCAGGGCCTCTTCCGTCGGCACGGCGTAAAGACAGCAGCAATCGTCCATGGCCTGGACGTGACGACGCCGTTTCCGCCCTACCAGTGGTTTGTGCCGAAGGTGTTCGACGCCCTCGACGCCGTGCTCCCCGTGAGCCGCGCCACCCGACAGGCGTGCCTCGACCGCGGGGCCGCCCCGAACATGCTCCGCGTCGTGCCCAACGGCATTGACACGGACCGCTTCCAACCCCCGACGGATCCTGCGTCCGACCGCCAGGCGCTCGAACAGAGCGTTGAGGTTGCTCCCCCACCGCCGCCCCCCGATGGCCTCCTGCTCTGCAGCGTGGGGCGACAGGTGAGGCGCAAAGGCACGGCCTGGTTCGTCGACACTGTGATGCCCCAGTTCCCCGACGACGTGCACTACTGGATTGCGGGAGACGGGCCGCAGTCGTCCGCAATTCGGGACGCCATCGACCGTCTTGATCGCTCCTCACGCGTTCGGCACCTGGGCCGCATCCCGAACGACACTCTTGCTGATCTCTATCGCGGCGCCGACCTCTTCGTGATGCCCAACATTTCGGTCGAGGACGACATGGAGGGATTTGGCATCGTGCTGCTCGAAGCGGGGCAGTGCGGCACGCCCGCCATCGCGGCCCGGCTCGAAGGGATCCAGGACGTCATTACCGACGGCGTCAATGGGCACCTCGTTGCGCCTGAGGATCCGAAGGCCTTTGCGGAGGCAATCGAGTTGTACCGGGGCAACCCGGAGGCGCTGGCCACTGCGGCCCAGCAGGCCCGCCAGCACACGGAGACCACGTTCGGCTGGTCGGCCGTGGCCGACACGTACCGGTCGGTGCTGCACAACCTGCACACCGAGGGGCATCCCGAGCCCGACGCCGTTGAAGCGTCAGCGGGGCGCGCGCCTTCGCCGTGAGCCGGAAAACACGTACGCCGGTCGGTGCTGGAGCTCGCGCCTCCCCTGTGCAGGGCGATCGTATCTTGGTTTCCGTGTTCACTCGTGAAAATCTCTTCGAGAGGAATTCCCTCCTCTGCCCCCACTCTCCCGCGCACCCTTTCTCCCATTCCTTCCGGGCACAACTCCCGACGACCGGTCGTACGCATTGCATCACGTGTCTTTGTTGACCGCCCCCGAGAGTGCCCATGCCCACCCGTCTCGCCCGCGAAATCGCCGAGCTGCGCAGTCGCCTTCTCGACATGGCCACAATTGTGGCTGAGCAGTTTACCGACGCCGTGGAGGCGCTCCTCGACCACGACGTCGAACGAGCCGAGCGCGTGGCAGACCGTGACCGGGAGGTCGACGCCCTCGAACTGGAGGTTGACAAGTACTGTCAGCGCATTATGGCCCGCCACCAGCCGGTGGCCACCGACCTCCGCACGCTCCTCACGGTCGAAAAAATCAACACCGACCTGGAGCGGATTGGAGATCACTGCCGCAACCTCGCCCGCAACGCCGAGCACGTAACCGAGGCCCCCGGCGTGCTCGACCCGGTGAAAGTTCGTGAGATGAGCCGGACGGCCCGGCGCATGCTCGACGAGGCAAAGCAGGCCTTCCTGGACCAGGACGCAGAATTGGCGCGCCGCATTCCCGACCTCGATGACGAGGTCGACCGCTGTCACCACGAAAACTTCCGGGCGCTGGTCGACTACATCCAGGCGAACCCGGAGCACGCCGAGGTGGCTGCCCACCTCATCACAGCGAGCAAGGCCATCGAGCGCATCTCGGACCACTCTACGAACATCGCGAAGGGCGTCGTCTTCCTCATCGAGGGGATCGACATTCGACACGCCAGCGTACAGGACGAGATGACCCCCGGAGACCGACCGTTCGCCCTGCGGCCCCGAAATTAGTCGCCGCTCCACCGAAGGTGGGCAGTAACGGAGCGGTGGTCCGAAATAGCCGTGTCTCCCTCGGGAACGGGAAGATCCGCCGTCACGACGTCCCACGCCGGTCCCGCCAGAATGTGATCGATGCGGACGAGGGGTCGGCGGGCCGGAAAGGTGGCCCCTCGCCCCCAGCGCCCCTGAGGATCAGCCCGCTGGAGCCCCTGCGCGATGTGCCGGTAGGCCCACTGATGGGGCGTGCTGTTGAAGTCCCCAACCACGAGGACGGGATGCGTCTCCTGCTCGATGCGCCGACGAATCAGGCGGGCCTGCTCGGCACGGCGCAGTGTCGCAATCCGATAGGACTGCAGGAAGGCCCGCCAGCGGCCCAGCGACCCCCAGTCCTCCATTACCTCCCACGGACGAACGGACCCGATGGTGTGCAGGTGCAGGTTGTAGAGGACGGCCGGACGATCCTGCCAAGTGAAGCGCGTGCGGGTGTACCGGGAGCACCGACTCGTGTCTCCGCCCGGGGGCAAGGGATGCACGCTCAGCGAATCGAGTGCGAGGCGTCCCAGGACAGGCCGGCAGAGCGTGGTCTGCGCCGGGCGCGCTCGTGGCAGCGTGTACCCGAGGGCGTCCTCCAGGAACGCGCGGGGCGGCCAGGGACGACTCCCACGTCCGGACGCCGGGGCCGGCTCCGTAGTGACCCGGGACTCCTGAAGAGCCAGCACATCGGGGGCTTCACGCTGCACGAACCGTTCCAGGGCTCGCGCAGAGGGGTCTTGCTTCACAAACGACATCGGGACGTTGAACGTCATCAGCCGAACCGTCTCCACGTCGGCCGCTGACGCGCTCCATCCCCCACCGCGCGGGGCGAACCGAAGGGTGAGGAGCACGAGCAGGGCGCCGGCAACCACGACTCGCCCCCACGCCTGTCGGTACACGCCGTACCCGAGCAACCCGAGGCCGAGGAGACCCACCGCCAGGCCTAGCGGCGGCAACAGCACGGCGAGGAGGTTCGCCCACCAGAAGTGGGAGGGAGGGAGATACGGCGCTACGTAGCCGATGCAGAAGGCCCCGATCAGAAGTCCCGCCACGCCCCACCCGAGGGCCCGAAGCATGTATCGAAGAATCGTCACGGCCGTGCCTGTTGTCAATTGCCCGCGATTGTGATTCCGGTGTCGTTGCGGAACGCGCCCCATACGCGATCGACGCGTTCCGGATCGGTGACGTTTGGATGGGAGCGCTCCCCCGACGATGAGCCCGAAAGATCGCCGCCGTTCTTACTCTGTTGAATCAGGCGGGTTCGAGCCTCTGCGGCTCAGGGGACATCAACGCGGGCGCAGGAGCATTCCGTCGATGGGCGGCCGCCTCGATCTCCCGGACGAACCGGCACCGCGCCCGGCGCACCCACGTCCGAAACGGCGTCCCGTCGGCCGAGCTCCGCGGCAGGGCGTCCTGCAGCCGGTCGATATTGAAGGTGGAACTGCAGATGCCGGCCCCGGCCCGCACCGCGTCGACGGCGTTGCAGCGCTGCTCGTAGTGGCCCTCCACGGGGACGACCTGGACCGGGGTGTCCAGATACATCGCTTCCGCAATCGACTCGAAGCCGGCGGTGGAGGCGAAGCCCCGACAGCGGGCCATGAGCGACAGGAATTTCTCGTCGTCGAGCTGGTGGAACGTGAGCGTCTCGTCGTAGGGCTCGACGGGGGCCGCGTCGGGCCGGTCCCAGAAGCAGTGGAGCTGTACCTCCGGGTTCTTCTCGTGCCAGCGGATCACCTCGTCGGCGTAGCCGCTGTTGAGAATGTAGACGAGAACGAAGGGCTCGCGCTTCTCCCGCGGCCGCCGAAATACGTTGGCCCGAAGAAGGGGCGGCAGGACCACCAGGTCGTCCTGCGGACGATTGGAGGCCGGATAGAGCGAGAGGGCCAGGCGCCGCGACGCGCCCCACGCTGTGAGCTGGGCAAAGGCGCGGGCCGCCCACCGTCGCCCCCAGTGCCCCGCCGGAAATCGATACATGGGGTGCAAAAACATGTACTGATGCGCCACCGCCACAACCGGGACGGACGTGCCGTGGGTCATGGCGTACAGCCCCACCAGGGGCTCAAAAAAATTTACCACCACGTCTGGAGCGTGGCGGTCGATGGCGTCGTCGAGGACGCCCAAACTGTGCCAAAAGGTCGGCGTGCGGGTCCCCTCTCGCAGCAACGTGGCCCAGGGCCGCACCGACCGGTCGTCTCCGTCCGACACGAAGCTCGGGCTCTGGACGTGCGTGACCGGCCCCTCGAACGCCGTTTCGAAGAAGGACGGCACTGCCTGCTCCGGGCTCTTGCCCACCACCACGCCCTCAACCCGGTGCCCCGCCTCGCGGAGCATGCGCCGCAGAGCCATGGCCTGCGTAAGATGGCCGCGGCCCTCCCCCTGAACGACAAAGAGGCAACGGAGCGCCATAGTGGAGCCGGACCGTGTGCGTGGACAGGCATCTGTGAACAGACCACCACACGCACACGAGAGACCGGTGCACCGTTCCCGTCTCGGCGATTGATGTTTCGCGGATGATACGAGGTCACACACAAAAAATACCGGGCGCCCCTGACGGCAGTCGGGGCGCCCGGCACTTGGTTGGGAGAAAGCCCCTAAACGCTCGGTTAGCCCGGTGTTCTCACGAGAGGCGTAGCGAGGCACAAGAGGCGGTTCAAGATGCCATGTGCGCACCGCAGGCGATGCCACGCATCGTCGAGGAGTAAAAATGAGCAGATTGGGCCGCCTCTGAAGCCGCAGCAGCGTCCCGTGAGAAATCCGGGTTAGTTCGTCGTGTAGCCCTCGGTCGACAGCTTCGTCCAGCCGTTGGTCCAGAGTGAGCCGCTGGGGTCGAAGGCACCGACGTAGCCAACGTCCTGAATCGGCGAGAGATCAACGCCCGGGTAGCCGTCTGAGCCGCTTTCTGATGTATTCTCAAAGCTGCTCTTTGACTCGGAATCCGGCAAATTGGCGTCGGGCCGAGGATCGAGCACCCCATTGCGTCCACGATCGATGCCGGCCAGCTGCGGGTCCTGATACTCGTTGTCCTGCTCCAGCTGGGCGTCGCGGCTAGTCCCCTCCACGATGGACGGGATGTCGTCGCCCGCCCCGTAGTCGAAGAATACGTTGGTGCGGAGCGTGATGTCGCCGTTAAGCCAGCGATCATCGGACCCATCATCCGCATCAATCCGGACGCCGAGGTCCGGATAGGCAGTGAAGATCGAGTTGTACCACTCGCTCGCGCCGCCGTTGCGGATGCGGAGCGCGTAGTCGTTTCCGCCGTCCGGGGAGGCACCGACGCCCGAGCCGATAAAGGTCGCGTTCGACACGACCGGGTCCGAGAACTCGTCGGCGTTCTCGTCGGTCGTCAGGTCGAACCCGTCGAGCTCACCGCCGCGTCCCGCCGCGTCCGTTCCCTGCACGGCGAACCAGAACTGGCCCGTTCCTCGGAACCCGGTGTCCCAGTCGAACGCATCGTCAGCGTTGAAGGCCGAGACGAGATTCTTGGCGTGAACGGTGCCACCGAAAAACTCGAAGCCGTCGTCGACATTGGCGAAGGCCTCCACGTACTCGATGGTCGTCTCGCTGCCGATGCCGCCCATCGTCAGGGCGTTGATCTCGTCACCGGACACGCCGGAGATCGAGAAGCCCCCGTGTCGGATGGAGACGTAGCGAAGCGTCCCCGAGTTATCTTGCGGGTCGTCACCGCCGAAGAGCGCATTCTCGCTGTCCGGAATGCCTTCAATCTGCACGGCCTGCGGCTCGCTGATCGGCGCGTTTCCGAGCAGAATGACGCCGCCCCACAGCTCACGGTCTGACGGCCCCAGGTCACTCGGGTCGTCCAGATCATCCTGCGTGCTGGTGAAGATGATCGGATTATCGGACGTCCCGTCCGCGTCAATCTGACCGTCGCGTCGAACGATGAGGGCGCTGGCCCCGTCCTCGTTCGAAATGTCGCCCTGCGGACGCGCCTTGACGACGGTGCCCGGCTCGATGGTGAGCGACACGCCCGGATCGACGAAGACGAGTCCATCTAGGACGTAGGTCTTGTCGGACGACCAGGTCGTGTTCTCGGTGATGTCGTCGGTCACGACAATTCGATCCGGATCGACGGTGAGAGTGAACGAGGAGTCGGCAGACTGTCCCTCGTCGTCCACAACTTCTAGCGAGACGTTGTAGTCTCCGGACTGAGCATAGGTGTGCTCGACCTGTGCACCGGTCTCTGTGTCCTCGTCGCCGAAATCCCAGTTGTAGGATCGAATTGATCCGCCGTCCGGGTCGGTCGTCCCGGAAGCGTCAAAAGAGACCGTGAACTGATCGGTGCTCGTCGACACCGAGGGCTGCGGACTCTGATCGTTCATGCCTGAGTCGTTGCTGTCACAACCCGTAAGGATCAGCAGCGGCGCGAGGAGAAGAGCAACCAGCCAGGAGGACTGCGGGCGAAAAGAATGTGTCATGATTGCGTTCATCTACCTTGTTTGGTTGAGTGCGAAAGCACGAGTGAAGCGGGCACATAATGATTCGGTAACATGCCCCTTGAATAGCGAAAGGGGCGGGCCATTTCGGGGCCTGCCCCTTTCGGGTGTGCGCTAGATCAGAACGAAGTCCGTTGCTGAAAACGGAGCACAAGTCCGTGTGTCGTAGAAGCTGTTTCGAACTTAAATGATGGGCACGTCGGCTGTACGTAACGACTGCGCGTTCGTCGATCCCAGCCATTCTTCGCCCATGTGCGCTTCCTTGAGGCACAACGGCGAGGCACAACGGCTAGCAGAAATTGTCGCTGGTCGTCCGATGACCGAAATCAGGGTAAGCTCTAGTTGATCTGGTACTTAAATCCGAGACTGAATGACCGACCAGTTTCGTTTTTCTGGTACGGAAAGCTTTCTCCTCCGAACGAGTACACCTTTTCTTGTGCACTATTGAGGAGGTTTTTCGCCTTGAAGCTTGCCGTCCAGCGACTGAAGAGCCGCTGGGAGAAGGTGACGTCGAGCTGCGGGCGCGGCTGCGTGAATACGTCGGGCGTACTGCCGGTCGAGACGACTGACAACCGCTCGCCGAACACGCTGTAGAAAATGCCCGCCGACGTGCCCGTCTCGGAATTCTCGTATCGCAGGTCGAGATTCAGCAGGTAGGGGGACTGCCCCTGGAGGTTGCGGGTTGAGGACTCATCGTTTACCTGCCGAAACACGAGCGGTCCCCGAAGACACCTGCTCCCATCGTCGGCATACTCGAAGCAGGGGACGTCTATTTCCGACTGCGTCAGCGAAAGGTTGCCTCCAACTTTGACGTTGCGCAGCGCGGGGGTGATCATTCCGAGCCGGGTGCGGGCCTCGAACTCGGCTCCATAGATGGTTGCCTGGTCCACGTTTCGCCACGTGAGTTGGCTCCCCGTATTTGAACTGCTTCCGATGAACGCCCGCTCGATCATGCACCTCGTAGACATGAGGCTCAAACCTGACGCTCAGTGGGAGATCCGAGAACTCGCCGAGGACGTGTTAGAGGAGTGTAGCGAGTGGATGCCAGTCGCGTTTGATCTATACCGAGACCAGCACCCGAATAAACTCACCCCATGACTGAAACAGAACTAGCACACTATCATGCGAAAGTCCAGGCCCGTTCACGCCACTCCGCTCGGTACTGGTCGGAGGTAGACCGCAGCAGCTACAAATGTCCGGACTGCAAC
>PXTN01000088.1 GCA_003022565.1 Bacteroidetes bacterium QS_3_64_15 | reverse complement strand
AGTTGATTCAGCCGGTGGCGTTGGAGGAGGGACTCAGGTTTGCGATTCGGGAGGGGGGGCACACGGTCGGGGCCGGGGTCGTGACCGACATTCTGGACTGAGTCGAGTTGGGAGTGGAGAATCCGAAATGTGGAGTTCGGAGTGGAGAGTTTGTATTGTCCCAATCCGAACCCCAAACTCTCAATTCTGAACTGCGGGCGTAGCTCAACTGGGAGAGCAGCGGACTCCAAATCCGCCGGTTGGGGGTTCGAGTCCTCCCGTCCGTGCCGCACTGTGAGGGGGCCTTGCCAGTGCCCTGCATTGAACTGGCACTCTCCCGTCGTGTACGTAGAGCAGCCCGTCCCTATGCGCCAGGGAGCAAGTCGTGGCCTCACCATATGACCTGCTTTTCATGACTTGGATTCGTGAGTACCTGGAAAATGTGATTGCGGAGATGGAGAAGGTCAACTGGCCGAGCCGCGACGAGTTGATCAGCAGCACGCTCGTTACGATCGTCGCCACGTTGATCATCTCTGGTTTTATCTTCTTGGCCGACCAGGTAATCCAACGAGTCCTGAGGATCCTTTACCAAGTATAGTTCCGCTGGAGTGGGGCTTGCTCTTGCGGCTCTGTCCCCGGCTGCATGAATTCTGCATTTGCTATGGCTGAAGAGACGGATCCCGACACATGGTATGTGCTCCGCACCTTCTCAAATCACGAGAAGAAGGTGCGCCGCTATCTTGAAAGTGAGATCGAGCGTCTGGGGTTTGAGGACCAGGTCGAGGAAATCCTGATTCCGACGGAGACGGTTTTTGAGATGAAGGGCGGGGAGAAGAAGACGAAAGAAAAGACATTCTTTCCGGGCTACATTCTCCTCAACTGCACCTTGACCTCCGAGCTTCGAGACATCGCCGAAGACCTGCCCTCAGCCATCGGGTTCCTGACGGCGGGCACGGGAGACACCCCTACTCAGCTCCGGGAAGAGGAAGTGAAGCGCGTCCTCGGCAAGATGGATCGGGCTGAGGAGATGGGCGAACAGCCCGAGATGCCGTTCAAGGTGGGCGATCCAGTCAAGGTCGTCGACGGCCCGTTCGATAGCTTCAACGGGATCGTCGAGGATGTTTATCCCGACAAGATGAAGGTCAAGGTCATGGTGTCGATCTTTGGCCGCAAAACGCCCGTAGAGCTCGATTACTTGCAGGTCGAGCACGAAGAATAGTGCGTTGGCCCCGAGCCAGGGCCTACGCATCCTCTAAATTTTCGCGTTCTCATCGAACAAACTGGCGGGAGTGGCCTCGGCGTTCGTCGGGGTGACGTTTGAACCGCTTCTGTGAGTATGGCAGCACCGGTCGAACAAACCATCAAGCTCCAAATCAAGGGGGGACAGGCCAACCCGGCGCCTCCCATCGGTCCGGCGCTCGGACAGCACGGGGTGAACATCATGGAGTTCTGCAAGGCGTTCAATGCGCGGACGGAAGACCGGATGGGCACCCTCCTCCCGGTCGAGATTACCGTCTACGCCGACCGATCTTTCGACTTCATCGTCAAGAGTCCGCCCGCCTCGGTACTCCTGAAACAGAAGGCAGACATCGAGACCGCAGCGGGGGATCCGCTCCGGGATGACGCGGGAACGGTGACGTGGGAGAACTGCCTGGACATTGCCGACCAGAAGCTCCAAGACCTGAACGCGCACACGGTTGAGAAGGGGGCCAGTATGGTCGCCGGAACGGCCCGATCCATGGGCATCACCGTGGAGGGGAAGCCGGAGCACGAACAGTAGGGTCTAGCACTCAGGGCGGCTGTAAGGACCGTATCCGCCCAAGTCGTCGCATGTGTTTCTCACGCGGGAGTTGCCCCGACTGCTGTCGGGGGAACGGTCGCACCGCACAATTACATCCGCTCTATGGCAAACATCGAAGGAAAACGATACAGGGACGCCCACGAACTCGTCGACGAGCAGGACGAATCCGTGAGCCTACGTGAGGCCGCGGAGCTGGCCAAGGAGACCGCGACCGCGAACTTTGACGAATCGATTGATCTGGACCTTCGTCTTGGGGTGGATCCGCAGCACGCCGATCAGATGGTGCGCGGATCTATCACCCTTCCCAACGGCACCGGTCGGGAGGTGACCGTGCTCGCGTTGGCCAGTGAAGGCAAACAAGAGGAGGCCGAAGAGGCGGGGGCCGACTACGTAGGCCTCGACGAATACATCGAGCGCATCCAGGAGGAAAACTGGCTCGACTTCGACGTTGCAATTGCGACGCCCGACGTGATGGGGCAGGTAGGACAGCTTGGTCGCATTCTGGGACCTCGGGGATTGATGCCGAATCCGAAGAGCGGAACAGTAACGATGGACCTGGCCGAGACGATCGAGGAGATCAAAGCGGGGAAAATTGAGTTCCGCGTCGACCGGAGTGGCAATCTGCATACGGCCATCGGAAAGGCCTCTTTCCCCTCCGAGGAGCTCTACGAGAACGCTCGAGCGCTCCTTCGAGAAGTGGTTCGTCTCCGCCCGGCCTCCGCGAGTGGGCTCTACCTGCGGTCGATGACCATGTCGGCCACGATGGGTCCTCCAGTGCGCATTGACCGCAGCTCCGTGCTCAGCGAGGTTCGGTAGCATCTGTTTCTCTCCGTTGCGCTGTTTACCGATCAATTTGCATAGCCCATGTCGAAAGACCGAGCCGAGAAAGCAGAAATTATTGACCAGATCGGGGAGAAGCTCAGTGAGCACCCGATCATTTACCTCACCAATTTTCAGGGATTAACCGTTGCCCAGTCCAATGACCTCCGGGGACGCTTCCGAGAGGCGGGGGTGGACTACCAGGTCACGAAGAACACGCTGGCCCGAATCGCCCTCGACCGGATTGAGGGCAAGGACGCCCTCGAAGAATTTTTTGCGGGCCCCACCGCTGTTGCCTTCAGTGAGGACCCAGCGAAGCCGGCCCGCGTCATTCAGGATTTTATCGAGGAGGAGGATGTAGAGCGGCCGGAGCTGAAGGTGGCCTGGATCGAAGGGGAGATGTATGACGACCCAGAAGCGCTCGACACGCTTGCGGACCTGAAGTCTCGCGAGGAACTGATCGGGGAAATTGTTGGACTCCTCTTGGCGCCGGCCCAGAACGTCGTGGGAAGTCTTCAAGGGGGCGGGCAGCAGCTCGCCGGCATCGTTCAGTCCCTCGCAGAGAAAGAAAACGACGAATAGGAAGCGGCGCCGCCGAGGCCTTCCTGGGACCGGCGGCCCAGTTTTGGTTTCACTTTTTACCACCTTCGCCTTAATTCGCGGCGCAGTGCCGACAGTCGTCGGGACAAAGACCGTCGCAGGACCAACCACACAACAAACCTATGGCTAACATCGAAGAACTTGCGGAACAGCTCGTTGGACTCACCATCCAGGAAGCCAATGAGCTTGCGAATCATCTAGAAGACGAATACGACATCCAGCCGGCCTCGGCGGGCGTCGCTGTTGCGGCCGATGGCGGGGGCGGAGCCGACGGCGAAGCCGGAGAGGAAGAGCAAACCGCGTTTGACGTTGTTCTCACCGGCATCGACGGCAACAAGATTCAGGTCATTAAGGAGATCCGCTCCATCACCGGCCTGGGCCTGAAGGAAGCCAAGTCGCTGGTGGACGAAGCGCCGAATCCGGTCAAGGAAGGCGTGGCCCGCGAGGAGGCCGACGATCTCAAGGCGCAGGTTGAGGATGCCGGAGGCGAGATTGAACTCCAGTAAGACCGGTGCACGGCGCTCTTGGACGACCGGGCGTCACCGAAGAACCTGTGCCGTCTTCGTCGAGATCGGAGCCGCGGGGGGAAGTGCCCTGCGGCCATTCGCGGCCGCCAGCCGTCATTCTGAAGAATATGGCTGCATCCCGCAACGTGAGTTCATTAGACATTCCGGCCCTCCGGCACGGCCATCCGTACCCCCGGCGAGCGTTCGGACGCTCTGACAACCGCCGATCCGCGGTGTGGGCGGAGATGGCTTTGGAACAACCCCTTACCCCGACCGTACTTCTGCTCCTGTCTAAGCGCACTTTCTTGAACGACGTCTTGACTCACGGGTTTTGACTGCCTGGCAGGAGCTGCATCCAATGCTGGAGGCTCGGCCTCCGGCGGTCGTCCTCTCCGCCCTTAGTCTGACTGGTGGATTCTCTCGAATGAGCCTGCTAGCCTGCGCGCAGGGGCTCGCTGCGCTCGTTGATGTATTGAGTGCATCTGAGCCCATCGTTGGCTGCACGCCGCGCTCGGCCACGGGAACGGTTTGGCCGTCTAAGACCGTGCGGGGCTTCTGAACGTCAGCGCGCATTCCAGCGGCCGCATCTTTCGGCGACGAGGACTTCTGTGACCGTAGTTTCTTCACGCGAGCGACTCCCCTATAGCTTATGCCGACCTTTTTAAACGGAGACACGTCCACCTCTGGGCACCTCGAAGACCGGAAGCCGCGAAAGAGCTTCGCCGACATTCCGCAGGTATGGGATTATCCGGATTTCCTGGACGTCCAGCTCAAGACGTTCCACGACTTCGTACAGGATGACGTCCCCCCTGCCGACCGGGAAAACGTTGGGCTCCAGGCGGTTTTCAACGAGCACTTCCCGATTAAGGACAACCGCGATCGCTACACGCTCGAGTTCGTGAACTACGAGCTCGACGCCCCGAAGCACACGGTGCAGGAGTGCATCGCACAGGGACTCACCTATTCGGTCCCCTTGAAGGCGACGCTCCGTCTTTCGAGCAAAGAAGAGGAGGGGGGCGAGGAGGCCATCGAGGCCATCGAGCAGGAGGTGTATCTCGGGACGCTGCCGTTCATGACGGACCGGGGCACATTCATCGTCAACGGGGCCGAGCGCGTCATCGTCTCGCAGCTCCACCGCAGCCCCGGCGTCTTCTTCGAGAAGGAAATCCACTCGAACGGAACCGAGCTCTTCAGCGCCCGGGTCATTCCGTTCCGGGGCTCCTGGATGGAGTTCTCGACGGACGTGCGCGACGTGCTCTGGGCGTACGTGGACCGAAAGAAGAAGGTGCCGGTGACGACCCTTCTCCGCGCGCTGGGCTATTCCAGCGACGAGGAGCTTGTGAAGATGTTCGGGATGGCCGACGCGGTCGATATCGAAGACCAAGACGAGTTTGAAGAACACCTGGGCCGCGAGCTCGCTACCAGCGTCACAATCGAGAAGACGATTGAGATCGTCGACGAGGACACCGGGGAGGTCGTCGATGAGGAGACGGAGCGCGAGGTGCTGCTTCCTGCCGAACACGAACTTGAGGAGGGGGACTGGGAGGAGCTCAGCGAATTCGACGTGAGTCGCCTTTATCTCGTCCGGGAGGACGTAGAGGACGAGGCGCTCGATAAGAGCACCCTCGTAGAGACGCTCAAGAAGGATTCGACGCACACTGAGGAGGAGGCCCTTAACGAGATCTACCAGAAGCTGCGAGGCAGCGAAGCGCCGGATCTCGACTCCGCACAGGAGGCTCTCAACCGCCTCTTCTTCAGCGAGGATCGATATGACCTGGGTGAGGTGGGGCGCCACCGCATCAACGCGCGGCTGGAGGTCGACGTGGACGAGGACACGCAGATCCTCACGAAGGAGGATGTCGTAGGCATCGTCGACGAGCTTGTGAATCTCCAGAATGACGAGAGCACCGCCGACGACATCGATCACCTCAGCAACCGTCGCGTGAAGACGGTCGGCGAGCAGCTTGGGTCGCAGTTCTCCCTCGGGCTCGCCCGCATGGCGCGTACCATCAAGGAGCGCATGAACCTGCGGGACGCCGACAAATTTACGCCGAAGGACCTGGTAAATGCCCGGACCATCGAGAGCGTGATCAACACGTTCTTCGGGACGAACCAGCTCAGCCAGTTCATGGACCAGACCAATGCGCTGGCGGAGATGACTCACAAGCGCCGCATGTCGGCCTTGGGGCCGGGAGGGCTCACGCGGGAGCGCGCCGGGTTTGAGGTGCGAGACGTCCACCACACTCACTACGGTCGGCTGTGTCCCATTGAGACGCCGGAGGGGCCGAACATTGGACTCATGTTGTCCCTCTGTGTCCACTCCACGATCAACAATTTCGGCTTCCTCGAAACGCCCTACCGGGTCGTCGAGGATGGACAGGTGACCGATGAGGTCGAGTACCTCTCGGCCGAAGAGGAGGACCGAGCCATCATTGCGCAGGCCAATGCGCCGATCGACGACGAGGGTCACTTCGAGCACGACGAGATACGCTGCCGGCACCATGGGGACTTTCCGGTCGTGGAGCCGGAGGAGGTCCAGTACATGGACGTGGCCCCGAACCAGATTGTCTCTCCGTCGGCCAGCCTCGTTCCCTTCCTGTCCCACAACGACGCGAACCGGGCCCTGATGGGCTCGAACATGCAGCGGCAGGGCGTACCGCTCCTGCGGAGCGACTCTCCGATCGTGGGCACCGGCCTTGAAGGCCGCGTGGCAAAGGACTCCCGGTCCTGCGTCGTGGCGGCAGGGGACGGCGTCGTGGAGTACGTCGACGCCGAGCGCATTGTCGTTCGCTACGATGAGGAGCAGGAGGAGACGGACCTCACCTTCGGCGAGCCGGTGCAGGAGTACGAGCTTACCAAGTTCCGCCGCACCAACCAGGACACCTGCATGAACCAGAAGCCGATCGTCCAGGCGGGCGATCGCGTCGAGGAGGGCGAGGTCCTGACGGACGGCTTCGCGATGGAAAAGGGCGAGCTCGCCCTCGGCAAGAATGTCCTGTGTGCCTTCATGCCCTGGCACGGCTACAACTACGAGGATGCCATTGTCATCAGCGAGCGCCTCGTCGCCGACGACGTGTACACCTCGGTGCACATCGAAGAGTTCGAGCACGAGGTGCGCGACACGAAGCGCGGCGAGGAGGAGCTGACCCGCGAGATCCCGAACGTCAGCGAGGAGGCGACGAAGGACCTCGACGAGCGCGGCATTATCCGCGTCGGTGCCGAAGTGACGCCCGGCGACATTATCGTCGGCAAGATTACGCCGAAGGGGGAGACCGATCCCACGCCGGAAGAGAAGCTGCTCCGCGCCATCTTTGGCGACAAGGCGGGCGACGTGAAGGACGCCTCGCTGAAGGCCAAGCCTGGCATGGAAGGCGGCGTCGTGATCGACACGAAGCTCTTCAGCCGCCGCGAGCTGGATCCGGCCTCCAAAAAGATGGAGGAGAAGCGCCTTGAAAACATCGAAAGCGATCACGAGCGGAAGCTTGAAGATCTCAACGATCGCTTCTGGAATAAATTCTTCGGGCTCGTCGAGGATGCGACGAGCGCCGGCCTCGAAGACCGCGAGGGTGAGGTCATCCTCAGCGAGGGTGCCGAGTTTGAAGAGGAGGCCTTCGAAGAGGTCGATCCCTCCGACCTAAGCACTCGGGCTGAATTCACCGACGACGAGGAGCTCAACGAGCAAATCAGTACGCTTCTCCGGAACTACAAGTCGCGCCGCCGCGACATTGAGGGCACGACCAAGCGTCAGAAGCATCAGGTCGAGATGGGCGATGAACTGCCCTCCGGCGTCGTGCAGATGGCAAAGGTCTACGTGGCCCGGAAGAAGAAAATCGAGGTCGGTGACAAGATGGCGGGTCGGCACGGCAACAAGGGCGTGATTGCGAAGATCGCCTCCGTTGAGGACATGCCCTTCCTGGAGGACGGCACGCCCGTCGACCTGGTCTTGAATCCGCTCGGCGTTCCGTCACGGATGAACCTCGGCCAGATTTACGAGACGCTTCTCGGCTGGGCCGGAGACAAGCTCGGGATAAAATACTCCACCCCGATCTTCGACGGCGCCTCGCTCGAAGAGGTGGGTGACGAGCTGGAAGAGGCCGGCCTGCCCCGCGACGGCAAGGTGCAGCTCTACGACGGGCGCACCGGCGAGCCCTTCGACGAGAAGACGACGGTGGGCCAGATCTACATGATGAAGCTGGAGCACCTGGTCGAGGACAAGATGCATGCCCGCTCCATCGGGCCGTACAGCCTGATCACGCAGCAACCGCTCGGCGGCAAGGCGCAATTTGGCGGCCAGCGCCTCGGCGAGATGGAAGTGTGGGCCCTCTACGCCTATGGAGCGTCCAACACGCTGCAGGAGATGCTCACGTACAAGTCGGATGACGTCCAGGGTCGCTCCGAGGCGTACGAGTCGATCGTGAAGGGCGAGAACCTCCCCTCCCCCGGCGTCCCAGAGAGCTTCAACGTGCTCGTCCGAGAGCTTCAGGGCCTCGGCCTCGAAGTGACACTCGACTAGTGAATTTTGGGTTTTCGATTGCGGATTGTGGATGCTCCCGGCCAAACCCGCAATCAATCCACACTCATAAATCCAAAATCCCCAATCTTATCTTATATGCCGTACGGTAATTCCAAGGAGATCAAAACGGATTTCGACAACATCACGATCAGCCTGGCCTCTCCAGAAGACATTCTGGATCGGTCGTACGGTGAGGTGATGAAACCCGAGACCATCAACTACCGGTCTTTCAAACCGGAAATGGGCGGGCTCTTCTGCGAAAAAATCTTCGGCCCGGTCAAGGACTACGAGTGCCACTGCGGAAAATACAAGCGCATCCGGTACAAAGGCATTATCTGTGACCGGTGTGGCGTCGAGGTCACCCGCAAGGCGGTTCGCCGCGAGCGCATGGGGCACATCTCCCTGAGCGTACCGGTGGTTCACATCTGGTACTTCAAGACGCTGCCCAACAAGATTGGACACCTCCTGGGCCTGAAGTCGAAGGACCTGGAAAAGGTCATCTACTACGAGAATTACATTGTCATCCAGCCGGGGACGGCCAAGCGGCTCGGGGTAGAGGAGAATCAGCTCTTGACCGAGGAGGAGTACTACGAGATTCTCTACCAGATTCGGGATGACAACAACCGCCTTCAGGACGACAACCCGGAGAAGTTCATCGCCAAGATTGGCGGGGAGGCGGTCGAGACGATGCTCGAGCGCCTCGACCTCGACCAGCTTGCTCAGGACCTCCGGTTCCAGGTCAAGACGGAGACGAGTCAGCAGCGGAAGTCCAAGGCCCTGAAGCGGCTCAACGTCGTGGAGGCCTTCCGTGAGGCGAACAAGGACGGGGAGAACAAGCCCACGTGGATGGTGATGCAGGTCATTCCGGTCATTCCCCCGGAGCTTCGCCCCCTTGTGCCGCTGGACGGCGGGCGCTTTGCGACCAGCGACCTGAACGACCTGTACCGCCGTGTGATCATCCGCAACAACCGCCTCAAGCGCCTCATTGACATCAAGGCGCCGGAGGTCATCCTGCGGAACGAGAAGCGCATGCTGCAGGAGGCGGTCGACTCGCTGTTCGACAACAGCCGGAAGTCCAACTCGGTGCGTGGCTCGTCGAACCGGCCCCTGAAGAGCCTCTCGGACATGCTGAAGGGCAAGCAGGGCCGCTTCCGCCAGAACCTGCTCGGCAAGCGCGTGGACTACTCGGGCCGGTCGGTCATTGTCTCCGGGCCGCACCTGGAGCTTCACCAGTGCGGACTGCCGAAGGAGATGGCTGTTGAGCTCTTCAAGCCGTTCATCGTTCGCCGCCTCATCGAGCGTGGCATCGTGAAGACGGTGAAGAGCGCGAAGAAGTACGTCGACAAGAAGACGAAAGACGTGTGGGACATTCTGGAGAAGGTGATACAGGGCAGGCCTGTCTTGCTGAACCGAGCGCCCACGTTGCACCGGCTCGGCATCCAAGCCTTTCAGCCGGTTCTCACCGAAAACAAGGCCATTGAGATTCACCCGCTCGTCTGCCCGGCGTACAACGCCGACTTCGACGGCGACCAGATGGCCGTGCACGTCCCGCTCTCACACGAGGCGTGCCTCGAGAGCATGGTGCTGATGCTGTCGAGCCACAACGTGCGCAGCCCGGCCGACGGCGGTCCGCTCGCCGTGCCGAGCCAGGACATGATTCTCGGCCTCTACTACATCACGAAGGCCAAGTCCAATCAGAAGGGCGAAGGCATGCGCTTCGCGAACATTGACGAGGTGCGGCAGGCCTTCGATCAGGAAAAGGTAGCCCTCCACGCCAAGGTCAAGCTGCGCGACCCGGACGGCTCGGGCGAAATTATCGACACGACCGTCGGGCGCATAATCTTCAACGAGGCGCTGCCGGAGGGGCTCGACTTCGTCAATGAAGTCCTGACCACGAAGAATGTCCGGCCGGTCATTGCCCGCGTGCTGAAGCAAACCGGGTTCCAGGAGACGGCCGACTTCCTGGACGCCATCAAAGACATGGGCTTCCGCCGCTCCACGACCTCGGGCATGACCTTCTCCCTCTCCGACATCATCATTCCGAAGGAGAAGGAGACGCTCATCGAAGAGGCCAACGAGAAGGTCGAGTCGACCGACCAGAACTACGAGATGGGGTACATCACCGACAACGAGCGGTACAACCAGGTGATCGATGTCTGGACGAAGACCAACAACCGCGTCTCGGAGGTGCTCTTCGAGGCCCTGAAGGAGCACAAGGAAGGCTTCAACCCCATCTTTACGATGGCCGACTCCGGGGCCCGAGGCTCGCAGGAGCAGATCCGTCAGCTCGGCGGCATGCGTGGGCTCATGGCCAAGCCGCAGAAGAACATCGGCGAGGGCGGCGGCGAGATCCTCGAGAACCCAATCCTCTCCAACTTCAAGGAAGGCCTGTCGGTGCAGGAGTACTTCATTAGTACCCACGGCTCGCGGAAGGGCTTGGCCGACACGGCGCTGAAGACGGCCGACGCGGGCTACCTCACGCGTCGTCTCGTGGACGTGTCGCAGAGCGTGACGGTGACGGAGCACGACTGTGGCACGCTGCGCGGCATCGACGTGGGGGCGCTTAAGGACAACGAGGAGGTCGTGGCGCCGCTCACGGACCGCATTACGGGCCGCGTGTCGGTGCGCGACGTGTACGACCCGCACACCGACGAACTGGTCGTGGAGGCAAACGAGCTCATTACCGAGGAGATTGCCGACCATATTGCCCAGACCTCCATCGAGGAGGTGAGGATCCGGTCGGTGCTCACCTGCGAGTCCGAGCGGGGCGTCTGCACGCTCTGCTATGGCCAAAACCTCGCCACCGGCCGCACGGTCGAGGTCGGCGAGTCGGTCGGCGTCGTGGCCGCCCAGTCGATTGGGGAGCCGGGGACGCAGCTCACGATGCGGACGTTCCACACCGGCGGGGTCGCCGGCGAGGACATCACCCACGGCCTGCCCCGCGTCGTTGAGCTCTTTGAAGCCCGCACGCCGAAGGGCAAGGCGGAGATCGCCCACACCGCGGGTGAGGTCTCGGTTTCAGAGACCGAGCGGGGTCTGAAGCTGACGGTGACCGGCGACGAGGGTTCCTCGAGCGTCACCGTCGCCTCGCGGGCCCGCCTGTCGGTCTCCGACGGGGAGCATGTCGCCGCCGGGCAACGGCTTACGGAAGGTTCGATCGACCCCCACGAGATGCTCGAGATCGCGGGGACCCGCGAGACCCAGCAGCTGCTGGTCGGGCAGGTCCAGCAGGTGTACCGCTCGCAGGGCGTGTCGATCCACGACAAGCACATCGAGCTGATCGTCCGGCAGATGCTGCGCCGGGTCAACGTCGTCAGCCCCGGCGACACCGAGTTCCTCCCCGGCGAGCTCGCCGACCGGCAGTCGTCGATCGAGGGGCTGCCGGCGGGGAGTTGGGCGCGGAACCAGGCGCTCCGGCTCGACCCCCTCCGCGGCCCGGCCCGCGCGCGCATCGCCGGCGCGCTCCGCGGCGAGAACACGGTCCCCGTCGACGACGTTCCAACCGGCGTCGCGGCGATCGGGCCGATCCGCGAGGAGCGCCTCACACCGCTTTCGGTGTACGTCGAAACGACGCGGGAGGGGATCACGCTGGCGACCGTCGACGAGGGGCGGTACTACCGCGAGGCATACCTGCCCGGCGAGCGAAACGTCACCGGGGACGGCGTCGACGCCGTCACGGACGTCCGCGATCGGCGCGCGACGCTGTACCCGTGGGCCGAGAACAACTCCGAGTTCAAGAGCCAGCGCAACGTCCGGCGTGCGGGGATTTCGCGCTTCCGGTTCTCGCACCACCACGGTCGGCTCACGGCGTATCTCGACCAGGACTCCGGCGGGGTGTTCGCCGAACACCAGCGCAAGACCCTCGCGCGGCTGCCGACGGTCGCACCGGTGAACGCCACCGCCGGGGATCGACGCTTGCTGGTCAACCGCACCCACCCGACCGGCCCGCTCGAACTGCGCCTCACGAACCGGAGCGGCGGACCGCTCGACGGCACCGTGCTCCTCGACAACCGATCGATCGGTCGAACCGGTACCGACGGCCACCACTGGACGGTCGCACCGCGAGGGAACGTCACGGTCGCCGCACGAGCGAACGGGAGGGTCGTCCGGTTCAAAACGACCGCGGCCGTCGCCACCAACCGGAGCGCTCGCCGCCCCGCTCCCGCATCGTCGTGACGCCGTGACACCGAAGGTTGAAGTACGGGGCCGTGACCACCGCGTTGCGTGTCACGCCGTGGCGTCGCTCCAGTCGTCGGCGTCGTCCTCATGCTCGCCGTCTGTGTCGCGCTCGCGGGCGTCGTCGGTGCGTTCGTTGTCGGCGTCGGCGGACAGACGAAGGACACGTCGACGGCCACGATCACGGCCGAGATGGAAACCGGCGAGCGATACGGCAATCCGAAGATCGTGTTCGTCCATGTCGCCGGCGATGCCCTCGACGTGCGCGATCTCACCGTCCGAGTGTTCGTGGACGGCCAGCCGCTCGAAAAGCAACCGGACGTCCCGTTTTTCTCGGAAAGTGGGTTCATCAGTGGTCCCGATGGCCCGTTCAACGGCAATACGGGGGACAAAACCTGGACCGCGGGTGAAAGCGCTTCGTTGACGATCGCCGGATCGAACTCGCCGCAGCCGAGCGCCGGAGCAAGCGTGACAACGAAAATATACGTCAACGGAACAGTGGTGGCAACGGCACGGGCGCAGTAACTGGTGCCCGTCGGGAGCCGACCCAGGATGCGGTGCAGTGGCGCGCGGGAGCACGCCGGAGGCGTGCGACTCGCGCGAGGGATGAGCGAGGGAACGGAGTGACCGAGCGAATCGGCTGGGGAGGGTGTGGCCTGCGGTCTCTCACTTGCGTCGGCAGAGTGGCGGACGAACTGCTCCCGAGATCGTCACCAGGCGTCTTCATCGTTACGCCACCGGCTGTGGACGACGCAGCGTTGCAGCGGACCGACACCCGGCCGACGGCAGTTATTCGGGAGCATGAGCGATCGTCGTGATCGCCCGCGGGCTGCCGGGACGGGCCTGCTGGATGCGGTGTTCGAACCGTTCGAACCCGGCGGCGTCGAACATCCGGTCGGCTTCGTCCTCGTCGTAAAACAGCATGATCGCGTCGGCGACCCGTTCGAACACCGAGGAGTGCGGCGCGTCGGGGCCGACCACGAGCACGCCGCCGCCCGGTCGCACGACCCGGCGGAACTCCCGCAGCGCGGCGACCGGGTCGGGCCAGTACTCGATCGAACCCGACGACCAGACCGCGTCGAAGGCGTCGTCGGCGAAGGGGAGGCGCTCGGCGTCGCCAC
>PXTN01000087.1 GCA_003022565.1 Bacteroidetes bacterium QS_3_64_15 | reverse complement strand
GGATGACCGGTTCCGCGGCGGCCTGTCCGCCTACGGATCCACTGCGCACCACGGCCCCTTCGTGCACCTCGATCTCCGAGGGCGCCGGGTCCGGTGGTAGCGAACAGTCGGCCGCCACAACGAGAACTGGACGCGGGAGCGCCTTCAGTCGGTGGTCTGCGGCGGCACCGAGCAGACTATCGTCCTGCCCCGGAAGGGGCGTGTGCACTTAAGGAGAGCAGGGGCAGGCAATCAATCCTCCGGATAGGGTCGAGAGGCCCGAGGGACGGCCGCGCACGGGCTTTCCTCCTTTCCAGCGTTCTTTGTACATTGCAGGCCCAAGCTTCGTCACCCTCCCCCTCAAACTGCCCGTCTCCATGCCGCTTTGTCCGCTCTTGAAGAACGGATTCCTGCTCGTCCTTCCGCTCTTTCTTGTCGGCGCCGCAGCACCGGCGGCCGGTCAGCAGGGGCCGCTCGGCGCATTTTCGAACCAGGCGCACCTCGGTGGCGGCGAGGGCACGGCGTTGTATGACACGTCAGCGCAGGCCTATACGGTGTGGGCGACCGGCGGCTCCCACCTTGCGCGGCGCCGGATGCAAGACGATTTCGTGCTCCGTACTCGACTGCAGCAGAGCGGGGCGCCCGCCCAACGGAAGGGCTGGATGGTGCGGTCGAGCCTCGCCGACACGGCCACGGTCGTGACGGGGGCCGTCCACAATGACGGGCGGACGGTCCTTCGCGTCCGAGACGGCACGGACGGTCCGCCGAAAGCCGTCCGGGTGCCGGTGGACCACCCCGACGTGCTCGAGCTGAAGCGGGAGGGACCCACCTTCATCTTGTCGGCGGCCCAGTTCGGCGATCCGTTCACGCGCGACTCGCTGGCGGAACTCGAGCTCGGACCGGAGGTGCACGTCGGGCTTTTCGTGTCGTCAGAGGGGGAGGCGGAAGCCCGTTTCCACAATGTGCGGCTCATCACCCCCGCGCCCGACTCGCTCGTCCCTTATGAGGACGACCTCGGCAGCACCCTGGAGACGATGACCGTAGAGACGGGCCGGCGCACGATCCACCACCGTTCGCCCACGTCCCTGCAGGCCCCCAACTGGACCCCCGACGGGGAGGCCCTGATCTACAACAGCGGCGGGCTGCTCTATCGCTTCGACCTCGCGACGAAGGCCCCGGAGGCGATCGACACGGGATTTGCGGACGCGAACAACAACGACCACGTCATCTCCTCCGACGGCACCCGGCTCGGCATCAGCCACCACGCCGAGGCGCACGACGGCACCTCCATCATTTACACCGTCCCCATCGAGGGCGGCACACCGACTCAGGTGACGCCGAAAGGGCCCTCCTACCTGCACGGCTGGTCGCCCGACGATCGGTTCCTGGTCTACACCGGCGAACGGAACGGCGAATACGACCTCTACAAAATTCCGGCGGACGGCGGGGAGGAGATTCGCCTTACCACCGCCGAGGGGCTGGACGACGGCTCCGAGTACACGCCGGACGGCGAATACATTTACTTCAACTCCGTGCGCAGCGGCTCGATGGAGATCTGGCGCATGCGGCCGGACGGGAGCCACCCGGAGCAGCTCACCGACGACCGGTTCAACAACTGGTTCCCCCACGTCTCTCCCGACGGCCAGACGGTCGTCTTCCTGTCCTACCCCCCAAGCGTCCCGCCGGGCGATCACCCGTCCTACAAGCACGTCTACCTCCGCAAAATGCCGATCGACGGGGGCACTCCGGAGGTGATCGCCTACGTATACGGCGGGCAGGGCACGATCAACGTCCCTTCCTGGTCGCCAGATGGCACGCAGATCGGCTTCGTCAGCAACACCGGCACGCACTGAGGGGAAGGACGTCCCCTCGCCCCGCCCGTTTCCTCACCGACCACGTCCCTGCGAAACTGAAGTCCTGCTCTCCTTACCTCTTCCCCCTCACCTCTTCCCCCTTACCCCACCACCCGCAGCTTCGCGTATTTGAGCTTCAGCTTCTTGTTGCCCACGTCCGAGCCGAAGAAGACGACCGCGGTGGCCTTTTCGCCTTCCCCCTCCACGCTCTGCACCTTGCCCTGCCCAAACTTGGAGTGCTCCACTCGGGCGCCCGGCACGATCGTGCCGCGGCCCTCGTCGTAGACCACGCGCCGCCCGCTGTCCCCGTCGGTGGACTCGATGCGGCGCAGACCGTCGTCGCTGCTCCCACTGCCGCCGTCGCCACTTAAGTCTTGCCGATAGTAGTGCGGGTCCATCTCGTCGTAGTCCCGACTGCTGTCGGGAGCGCCCCCTGCCTTGAAGCGGTCCGTCTGCTGCTCCAATTCGCCGCCCGCCTCGGTGCGCACCACGTCGGAGTCGACCTCCTCCAGAAAGCGGCTTCGCGTGTTGGACTGCTGCTCGCCGTAGCGGTAGCGGCTGCGCGCCCAGCTGAGGTAGAGGCGCTGCTCGGCCCGCGTGACGCCGACGTAGAAGAGGCGCCGCTCCTCTTCCAGCTCACTTTTCTCCTGCGTGGCTTTTTCGAGCGGAAAGAGGCCCTCCTCCAACCCGGCGACGAAGACGACCGGGTACTCGGTGCCCTTCGCCGCGTGGAGCGTCATGAGCGTCACCTTGTCCCCCTCGTCGTCCGCCTCGTCCTGGTCGGTCAGCAGGGCCACCTCCTGCAGAAACGTGCTGATGGTGGCCTCCTCGGTGGACTCCACGTACTCGGCCAGCGCGCTGATGAGCTCCTGCACGTTCTCCCAGCGCTGCAGGTTTTCGCGGGTGTGCTCCTTGCGCAGCTCGCTGAGGAGGCCCGCGTCCTGGATCAGGTCGCGCGCCAGCTCGTCGGGCGGCGTGCTGCCGGTGCCTGCCTTGGAGGCGTACCGGGCGATGAGGCGCCGAAATGTCCCGACGGCCCGCTCGGCGCGCGTGCCCAGGGTCTCGATCTCTTCGACCCGCTCGACGGCCTGCCACAGCGACAGATTGTTTTGCTGAGCATAGCGCTGGAGGCGCTCCTGCGTCTTGTCGCCGATGCCGCGGGTGGGATAATTGATGATCCGCTGTAGGCTAGCGGTGTCGTTGGGGTTCACCAGCAGCTTCAGGTACGCCAGCACGTCCTTAATCTCCTTCCGCTCGTAGAACGAGGTGCCCCCGATCACGCGGTACGCCACGTTCTCCGTGCGCAGGGCCTCCTCAATGGCGCGGCTCTGCGCGTTGGTGCGGTAGAGAACCGCAAAGTCGCCGTATTCCAGTCCCTCCCGCAGCTGGAGGTCGCGGATGCGGCGCTCAACCTTCTGCGCCTCGTCCTTCTCGCTGAGCGCCTCCATGAGGGCCACGTACTCCCCCTCCACGTTGTCCGTCCAGAGGCTCTTCTCGATCTGATCGTCGTTCTTCTCGATGATGGAGTCGGCCAGCCGGATGATGTTTTTGGTGGAGCGGTAGTTGCGCTCCAGCCGGATCGTGGTGGCGTCCGGGTAGTCCTGCTCAAAGTTGAGGATGTTGGTGATGTCGGCCCCGCGGAAGGCGTAGATGCTCTGCGCATCGTCGCCCACCACGCAAAGATTCTTGTGGCGGCCGGCCAGCTTGCGGGCGAGGACGTACTGCGCCTGGTTCGTGTCCTGGTACTCGTCGATGTGGACGTGCGTCCAGCGTCGCTGGTATTTCTCCAGGACATCCTCGTGCTGCTCGAACAGCTCGATGGGCTTGAGGAGCAGGTCGTCGAAGTCGAGGGCATTGGCCTGCTTCAGGGCGCGCTCGTAGGCGGGATACACCTCCGCCACCATCTCCTGCTGGTCCCCCCGCGCCAGTTCGGCGTACTCCCGCGGGCCGATCATCTCATTCTTTGCGCTGGAGATCATGCGCTGCGCCGCCCGCGGCTTCACCACGTCCCGGTCCAAATTGCGCCCCTGCATCTGCTGCCTGATGAGGCGCTTCGAGTCGGACGTGTCGTAGATCGAGAAGTCCTCCGAGTAGCCGATCTTGTCGCCCTCCACCCGCAACAGGCGGGCGAAGGCGGAGTGGAAGGTGCCCACCCACATCCCTTTCGTGTCATCGCCCACGAGGCGTTGAACGCGCTCCTGCATCTCGCCCGCGGCCTTGTTGGTAAAGGTGAGCGCAATGATGTCGCGCGGCTGCGCCGTTCCGGTGGCCAGGAGGGCCCGCGATGATCATGACGGGCCCCTCGGTGGTCGTCACGGCCTCGCGCTGCTTCTCGTTGAGGCCCTCCAGGATGCGCTGCTCGGCCTCGGGGTCGGGATCTACCTGATTCTTGGGAGTCGAACGGCTGATGGGAATACGGCGCATGCGAAAACGACAAGTCAGCGAGGAGACAGGAACGACAAGGAGGCAAGGGGCTGGGATGGCGTACGTGAGCCTCGTCCCCGCGTTCGCTCAAAACGCGCGTGGGAAGTCCAGAAAGAACACCGGCCTCGGCGCTCTCCAAACGCTCCGATCTGAGGTACGAGACCCCACTCCCCAAGTTCGGAGTAGATTGGAAAAGCCCGAAAATGCCCCCCGAGCAGTCCCCTCTTCCCTCACCTCTTACCTCTTACCCCTTACCTCCTACCCCTTACCCCCACGCTCACACCCTTTAACCTGCTCTTTGCACCAATTCAGAGCCCAAGGAATATTCTAAAGAACGCGCCACGGATTTTTTCTCAACGCCGCCCATCCTACCATGTTGTTCCGCTACCGCTCGTTGTCTCTTCTCCTGCTCGTGGCTCTCCTGCCAGCCCTGCTGGGCCCTGTCGCCCTCGCCCAGCAAATGCCCCAGCAGGTCCCCGATCACAACCTCGAATCGTTTGAGCCGGTCGACTTTCCCGATCCCAATGACTACCGCGGTGCTGACGGGTCCCCGGGAGAGGACTATTGGCAGCAGACCGTCGACTACCAGATCGACGTGTCGCTCGACACGGCCGCCAACCGGGTGACCGGCACCGAAACAATCACCTACACCAACAACGCGCCGGAGGTCCTAGAACGGCTCTGGGTGCAGCTGGAGCAGAACTACTTCAAGCCCGGCAGTCGGGGCAATGCGATTGTGCCCGACGACGCCCGGTTCAGCGGTTTCTTCGACGAGGCCGGCTACGACCTTTCCAACCTTCGCGTCCAGCGGAAGGGGGAGGCGACGACGCCGGACACGCTGATCGACGGCACGCGGATGCGCGTCTCGCTCGATGAACCGCTCGCGTCCGGCGACAGTCTTCAACTCTCGTTCGACTTCGCCTACACGCTTCCGGAGGACGGGGCCGACCGCCACGGCTATCTCGACGTGGAGGACGGCACCGTCTACCAGTTTGCGCAGTGGTACCCCCGGATGTACGTCTACGACGACGTGCACGGCTGGAATCCGCTCCCCTACCTGGGTCAGGGCGAGTATTACCTCGAATACGGCGACTTCGAGGTCAACATCACCGTGCCGCGCGACATGATCGTGGCCGCCACGGGTCGCCTTCAGAATCCCGGCGATGTCCTCACCGACACGCAGCGGGACCGGCTTGCGGAGGCCCGCGACAGCCGCGAAACGGTCATGATTATCGACAGCACGGAGGTGGGCGACGCCAGCACCCGCCCGTCCGGCAGCGGTCCCCTCACGTGGCGCTACACGGCCGATCGGGTGCGCGACTTCGCGTGGGCCGCCTCGCAGGCCTTCCTCTGGGACGCTGCCACGGCCAACGCTGGGGACCAGACGGTGCTCGCCCAGTCGCTCTATCCGAAGGAAGGCATTGGCACGACCGACAAGAAGCCCGGCTGGGAGCAGTCGACAGCGTTCGTGCAGCACACCATTGAGTTCTATTCCGACTTCGTGGCGCCCTACCCCTACCCCAACGCCATCAACGTGGCCGGGCGGGTGCAGGGCATGGAATACCCGCAGATCGTATTTTGCGACGTCACGTCGCGGGGGCGCTCTCTTTTCCGCGTCACCGATCATGAGTTCGGCCACAGCTGGTTTCCGATGGTAGTGGGGTCCGACGAGCGCCGCTGGGGCTGGATGGACGAGGGCCTCAACACGTTCATGAATCAGTACTCGCTGCTCAACTACTACGGCAAGGGCCGCGTGCCCCCGGCAAAGGTGATGGGTGGCGTCAAGAAATACGTGACGAAGATGATGGACTCACCCATGGGCGACCAGCCGACCATGACCTACGCCGACCGCATCCGGGACGACGCGCTCGGCTTCCTGGCCTACCTGAAGCCGGGCTACGGCCTCATGATTCTTCGCCAGCACGTGCTGGGCCCTGAGCGCTTCGACTCCGCGTTCAACGAATACTTCGACCGCTGGGCCTACAAGCATCCCAAGCCGGCCGACTTTTTCCGTACCATGGAGGACGTGAGCGGGGAGGACCTGGACTGGTTCTGGCGCAGCTGGTTGACTCCGTCGCCACGGGCGACACGACGCGGGTCACTGTGGAGCAGCGCGACGAACTCATGCTGCCGATGACGGTGCAGCTCACCTATGACGACGGCTCCACCGAGCAGCGCCGCGTGCCCATCGAGGCCTTCTACACGCAGGACACCAATACCCTCCGCGTGACGGACGGGCGCCTGCAGCGGGTCGCCATCGATCCCAACCAAATCCTGCCGGACATGAACCGCGGCAATAACACCTGGACGCCCTCGGACACGACGGGCTCGTCGTCGACGATGGAATCGTCCTCCGAGTCGAGTCGGTAACCGACGGGCGCTCCACTTTTTACTTCCTTTCGAGGGCACCGGGCCCGCGCCGGGTGCCCTCGCCGTATTTGTGTCCTGCACGTCCGCCCCAATGGGCCGCTTGTGTTCGTGCCCGCAGTCGTTATCTTACGCCCGGCTTGGAGGGAGGACCCTCGCTGTACTGATCCCGACCACCCCTACGCGCTTTCTCATGTCGTTTCCCGTCGCCCTCCTTCGCGGCGTCCTCGGGATGGCCGTGTTTATCGGCATCGCCGTGCTGTTCTCCACCAACCGCAAGGCCGTCAACTGGCGGCTCGTGGCCTCAGGGATCGGACTCCAACTCGTGTTCGCCGTTCTCGTGCTGAAGACGGGGCCGGGCGAGATGTTTTTCGACACCCTCGCCACCTTCTTCGACACGCTCCTGTCGTTCACCTACGAGGGATCGGAGTTCATTTTCGGGGATCTGGGCAATCCCGACGAAGGCAACAACTTCGCCTTTCAGGTGCTGCCCACCATCGTGTTCTTCGCGTCGCTGATGGGGGTGCTCTACCACCTGCGCATCGTGCAGCCCCTGGTGAACGGCATGGGCTGGGTGATGCAGAAGACGCTGCGCATTTCGGGGGCCGAGTCGCTGGCCGCCTCGGCGAACGTGTTCATCGGGCAGACCGAGGCGCCCCTGGCGGTGAAGCCGTACGTGGAAGACATGACGCGCAGTGAGATCATGACGCTCATGACCGGTGGCATGGCGACGATTGCGGGCGGGGTGCTGGCGGCCTACATTGGCTTTCTGGGCGGCGACTCGCCCGAGTCGCGGCAGCTCTTTGCGAAGCATCTCCTGTCGGCTTCCGTCATGAGCGCCCCCGCGGCCATTGTGATGGCCAAGATTTTGGTGCCGGAAACGGGCACGCCCGACACCATGGGCGGCGCCGAGATTCAGGACACGGAGGAGGTGGACAATGTCATCGAGGCCGCCGCCAGCGGCGCGTCCGACGGCCTGCGGCTTGCCCTCAATGTAGGGGCCATGCTGCTCGCCTTTCTGGCCCTCATCGGCGCCATCAACGCCGGCTTCGAGTGGGTGGGCGCCCCGGTGGTCTACGGCACAGAGCTTTACAACGTGAACGAACTGGTGGCGCAGGCGTCCGGCGGCCGCTTCGACGCGCTGTCGCTGGAGGCGGTCTTTGGGTTCCTCTTCGCCCCCCTGGCGTGGGCGATGGGCGTGGAGGCGGCCGACATCCTTCAGTTTGGCACCCTGCTTGGGGAGAAGGTGGCCGTGAACGAGTTCGTGGCCTACGCCTCGCTGCGCGACCTGCAGGGGACCATGAGCGAACGGTCTGTCGTCATCGGCACGTACGCCCTGTGCGGGTTTGCCAACTTCTCGTCCATCGCCATCCAGATCGGGGGCATTGGGGGCATTGCCCCGGAGCGCAAAAGCGAGATTGCGGCGCTCGGCCTGCGGGCCGTGGTGGGCGGAGCACTCGCCTCGTGGACGACGGCCACCATCGCCGGCGTACTCGTGGGGTAGCCCTGAATGCAGGAGGTCAACTGCACCTTGTTTTGTCTCTGCCCTCCAGAAGAGCAGGACCCCTCGAGGTGCGTACGGGCGCGTGGGCGGATGGGTGTTTTTCTCTCGTACGCCCAGACGCCCACACGCAAAAACGCCCGCACGCCAAGACGCCCGCACGCCGAGACGCCGACGCGCTACCGCATCTGGAACGGAACGTTGAAGCGGACCCAACTCTCGATGGGGGTCCAGCTATCGTCTTCCAGAAGATACGCGGGCTGCCACGTGGCATTCGTCGCGGCCTTCATCGCAATCTTGTCGAGCGTCGGGTGCGTGCCCGAGAGCACCTCGACGGCGTCCGCCCGCGAGACGGCATTTTCACCCTCGCCGTCGACCGTCAAATGCACTTGCAGTTTCACAATGCCGGAGTACTCTTCCGACCGTAGGCTATCGGGCCACGCAATGTCCGGAGATGCCTCGCGCTGCGGCTCGCGGAAGTACTCTGTAATCGCCTCGTAGGCCCTTTTTTGGTTCTTGTTCAGGATCTTCGACCTGAGCTGCCCTTTCTCCCCCACGATGTCCCCGCTGAGATCCACGTCTTCGAGCTGGGGCGCAGCGTACTCCTCGAAGAGTGAGTCGACGACCATCGGATTGTTGCGGTATAGCTGCACGAGGCTCTTCTTGATCGCGGCGTTGAACTGCGCCCGCGACACGGTGCTTCTCTGCCCCAGCCGCGCTTCCTGGTCAAGGACGCCCATTGTCGTAAGGCTATCGAGATTGAGGAAGACCCGAGAGGTATCGACCCCCGACGTCCACCAGCGCGTGTCCGTGGTCTCCCAGCCGTCCGGAGGTGCCGTGGAACTGTTTTCCCCGCCGCATCCAACCGTGAGAACGAATCCGACGAGAAGCGTAGCAATACAGCGTGTTGAGAACATAGGTGTAAGTCTATCGTGGGTGAGAGGGGTGAACGTGTACGGCAGTACCCCCGGCGGAGGGGGTTCGCAAATGTCCGACCGGACCGTCCCGGTTACTCAACGAGCACGGGCGTCCCGACGCGCACCTGTTCCCAGAGCACGTCCATGACGGAGTTCCGGACCGCCACACATCCTCGCGTCCAAGCCGTGCCGTCGCCCGTGCCGTCGCCGTGAATCTCAATCCAGCCGCCGAGGTCGGTGTTCATAGGGGGCATTCGAAGTTCGTCCTGGGCGCGCTTGATGGCCTGGTACTGCGAGCGGGAGATCAGCCCCGACTCCAGTCCCCGGCGCGCATCTTTTACTTTAGGATAGTTGAGCACGAGGGCCTTGTAAAATCGGCTCTGCGGATTTTTGTGGACGACGTAGAATGCGCCCTCGGGCGTGCGCCAGTGATCCCGTCGTCCCTCGCCTCCGCTCCGCTTTTTGTCAGCGAGGGGATTGTAGGCCATGTCCGCCTCGAACGTGCTGACCAGCGTGCTTCCCCGGTACAGGTAGACACGCCGCTCTGCCTTCGACACATGAATCCAAACGTTGGAGAGGGCCGAGGCCGCCACGTACCCGACCCGTCCTTCGTCGGTGCGAACCCGGCACCGCTCGCCGGGGCACTTGAGGCGCGTGACGGGTGTGCGCATCGACAGTCGCCCCGTTGGGGTATCCGCCTCCGGAAGATTATGAAGGGTCGTCGATCCGTCGACGACGTAGAAGAGGGAGGTCTCCCGCAACATACCGCGCTGGAGGGGCGACGACGCCTCGGCGTCGGCCGTGGGAGGAGAGACCCGGGCAGTGTCGGGCGAGGCGCTGGGCTGCGCTGAGGCCGGCAGCACGCTGCCGATCGTCCCCAGCAGAAGAACCAACCACCCTGTAGTGCGCATGGCGAGTCGGTTGATGAATTCGTGACGCGGAGGTCCCCTCCGGTTCGTTGTGGGACAGTCTTTTGGCCGGGACCTAGTTGCGTTGATAGGCGCGGCGCGGCGTCGGCTCATGTTGCATTTTGGGCCCGGCAATACCGGTAGGCCTCGAGCGTACCCCCGATAACCGCGCTTTCGGGGACGTGGTCCGCCTGCGCCCGCACCGCCTCGGTGGCGTTGGGCGGCGCGAACGACAGCCCCACGGCCCTGAGCCCCTCGAGATCGGAGTCGGCGTCGCCGATGTAGGCGATCTCCTCCAGGCCGAGGCTAAGGTGGTCTGCGAGCCACGCCAGTCCCTCCCGCTTCGTGATGCCGGGCGGGACGACGTCCACCGACACGTCGGTCGAGAAGACATGCAGACCTGGGGCGTTCTCGGCCACGAACTGCTCGGTGCGAGGGCGCAGCGCCCGAATCTCGTCGGTCTCCGGAGAGACGACGCCCGTCTGCGTGTGCTTGGCGTGATCGAGCGACATGCGGGTGCCTGGGACGCACTCCTTCAGGAACCACTGCTGCACCGTGTTGAGCTTGGCCTCCATCTCATCGGTCAGCTTTGGGCTCCAGGTGATTTGGGCCGCTACCGGATCGAACCGGCCGCCGCCCGCCTCAAAGAGCACGGGCGTGGTCAGGTCCAGGGCCTGCGTCATGGCCTCGACGTAGGGGTAGGGCCGCCCCGAGCAGATCGACAGGGGCGGCCCCTGGGCCCCGTCGGCGAGGCGGCGCAGCGTGCCCAGGCCCTCCAGGTCATACGGCTCATAGGGCTCGGCCAGGCACCCGTCGATGTCGGTGACGAAGAGTTTGATCACGGCGTTGGAACGTTGTAAGGTTGAAGGTTGGAACGTTTCGACGCGCAACGTTCCGACGCTATTCGTCGTCCGCAAACGACTCTTCCATCGCCTCCACGATCTCGTCGGAGATGCCCATGCGGGAAAAGCCGCCGTCGTGGTAGAGCGTCTGCATGGTGACCATGCGCGTGAGGTCGCTCAGTAAGGTCACCGCGTAGTCGGCACACTCGTCGGCACTGGCATTGCCGAGGGGCGCCACGCGTTCGGCAAACTCGTACATGGCATCGAAGCCCTCAATGCCGGCCCCCGCCGTGGTCTTCGTAGGGCTTTGCGAGATGGCATTGATGCGGATATTGCGCTCGCCCAGGCGGTAGCCGAAGGAGCGCACGATGCTTTCCAGGAGAGCCTTCGCGTCGCCCATCTCCGAGTACTTGGAGAAGATGCGCTGGGCCCCGATGTAGGTCATCGCCAGGATGGAGCCTCCGTCGTCGATCGTCTCGGTGTCCAGGGCGTGATTGACGATGCGGTGCAAGCTGACGGCCGACACGTCGAGCGTCTGCTCGTACCAGTTGTAGTTGAGATCCTCATACGGCACGTCCTTGCGCACGTTGACGCCCATGCCGATGGAGTGGACGATGAAATCGATCGTGCCATGTGTGTCCTTCACCTCCGCAAAGAGCTCGGCCAGCTCCTCGTCGTCGGTGGCGTCGGCCCAGATAGTGTCGCTGTCGGTGTCCTCCGCGAGTTCGTCGAGGTTGCCAAGCCGGCGGGCCACTGGGGCGTTGGACAGGACAAAGTCCGCCCCTTCGCGATGACAGGCCTGGGCAATCGACCAGGCGATGCTGTCTTCGTTCAGGGCGCCAAAGATGATGCCCGTCTTTCCGTCGAGCAGGTCGTGTCCGTCCATGGCAGCGTAAAGGGGTCGGTTTGCAGGAAAAACAAGAGCAGGATCGAAGGTATTCGGCCGCTGGATGGAGGGATGCGGCACGAGTCATGGGTCATGAGTCACGCGTTTTCTCACGCATCACTTCTCACGCATCACTTCTCACAGCCGAACGTCTTTCATGGACGCTAGGTGGTCGAGCAGAGGTTCGTGCACCCGGCCGTTGGAGGCGCACACTTGCTGGTCGAAGAGGGGGGTGAGCCCTCTCTCGTTGTGATAGTTCGTCACGCGCCCGCCTCCTTCGCGCACGAGCAGGGTGCCGGCTGCCACATCCCACGGCGAGAGACCCGTCTCAAAGAAGCCGTCGAACCGCCCGCAGGCCAGCCACGCCAGGTCGACGGCGGCGGCCCCATGTCGGCGCACGCTCCGTGCGTCTCGGAGGATGTCGGCCAGCACGTCCAGATAGATCTCCGTGTGCTCGAAGCGGCGGTAGGGAAAGCCGGTCGCGAGAAAGGCGTCGCCGAAGGCATCGGTCTGCGTGACCCCCGTGGGCTGCCCGTCGCGCTGAAGCCCGTGCCCCGCCACGGCGGTAAAGAGCTCGTCGTGCGGCACGTTGAGCACCACGCCGGCCACGATGGCGTTGCCGTCCTGCAGCGCGATGCTTACGGCGTAGGGCGGGACCCGCTGCATGAAGTTAGTGGTGCCGTCGAGAGGATCCACGATCCACCGGCGCCCGTCGACGACCGTGGGCACGGACGCGGGCTCGTCGCCCTCCTCCGCCAGGATGGCGTCCTCCGGGAAGGCAGCCCGGAGCGTCTCCACGGCGGCCGCCTGGGCCTCCTCGTCGGTCTCAGTGACGAAGTCATTTCGCATCTTGGTCCGCACCTCCTTGGGCGGCCCGGCCTGGTCGCGGATGACGACGGCGGCGCGGCGGGCCGCTCGGACAGCAGTCTCAAGAGCGTCGTCGTACGGAGAGTCGTGGGTCGGGGTCTCCATCTGCACAGGAGTTGCGCGAGCGGGCTGCCAAAGACTTCGCAAAGCCCGCTGTGCGGTCCGAAACTTTTGTGCGATTCCGTGCTAGCGTCCCCAGCCGCGTGCCAACATATAAACCGACGACCAGTGATGCAGCCCTCTCTCCTCGAACGCGCCCGTTTTTTACAAATGGTCGCGGGCGGGCTGCTCCTCGTGGGCGTTGCTGTGGGGGGCGCGGGCTGCACCTCTTCGGCCCCGCAGGCCGGCACGTACGCTCCCTTCGGGACGGTCGATACGATAGCCACGACGGAGGCCCCGCGCGATTCGATCCTTGCTCTCCTCGACCATATGAACCGGACCGCATTCGACTCGGCGTTCGCTCGGCTCGACGCGTACGCCGTCACGCGGCACGTGCGCACTGAGCAGCTGGACACGATCGGCGTTGCGACCGCCTTCCACGAACGCACGCTCCGGTACCCGCCCGGGACCTCGGGCGGCACCATCCAGCACGCCGACTCGGCCGGGTCGTTTCGGGAGGGCGGCGTGTTTTCAAGCATCACGCCTGTGCGGCAGCCGACGGCACGACCGGCCGACTTGGCTGCACAGGCCCTGGCCGACCAGCCGGCATACCTTGCCCCGCGCACGCAGGAGGCCTACCGGTACGCGCTGCGGCGCGACTCGCTCCTGAACAGCACGCCCGTGCTCGTGGTGGAGGCGAAGGTGCGCCGGGACGAGCGAGGGGAGGATCAGGGCATCCAGTACGCCCGCCTCACGATCGACCGCTCGTCGTACGAATTGATCGGACTCACCACCGTCCGGGCGAACCGGACCCTGCTCTTCCGTGAGAGCAGCCAGATCACGATTCGCCTCCACCCGGCTCCCGATGGAACGTGGATGCCGCACCTGACCCGCTTTCGCGCCGTCGTCGACGTGCCGTTCCGCACGCCGCGCCAGTTCCGCACGGTCTCGGCATACTACGGATATGAGACACCGAGGTAGAGAACCACACTAAGAAGACGGGATCTGATCTTGCTGTCGATTCTGCGGTGCTTGTGATGCGTGAAGAGTGATGCGTGAAGAGTGATGCGTGAAGAGTGATGCGGCATACACGGAAGTAGCATTCACGCATCACGAGTCACGCATCATGGGTATACCAAGGTCGCCCCCTACGATAGCCGCTGCTTTCCTATGCCTCTCCCTCTCGCCGACGACGTCCAAGACCAGCTCGCGACCGACCGGTTCGGACGCACGATGCGCGGCTTTGAGGAGGTCGGCTCGACGAACACGGAGGCCGCTGAGTGGGCGAAGGACGGGGCCGCAGAGGGCAGCGTGGTGGTCACCGAGTATCAGTCGGAGGGCCGGGGCCGGCACGGGCGCACCTGGGATGCGCAGAAGGGCCAAAATCTGATGTTCTCCGTCGTCCTACGCCCTGCATCCCACGCCGACCGCCTCGGGCTCATTACCATCGCCGCAAGTGTGGCGGTGGCCGAGGCCATCGACGACTTCGTCTCCCCACACCGGGCGGCCCTGAAGTGGCCCAACGATGTGCTTCTGGAGGGACGCAAGACATGCGGCATGTTGCTGGAATCGTCGATCTCGAACGAACGAGCGGCGGCCGTCGTCGTGCTCGGCGTGGGCCTGAACGTGAACCAGACCGACTTCCCAGAGCCCCTCGTCGACACCGCCACCTCCCTTCGCCTAGCGACGGGCCGTCCGGCGCCACGCGCTTCGCTCTTCGCTCGCCTCCTGGAGCGGCTGGAGACCCGGTACGACACCATCCAGAGCGGCGACGACGCGAGCGTGCGGAGCGCCTTCCACGACCGGCTTCCCACCCTCTACGAGCACGCCACCTTCCGCGTCCCAGGCACGGACCGAACGATCTCCGGCACGGTGCAGGGCATCACCGAAACCGGCGCCCTCCGTCTTCACACGCCGGACGGCCCCCAGACCGTGCATGCGGGCGACGTGACCTCTCGGCGCAGTCCGTGAGTCGCGAGGCGTGAGGGGCCTTGCTGGGTGCACCGAACGCTCAGCGAGTGATCCCAAACATATTCGACAACCGCCCTTTCCGAGCAACCAGCCGGTCGATCTCCTCGCTTTTGTAGAGCTTCATCCGAAGCCGGTACCGTGCCTCGCCCGCCAGTTCCATGGTCGTCTCAGTAAATTCGCCTACGGGTGAAAAGGGGACATCTTAAAAGTGGAGACTGAGCCGATTCCAAAGGGGTGGCGATGAATTCAGGGGTCGGTCCCGAATGAAGGAGGCACCGATTCTACTTCACGACGGCCAGCCGCTGCGTCCGTGTGAAGCCTCCGGCGGACAGGCGATAGAAGCCCGTTCCGGACGGCAGGCCGGATGCGTCGACGGAACCCCGCTTGTGCCCTACCGAGAGCCGTCGGTCGATAAGGCGCTTTACCCAGTCTCTCCCCGACACGCTCCAGATGGTCCTCACGGGTGGATGGAGCGGCCTCCTCACCGACCATTTGGGCGACGGCGTCCACCACGCGTCGCACCTCGTGTTGCAGGGGGGCGACTGTTGACGGAGATGAATCGGGAGCACTGATCCGTCTTCCCGCCTCGCCCCCGACGAGCGTCTCCCTGAGGCGCGATGGGGGGCGCCGAAGCCGGTGGCTTCCTCCCCTTGCTACGACCGAACCGTTTCCTGTTCCACCGACCGAAGCAGCTCCTGAATTCGGGACATCACCATCTGGATGGCGACCTGGTTGTGCCCGCCCCGGGGAATGATGATGTCGGCCTCTCGCTTCGACGGCTCCACGAACTCGAGATGCATGGGGCGCACGGTCCGCTCGTACTGGCGCAGAATGCCCTCGATGGACCGTCCCCGCTCCTGCAGGTCCCGCCGGATGCGGCGCATGAGTCGAATGTCGTCAGCCGCGTCGACGTAAATTTTGATGTCCATTCGCTCCTCCAGCGACGCCTCGGCCAGCACCAGAATGCCTTCGATGATAATGACGGGACGAGACTCTACAGTCTCGGTTTTCTTCTGCCGCGTGTGCGTCGTGAAGTCGTACACCGGCTTTTCGATCGCCTCCCCCTCGATTAGGCGATCGAGGTGCTCGCACATGAGTTGCGTCTCCAGAGCGTCGGGATGGTCGAAGTTGAAGCGCGCCCGCTTCTCCGGGGAAAGATGGGAAAGATCCCGGTAGTAGGCGTCGTGATCGAGGATGGCGATTGGGTCGGAGCCAAACTCCCGAACGATGTGGGTCAGAACCGTCGTCTTCCCGGAGCCGGATCCACCCGCGATGCCAAGGACGACCGGAGGACTCATGGGAATCGCAGATGTGCGCGGTGGCAGGGGGCGCGTCGGGGATGGAGGAGGCGGCCCTCCGGGACCGCGCCCAGGCGGAAGCATCCGGAGACGAGGCCCATCTCATCTGGGACGCCTATTCTTGGACCATGACGATCGTCCAGGTTTTCGTGTCCTCGTCGTAGGTGGAGGCGTCCTCGTCGAACGACAGCTCGTCCGACTCTTCTTCCGCCCACTCGCGGAGATCCTCCATCTCCTCGGCCGTCTCCTGCACGATGACATTGACGAACTGGCCCCGCTGAACGTCCAGGTCCTCTCCCGTGATCGGCACCCGCTCCCCATCTTCGATCTCTTCGAAGCGAACCTCAACGCGGGCCTCGTACGTGTGCTCGTCGGTCCACGCATTTCGATGCACCTCCGGGAGCATGTCCCACACCCACCGGTCCTCCAGGCTTTCGTTGAGGACGGGACTGATGATGGGGCGCCAGTAGTCGGCCACCGGTCCCATGTCCGGAAGCGAGGCGTCCATGCCGAGTTGGTAGTTGGGAATCAGGTCGTCCGGCCGCAGCAGTCCGAACAGCCCGGAGAGGATCACCCCGTTCTCGAGAAGACGCCGCTGGGCCCCCGTCGGGAGGTTCGCAAAATCCATCGCGGCGTACATCACCCCCGGACTGTACCGGTCGAGGGCCGACATCAGGGGGGCGTCGTAGATCTCCCCGTTGATGCGAACGGCTTCTTCCAGCTCGCGTCCTTCGACCCCAAACACGTCCGCGAGCGCGTCTTCATCGTCCTCCGCAATCACCGTCTGCAGAGTGTCGATGAGCTCCCGCCGGTCGGGATTGAGATCGTCGAAGTAATTGAAGGTCCCCGACGTGCGGTAATCGAACATGTCGGGAGCGAAGGGATTTCCCCCGGGTTGCTTGCGGTCGGTGGGGGACAGAAGGACGGTAAGGTCTGGCATGCAGGAGCAAGTCGGTCAGTCGGTGGCGGAGAAGGGGGAGGTGGGATACGGGCGAGGCCGGCCCCGAGAGATGCGGCGGTCAGTTCGTTTCGTCAATGTCCTGGGACGCCTGGCGCAGTTCTTCCAGCAGAGCATCGATGTCGTCGCGGATGTGGTCGGCTCGAGCCTCTGCGTCCTCAACCACCGCGTCGCTGTTGCGACGCTCCCCGCTCTCAGTCCCGGACTGGACGAGACGGCGAAGAAATCCCTCCGCCTGAGCCGTGAACCGTTCGAGTTGATAAGCAATGCGGCGACGCGCGTCGGGCCCCCGCTTCGGGGCAAACAACATCCCCAGGGCGAACCCAACGGCGCCCCCTGCCAACGCACTATACACCCCAGTTCGAGTCGCGCGGTGTCGTGACTTCTTTTTCATGAACAACGGACGTGCTGGGCGAGAAGAATGTGGAAAAAGAACTTCGCTCTTGTACCGCATGAACAGAATCCAGTTTCTCCCTCTGGCGGGCGTACGCCCGAACACTGGGGAAAAGCCCTCTTGCCCTCAGGCGTTGAATATTACCGACCTCGTACGTTTCTTGCAACAAGTATCTGGGAATCTACACGGCCTTTGTGTAGGCGCACCGGCTGCCCCCGCTGTTCCCCCCAACCGGCCGTGCTCCCCGCACTCCGCCGGCTCTCACGATGAATTTTTGCTGCTTGCCCGTACGGTCTTGCCCCTCCACGGGGCAGAGGGGCACTCTCGGATGAGTGACGTCCGTGGTCCTCCCCGTAAACACTCTTGAACCGCCCCGCCCTCACTGACGACGAGCTTACGTATGCATAAAACTCCCTTCCCTATCCGCGAGACGGAGTCTTTTCGGTACAACGAGGAAGGCCCTACCGACCCCCCGATTCCTCCTGTTGTCCTTCTGCACGGCATGCTGGGGGATCTGAGCAACTGGGTGGATACCGTTGAGTCCCTGTCGGAGAATGGCTACCGCGTGCTGGCTCCTATTCTACCAGTCTATGATTTCCCGCTGTCGGAGACCGGGGTCCCCCGCCTCACGGAATATGTCCGTGAGTTCATGGAGACCCTTGAACTCGACTCAGCGGTCCTGGTGGGCAACTCGTTGGGAGGGCACGTGGCGCTGCTTCACGCCCTGAATCATCCCGGGACCGTCCACGCCCTCGTGCTGTCCGGGTCCTCCGGCGTCTACGAAACCACGATGGGCTCGTCGTTCTTCCGCCGGCAGGACCGAGAGTTTATTAAGGAACGGACCGAGATGACCTTCTACGATCCAGCGCACGCGACCGAGGAACTCGTCGACGAAATGGTGGAGGTTGTCAACGATCGTCCCCGCGCCTTTCGGCTGCTCAAGTTTGCCCGGTCGGCCGACGAAGAGACCGTCACTGAGCAGCTCTCGCAACTGGACATGCCTTCGCTCCTGGTGTGGGGGCGCGACGACGTCGTTACGCCGCCGGAGGTGGCCGAGGAGTTTCGAGATCGCATGCCGAATGCCCGCCTCGAATTCATTGACGAATGCGGCCACGCCCCGATGATTGAGCACCCGGATACGTTCAGTGCGCTCACGCTCGATTTCCTCGAAGAGCTTGCCGAGGAAGCCCACTTGAAGCCCTCCTCTCGTCCGTAGCGCCTCCGTCTGGTCTGTCCAGTGGGGCAGACAACTGTGTGACGAAGAGCACGCTTCTGTCTCCCCAGCCGTGATCCTGCTGCGTCGCAGTTGGGCTACTCCGGTGTCTTCACAAGAGGCGTAGCGAGGCACAAGAGGCGGTTTAAGATGCCATGTGCGCATCGCAGGCGATGCCGCGCATCGTCGAGAAGGAAACATGAGCAGATGGGGCCGCCTCTGACGCCGCAGTAGCGTCCCGTGAGGAATCGGGCTACGTCCGATTGGCACGCGCATTGCGCAATGCGAATGAATGCAACGCGGGTCGCGTTTGCGATCTCGTTGTCCGGGGCGTTCTATCCCCGGAAGGCCTCCATTCTTGCCGGGCAGGTGCGTCTTTGGGTGAGCGTATCTGCCCGGCATTTTCTATGTGGGGGCTGCTTCGGTGTGAGTGTTGTGCTCGGGAATTCTGCCTGAGGTCTGGCACTCCCATCGCGGGCTTCTCCTCCATGGCACGGGCCGAATCAGTTCGCGCTCCCGTCCTGCTCTTTCTCTCCGGCCCAATCGGCTCCGGCCCATCGGCAAACGGTAGAGGTTCCTGCCGTGGGCAACATTCCAACCTGCGCTGTCCTCAATCCCCCGACCCTCAGGGCGCACCGTACCGTTCTTTTGGGCCCACGTTATGTTTCCCCCTTCCCGTGTGTCTAAGGAACGAACACGTCGTGCGCTCTCTTCGTCCGGTACCACGATTCGTTTCTCGGGACCCTTTCGGGGGCTCGCCGTATACACATGCAGAGGAAGGGAGCCCGGCTTCTCATCGATCTTCGAACAACACGGTTAGGTTATTATGGCACGCGGTGTCAACAAGGTTATTCTCATCGGCAACCTCGGCGACGATCCGGAGCTTCGATACACTGGCAGCGGAACGGCCGTCTGCAACATGTCGCTTGCCACCAACGAGGTGTACACGGACAACGACGGAAACGAGGTGCAGAATACCGAATGGCACGATGTCGTGGCGTGGGGACGGCTCGGTGAAATCTGCAATGAGTATCTGCAGAGGGGCTCCCAAGTGTACTTCGAGGGTAAGCTCCAAACCCGCTCCTGGGACGATCAGGACGGCAACACGCGCTACTCGACGGAGGTGAAGGCACGGGAGATGATGTTCCTCGATAGCAACCGGCAAGGTGCTCCGGAAGGCGGAAGCCTCAACCAGGACCGGGGCTACCAGGACGACGACTTCGATCAGCGTCCGGAGCCCAAGGAGCAGCCTGCCGGTCCCTCGGGCTCGCAGTCGGGCCAGTCGGACGACGAGGAAGAGACGTTTGAGCCCGACGATGACCTCCCCTTCTGAGACCCTGTTTTGATTCTGAATCGGTCAGCGAGAGCGGAATTTGACGGAGGAAGGCTGGGACTCTCTCCCGGCCTTCCTTTTTTCTTTTTTCTGCTCACAGCCGAGACACAGTGGTCGAAGCCGCAAAAAGGTGCCCAAACGAGCCCTGTAGTGGAACTACCGGGCAAGTGCAGAAGGCTTTTTGCGCGAGATCCACAAAGTCGCAGGCCACAGAGCGTCCGCCGAACAGACTCTCGACGAGAGCAGAACCGGGGGCGTTGCAGTTTCGTTTGCAGATTCTTGCTTTTCCCTCAGACCCTTTCTGTTGAATGCCCGTTTCGGCAAACGTATTCTGTTAAAAGACACTTTTGACGATTATCCCCTACGGGGTCCACTGTACTGCCGAGACAGCCCAGTCTGATGAGCATCGCCTCCTATTTATCCAAAGACATCGAGACCTCCGTCGAGTTTGAAACGTTCCGGGACGCCTTCCGCGAGAAGCTGCACAAGGCGTTCGCAATGCGTGGCGACTTTGACGAGATCAGCACGCAGCGTGGCCTTCCGCCGTTCATGATGCGGGAGATTCAGTCGGTCACCCCCCTTTCGGTCTTTATCCCCGAGGAGTATGGCGGGCGGGGGGGGCACGTGCACGAGTGCCAGGCCATCCTCGCGGCGGCCTCCTACGAGTCCCTTGCCCTGTCGCTCACCCTCGGGATCAACGGGGCCCTCTTCCTGCAGCCCCTCACGAAGTACGGGTCCGAATCCATCAAGGGCCCCATCTTCGACCGCTTCCTTGAGGAGAAGAATCTGGGTGGGCTCATGATCACGGAGCCCGACTACGGGACCGATGCCCTCAGCATGCAAACCTCCTACACGGAGGAAGACGACGCGTACCACCTCGAGGGCACCAAGCACTGGGCCGGCCTCACGGGCTGGGCCGACTTCTTCCTCGTGGCGGCCCGACGACAGGGCGCAGACGGCGCCCTGGGCCGCGATATTGACTTCTTTGTGGCCGACATGAACCGGCCCGAGCAGATGATCGAGGTGGAGGAGTTCTACGAGAACCTCGGGCTCTACATGATTCCGTACGGGCGCAACCACGTCGACATTCGAGTGCCGACGGCGCACCGCCTCCAGCCGGAGAGCACGGGCATCAAGATGATGCTCGACATTCTGCACCGGAGCCGGATCGAGTTTCCCGGCATGGGCATGGGTTTTCTGAAACGCATTCTCGACGAGGCCCTGGAGCACTGCCGGGAGCGCTTCGTGGGGGGCAAGCCGCTCATCGAATACGATCAGGTGCGTCAACGCATCGCGAAGTTGCAGGCGGCCTACACGGCGTGCTCGGCCATGTGCCTTCACACCAGCGAGCACGCCCACACCGACAACAATCTCGCCGGGGAGGCCCTCTCGGCCAACGCCGTGAAGACGGTCGTGACCGACCTGATGCAGGACGCCGCGCAGTCGCTTCTGCAACTCACGGGCGGAACCGGCTACCGGCTCGATCACGTGGCGGGCCGCTCGGTGGTCGACAGCCGCCCGTTCCAGATCTTCGAGGGCTCGAACGACGTGCTCTACCAGCAAATCTCGGAGTCGGTGCTCAAGTCGATGCGGAGCCTGGAAGAGAAAAACCTGTACGCCTTCCTGTCGGACTACGAGATGACCCACCGAGCCGCAGACTACTTTGAGGATACCCTTGACTTCGAGGTGGACCTCTCGCTGCCACAGCGGAAGCTCGTGGAGCTCGGTCGCATCCTGGGCCGCGTCATCTCGATGGAGCTGACCATTGAGCTGGGCGACCGCGGCTTCCGGAGCGACCTGATTTCCAACTGCCTTCAGGTCTTCCGCAAAGAGGTGGACGGCCGGGTCACCGCGTACCGCGACCACGAGCCGACTGAGGTCGTAGAGGATTACGTGGAGGGCAGTGCCTGGCTGGATTATGTAAATGCGTAGCGGGATCTCCGTCTTCCTAGCGATTGGTCATTCCTCGTACGCCCCTGCTTCCTATCGCCGGTATTCCGTATTTCGTATTCCGTAAGACAGACCGGCCGAAGATTCGCACTACGAAATACGCAATACGAAATACTCCCTGTCTTTCATCTCTCCTTGATTCCCCATGTCTGCCAGCTTCGGCATCGTCGTCTTCCCCGGCTCGAACTGCGACCACGACGCGTACCACGCCACGAAGCACGTCTTTGATCAGGAGGCGCGCTTTATCTGGCACGAGGAGGAAAGCCTCGGCGACGTAGATGTCGTGATCGTCCCGGGGGGGTTCTCGTACGGCGACTATCTACGCTCCGGAGCCATCGCCCGCTTTTCTCCCATCATGCAGGACGTGGTGCGGTTTGCCGAGGCGGGCGGGCTCGTCTTTGGCATCTGCAACGGCTTTCAGATCCTGTGTGAGGCGGGCCTGCTCCCCGGCACGCTCATGCGCAACGACTCGCTCCGCTTCATCTGCAAGGAGACCACCCTGCGCGTGGAGAACGCGGACACGCCGTTCACGAACGCATGCACGGAGGGACAAGTCGTCACCATCCCGCTCTCCCACGGCGAGGGCCGCTACTACGCTGACGACGAGGTGCTCAACCGCATCGAGCGCAACGACCAGGTGCTCTTCCGCTACAGCACGTCGGACGGTGCGGTGACCGACGACGCGAACCCGAACGGCTCGGTGCACGGCATCGCCGGCCTCGTCAACGACGCGGGCACCGTGTGCGGCCTCATGCCTCACCCGGAGCGCTGCGTAGAGCCGCTGCTCGGGGGGGACGACGGGCGGCTCGTCTTCGAATCGCTCCTCAACCACGTCTCCGCCGTCGCGGCATGAGGGATGAATCGTGATGAGTGAGAGGTAAAAGAGCAGCTTTGCTCCCGGAGACTTCTGCACGTCCTGCGGTTCATCAGCAAATGTTTTTGCAACCGCTCCTGCTTCGAGGTCGTCCCTGCCAACGCTTCCACGCCCCCTCTTCCCCATTCTCCCCCTCGTCCACTCGCAAACCGAATGGAGCGTCTCCTCCAGGCCCCGATCACGCTTGCGCTGCTCCTCTCCAACCTGGGCGTGAGCGGCTACGCGCTGATGGCGGATCCGTCCCTCCTCCGAGAGCTGTCGTTTAAGCCCCGCCGCATTCAGCAGCACGACGAGTACTACCGCTTCCTCACGGCCGGCTTCGTGCACGCCAGCGGCACGCATCTGGCCTTCAACATGATTACGTTCTACTTCTTCGGGCCGCTGCTGGAGCGCATTCTGGGAGCTGCTTCTTTTCTTCTCCTCTACTTCGGGTCTGAGCTCGCCGCCCACGCGCTGACGTTCCTCTTCAACCGCGATGACCCGCATTATTCGGCGGTGGGGGCGTCAGGGGCCGTCAGCGGCGTCGTGTTCGCCTTCTGCGTGTTTTTCCCTCTCCGCAACCTCTACCTGTTTTTCGCTCTCCCCATTCCTGCCATCCTCTTCGCGTTCGGGTACGTGTTCGGGTCCATCTACGCGATGCAGCGCAGCGACCGGGAGGGCGCCACGGGAAACTGGATCGCACACGAGGCCCACGTGGGCGGGGCCATCGCGGGCGTGGTCATTACGGTAGCGGTCATCTTTCTCCAACCGGGTCCACAGCAGATTTTCCTCCGCTCGATGAGGCAAATCTTCGGATGACTGTGCCCGTAGGAACGCACTGATCTTAACGAAGACGCTCCCTCAGCGTTGACCAGTCTTCGAAGATGAACCCACGGTCGTTGGTTGCCTGGCCGTCGGTCCCGTTCCGTGCGTACCAGGCCACCCGCCATCCCACCGGCTCGGCCCCTTTCACGTCGGACTGGTACGAGTCGCCCACGTAAAGCACGTCCTCGTAGGACACCCCTGCCGCCTCGGTGGCGTGGTCGAACACCTCGGGATCGGGCTTGAGCGCTCCTACCTCCTCGCAAATCACGACGGCCTCGGACGCCTCGCGCAGCACCGGAAACTGGTCGAGTTTCTTCTCTTGTACCTCCGCAAAGCCGTTCGTCATGACGCCCACGGGGTGGCGCTTGGCCACGGCCTCGAACGCGTCCCGCGCTCCCGGGATAAAGGTCCAGTGCTCGGCGTAGCGCTGCATATAGTAGCGGGCCACGAGGGTAGCGTCGGCCTGCGGGGCGTCCACGGCCTCAAGCAGGCGCTCGAACCGCTGCTGCTGCACCGTTTGCTTGCCAATCTCGCCGTCGGCGTACTTCCGCCAGAGGGGCGCGTTGATGGTGTGGTAGGTGTCCTGTAGCTCGTCGACGGAGAGGGCGCCGAAGAGGGCGAGGTAGCGGGCCCGCACGTCGGCCAAGGCCTTCCGCTCCGCGTCCTGGTGGTCGAGCAGTGTGTCGTCGAGGTCGAAGTAGACAAACTCGATTTCCATTGGCGAATTTCGAATTGCGAATATCGAATGCGAGGGGAGGAACTGAGGTCGAACTCGAAATTCGTCATTCGACACTCGAAATTGGGGCCTCGAACATCGCGTATTCCTTGTCGACGACGGCCCCCAGCGACTCGACGTGGTTTTTCAGGCGTTCGTTCGTGTCGAGCACCCAGCTCATCTCGCAGGCGTCGTATCCGTTCGGGGGACCGTTTTCGATGGTGGCGAGGACGAGCATGCTGTCGAGTCCCTTTCCCTGGTAGTCTTGCCGAATGCCCATCAGCGGCATTCGGCATTCGTAGATGCCGTAGCGGAGATTTAGCAACAGCGACGTCAGCCCCGTCGGGAGCCCGTACGGGAAGAGACGCCCGTCGGGCACGTGTTGGAGCGCCTGGTTGATATCCGGCAGCGCGACGGAGAAGCCGACCGGGTCGCCCTCGTGCTCGACGAAAAACACGATCTCCGGATCGACGATCTGCTTCAGTTCGTCGGCGAGCTGCTGGAGCTCGCCCTCCGTCATGGGCACAAAGCCCCAGTTGTCGGCCCACGCGTCGTTGTAAATCGCGCGGACGGTGCGGACCTCCTCTTCGAAGCGATCCATGTCGAGGGTGCGCAGAGAGAGGCCCGGCGTCCGCCGTTGTACGAGTTCGACTCCTCGCTGCAGCCGCTCGTACTCTACGTACTTTTTATGGAGATAATACGCCCACATCGTCATGGCCCGATCAAATCCGTAGCGCTCGAGGAAGTCCTCGTGGTAGGGCGGGTTGTAGGGCATGAGGAGGGAGGGGGTGCGGTCGAACCCGTCGACGAGCAGGCCCGCCGTGTCATTGAGCGACGGGTTGGCGGGGCCGCGCATTCGCTCTAGGCCCTGTTCGCGCAGCCAGTCGGCGGCGGCGTCGAGAAGCGCCTCGGCCACCGCGTAGTCGTCGACGCACTCGAAGAAGCCGAAGAATCCAGTCGCGTCCTCGTGCCTCTGCAGATGCATGCCATTGACGACGCCGGCGATGCGTCCCACGGCGGTGCCAGAGGCGTCCTCGGCCAGGAAGAGCTGCATGTCGCCGTGCTCGAAGAAGGCGTTCGACGAGGGATCGAGCGTATCCTTCACGTCGCGACGCAACGGCGGCACCCACCGCGGGTAGCGGCCCGGATAGAACTCGTACGGCACGTCGATGAACCGCTTGCGGTCCCACCAGCCCTCGACGGGGCGGACACGCACGGCCTCGGGAGAAGACGACATTCAGGCGCGAACAGACGCTGCAACGGGGACAACGAAAAACGCCGTCGCCTCCCGACGGATCGGGAAACGACGGCGCCATTACGTACCGACCGGCTCCGCTGTTCAGTATTGATCTTACTCGTGGCCGTTGGTTCCGATCACGCCGAGCTTCTTGCCGACCTTGTGGAACGCGTCGAGAATGTGGTCGAGCTCCTCATCGGTGTGGGTGGCCATGTAGGAGGTACGCATGAGGGCCTGCCCCTTCGGCACAGCGGGCGGCACCACCGCGTTGACGAACACTCCTTCGTCAATCAGCCCGCGCCAGAACCGGAAGCACTGTTCCATGTCGCCAATGACGACCGGAATGATCGGGGTCTCGCTCTCCCACACGTCGAACCCGAGGTTGCGAAACCCGTCGCGCATGTAGTCGGAGATTTCGTGCAGCCGATCGAGCCGCCCGGGTTCGTCCTGAAGGATCTCCAGCGACTTCAGGACCGTGGCGACCGTGGACGGCGGCATCGACGCGCTGAAGACGTGCGTAGACGCCTTGTGGCGGATGTACTCGACCACGTCGCGATCGCCCACGCAGAACCCGCCGATCGAGGCGAAGCTTTTCGAGAAGGTGCCGGTGATGAGGTGCACGTCGTCCTTGCGGCCGAACGTGGAGGCCGACCCGCGCCCGCCCGGTCCCACAACCCCGATCGCGTGGGCGTCGTCGAGCATGAGGGCCGCGTCGAACTCGTCCGCCAAGTCCAGCAGTTCGGGGACCCGTGCAACCTTTCCGCTCATCGAGAAGACCCCGTCGGTGGCGATGAGCTTGCCCGCATCCGGCCGCTCGTCGTGCGCCCGCTCCAACATGGTGCGCAGGTGATCGAGGTCGTTGTGGCGGTACCGCCGCGTCTCGGCGAGGCTCGTCTGCGTCCCGGCCACGATGCAGGCATGGTTGTCCTTGTCGGAGAAGATAATGTCCCCGCGGCCGGCCACGGCTTCGAGCACGCCTTCATTCGTCATGTATCCGGTGGAGAACAGCACGGCCTTGTCCTTCCCCATAAAGTCGGCAAGCCGCTCCTCCAGCTCCAGGTGCAGATCGAGCGTGCCGTTGAGGAAGCGGCTGCCCGTACAGCCCGTGCCGTACTTGGCGGTCGCCTCCTGCGCCGCCTCCTTGACTCGAGGATCGGAGGTGAGCCCGAGATAGTTGTTCGAGCCCGCCATGACGAGTTCATTGCCGTTCATTACGGCGCGGGACCCTTCACTTTCTTCGATGGGACGGAAGTACGGATACAGGTCCGCTTCCTTCACCCTGGCGTAGTCTCCCGACGGATCGAAGAAGCGATGACATTTCTCGAAGAGGGACGGGTCATCCTGGGGGGCCACCTCTGGCTCGGGCTCGCCGGACCGGGAAGACTGGCGGGGATCCTGGTCGGGTGTCGTCATAGGAGTAAAAGCGCGCTACGGTGGGTTTGGGACGCGAAAGACGAAAGGCTCCCGCACGTAAAACGCCGGTGCTCTATTTTCTGTATTCAAGTTCCGCCGCACTGTCTCGGGAGAAGGTAACACGCGGGAAGACGGGTAGCGTCTCTCCCTTCGGAACGCCATGTTTTTCGTGCCGGATGCAGGGTAAAGGGGCTTGATCCGTACGTCTCTGGATGGAGGGGTTTCACTGGACTCACCCATCGAAGGGCTTTCACACTCTGCATTGAGCAGGGTTTTGGGACAGTTTTACATGTCATTCCCTCTTCCTTCCGCCGCGTCCCGGCTCTCATGCCTGTAGGGACTGCGCCCGAAAACATCTCCCGGTGGCTATTTGGGGATCTGATACCAACTACCGAAAATTACAATCCCCGTTACCGAGTGCTCCGAACTCGTTTTGAATGCCGTGTTCGAACGGTGAAGATTCCGGCTCGGGGCCGGAATGAACCGACCCCATCAAGAGACGCTTCCTGCGATCGCGAGTGCTCGACCGTGTATAATGATCTTCGGCAGACGGTATGAGGTTGCTCTGACATCGAGAACTGGAAGGATGACTCAACATTTCACAAATATGTTACAATTTAAAACCGTGCGCGAATGCGCAGTCCTGCGCCTTTCGGAGGTGGGACTGCGCGCGCCGCCTCCGAGAAACTCTCCGCTTCTCCGCGCTGAGCGCGCAGGACTCCTCCTCCGATTGGGCGTACGTCCAGGGCGAGATCACCGCCCACATTGAACGTCAGCAGGTGCGCACTTATGTACGCGTCCAGGATGGTGAGGGCGTAGAAGAGCCCCGTCCCGACAATCGACAGGTCCCGCCAGCGGCGGTACTTGTCGCGGAGGGTCCGGAGTTGCTGTCCACCTACGTCGCCGCCTGTATTTTCTTCCCCCCCCAATCGCTCTATGACCTGATCGTAGTCGTTCTCGAAGCGTTGGTACGGATTCTCCCCGTCCCTCCCTTCGCCGATCTTGTAGAGGTTGGCGTGGCGAAACAGGAGGTACCGACGGTTCATCTCGTAGATGGCGTAGCCGCTGCCCGCCAGTCCCGCGTAAACGAACGGGATTTTGTAGTACTGGCGGTTGTAAAGCTGGCCCCATCCCGGCGCCGCCGCTGCCCGCCAAAGCGCGCCGCGCGGAGAGTGGTCCGGCGAAAATCCCTTTTCTTTCAGAAGGGCGGCCCGGACGCTATCGGGCTGGGCCTGCACTGGACCGCCTCCGACCCCTATTATCAGAAGCACCCCCAGCATTCCCAGACCGACGCCGAGGCGACGCATTCGAGTCACAGGCGGTCGAGTGACGAACCCACAGAAATTATCAATGTGTGGTAGGTATGGATATGTGGAGGTATGGAGAGGGAGACATCCTGTACCGATAGCTGTCGTGTACGGAGCAAAATGCCGCCTCGCCCACACTCCCTCTCCCATTCAGTCGCACACAACCACACCCGCATGCCAGCCTACCCGTCCGTCATCAGTTCCAGAAGCCGCTCGAGGTCTTCCTCGGAGTAGTAAGAGATTTCGATTGAGCCCTTCCCGTCCTTCCGGTGGCGAATTTGCACCTGCGTGCCAAATTGAGAGCGGAGCTCGTCGCGCAACTCTTTGAGTTGCAGGTCGCTGCGGTCGGGCACCGGCTCGGGGGCGGAAGGATCGGCTTCAGCCGCTGGCTCCTCCGACTCTTCCCCCTCATCGGCGTCGCCCTCGTGCCAATCGCGAACACGTCGCTCGACCTCGCGGACGGATAGATCTTCTTCGATGGCCTTCTCGAAAAGCTCTCCCTGAACCTCCTCGTCGTCCACGGCAATGAGGGCTCGGGCGTGGCCCATGCTTACCTCCTTGTCTCGCAACGCGGCCTGGATGCGAGGTGGAAGCCGAAGCAGGCGCAAGAAGTTGGACACCGTGGCGCGGCTCTTGCTCACCCGCTCAGCCACCTCCTCCTGCGTGAGGTCGCACTCCTCCACGAGGCGCTGGTACCCCAGGGCGATCTCGATCGGGTTCAACTCTTCACGCTGAACATTTTCGACGAGGGCCATCTCGAGCATCTCTTCCGAGTCGGCCTCTCGAATAAATGCGGGCAGGTGCTCCATGCCCGCTCGGCGGGCCGCACGCAGGCGCCGCTCTCCGGAGATAATCTCGAACTCTCCATCCCCGAGGGCCCGCACCGTAATGGGCTGGATGATGCCGACCTGGTCGATGGAGGCCGCCAGTTCGTCGAGGGAGGCGTCCTCGAACTCCTGACGCGGCTGATACGGATTCGGGCAGATGCGGTCCACCGCTACCTCCGCCACGCGACCGAGCAGCCGGGTGCCGTCTTCGAACTGGTAGAGCTGGCTCTGCCCCTCGGCATCTTGCTCGTCCTTCCTTTCACCACTCTTCGCGTCGGGGGCCTCCTCGTCCTGCTCTTCCGGCAGGAGTGCGTTGAGGCCCTTGCCAAGTGCTGATTTCTTGCCCATGTGAGACTGCGGGTCGAAGAAAAGGTGAGCGAAAACGACCGTCGTGCAAACGAACCGGGCAGGAGGATTGCGCTACATTGAAAACTCGTCGGCCGGGGTCGTCGATTCGTCCTCGGACTCAGACATCTCCCCAATTGCGTCGGATAGCGTCTCTTGATCGCCCGTCGGGGGCGTCTCGGTGCTCTCAACATCCCCCACTCCGTTCTCGCTGTACGACGAGTCGAGGTACTCCTGGTTGTTGTCGAGAATTTCGCGCGCCAGTGCCATGTAGTTCTGGGCCCCGGTACTGGAGGCCTCGTACAGCAGGGCCGGCTTCCCAAAGCTGGGGGCTTCCGAGAGGCGCACGTTGCGCTTCACGATGGTCTCGAACACCCGCTCGCCGAAGTAGCGGCGCACCTCGTCGGCCACCTGGTTGGAGAGCCGAAGGCGCGTGTCGAACATGGTCATGAGGACTCCTTCGATCCCCAGGTCCGGGTTCAGGTGCTGCCGGACAATCTTGATCGTGTTGAGCAGCTGGCCCAATCCCTCGAGGGCAAAGTACTCGGCCTGCACCGGGATGAGGACTGAGTCGGCGGCAGTGAGCGAATTGAGCGTGAGCAGTCCGAGGGAGGGTGGGCAGTCGATGACGACGAAGTCGTACTTGCGCCGGACCCGAGGCAGGGCTTCGCTCAACAACTTCTCCCGCTGCGTCTCGTCGATGATCTCAATCTCGGCCCCCACGAGGTTGATGTGGCTCGGCATCATGTCGAGGAACGGCATTTCCGTCGTCATGATCGCCTCCGACGCGTCCACTTCCCCAATGAGGACCTCGTAGATGGAGGCGTCCACCGCGTCGGACTCGATGCCGATGCCGGACGTGCAGTTGGCCTGGGGATCGATGTCCAGAAGGAGCGTCGGGTGCTCCGTCGCCGCCAGGGACGCGGCCA
>PXTN01000086.1 GCA_003022565.1 Bacteroidetes bacterium QS_3_64_15 | reverse complement strand
GTCGCTCTGAGCTTGACTCAGAGCCCATCCGACTGTACGAAAAGTCCCAATCAGTCGATCGGATCGGCTCCAAAGCAAGTTTGGAGCGACAGTGGAAGTTCTTCCTGTGTTGATGCGATTGCCGTGTCGTGAGATTAGCTGCGGCAGAACAATCGGCGGAACGTCTCCTGCCCGGTCGTCCTCTCCTCCGGCCGCAGTCGAGCATCCTAAGGTCGCCGGATTCGATCGAGGAGGATCGATCGTCCGGGGGAAACCTACAGCTCCGATTGAAAGTAGCAGTGAGTCCGCTTGCAGGCACGCACTATCTCTTTCTGACCGTGGTTCGGATCTCGAAGGCGCTCTGGGTCGGCGCCGTTCTCTCCGTTTTGATCGCCCTCCCGGCGATGGGGCAGGAGCTGGACTGTCAGGTTCAGATCGACGACTCTCAACTCAGCGGAGCTGAGTCTGAGTTTTCGTTTCTGGAGAACGACCTAGAGCGGAAGATGCAAGAATACCTGAACACCCATTCCTGGACCGACGACCGGTTTCTCCGGCACGAGCGCATTTCGTGTTCGATGCAGGTGGTGGTGCTGGAGTCCGTCAGCATCTCGGAGTTTCGGGTCCGCCTCGTCGTCACGTCCCAACGGCCCATCTACGGAACGTCGCAGTCCACCGTCGTCGCGCGCATCAACGACCCGGAGTGGCGCTTTGAGTTCAACCGGGGATCGTCGCTCAACCACGACCTCGATCGGTACAATTCGCTGACCTCCGTCCTCGACTTCTATGCCTATTTGATTTTGGGGTACGACTACGACACCTTCAGCGCGCTTGGAGGAACGTCTCATTTCGAGACGGCGCGCACGGTGGCCGATCAGGCAGAGGGGGGGGGAGACCCGGGGTGGTCCTCGGTCAGTACTCAGCAGAATCGAGTGGAGCTTCTGTCCAATCTCCTCGATCAGCGGCACGAGCCGCTTCGACGGGCGTGCTACCGGTATCATCGGAAGGGCCTGGACCGATTCGTGAGCGAGACTGAGCAGGCCCGGCAGGAGGGACTGGGAGCGCTGAAGACACTTCGGAAACTGGACCGCCGGCTGTCGCGCTCCTTTGCCCTCAGCGTCTTCTTCTCAACCAAAAGCCAGGAGCTCACTGCCTTCTTCAGCGGCAGTGACGTGGAGAGTCAGGCTCACAACCTCCTCGTCCAGATGGATCCTTCCCATTCGTCGGAGTACGACAAGCTCGTCGAATAGCCTGCCGATTACAGTTGGCGCTTCCGCCATCCCCAACTTCGACGGACTGAAGGGTCCCATTGCTTTCTATCCAGGGCCCGCGCGCACTTCACGCGCACGGAATTTTTACGTACGGCGCTACCATCTTCGGGCCGTGGCCGTTAATTTTGATAACGAACTGCAGGTCCGCCTTCACATCCCACTGATCAACACTACGCGCACATATCATGGGTAAAAACGTTGCCGAAAAACTAATCGACAGCCACCTCGTGGACGGGGAGATGGACGTGGGGGAGGAGATTAAGCTTGAGATGGACCAGACCCTCACTCAGGACGCCACCGGGACGATGGTGATGCTGGAGTTTGAGGCGATGGGCATTCCCCGCGTCCAGACGGAACTGTCGGCGCAGTACGTCGACCACAATCTGATCCAATCCGACTTCAAGAATCCCGACGACCATCTCTTCCTGCGCAGCGCGTGCAAGAAGTTTGGCGTGTGGTACAGCCGTCCGGGCAATGGCGTAAGCCACCCGGTGCACCAGGAGCGGTTCGGCAAGCCAGGCAAGACGCTCATCGGCTCGGACAGCCACTCGCCCGCCGCGGGGGCCATCGGCATGCTCGCCATCGGCGCGGGAGGGCTCGACGTGGCGATGGCCATGGCCGGCAAGCCCTACACCATCAACATGCCCGAGGTCTGGGGCGTGAAGCTCACCGGCGAGCTGCCGGATTGGGTGAGCGCGAAGGACGTGATCCTCACGATGCTGGAGCGCCACGACGTGGACGGGGCGGTGAACCAGATCATTGAGTACTACGGCCCAGGTCTCGACAGTCTGGATTGCATGGACCGCCACGTCATTGCCAACATGGGCACGGAGCTGGGCGCCACCAGCACCGTCTTCCCGTCCGACGAGGAGGTGCGCCGCTTCCTGAAGCGACAGGGGCGCGAGGAGGCCTTCCAGGCGATTGAGGCCGACGAGGACGCCACGTACGACGAGCACGAGGAGATCGATCTCTCCAAACTGGAGCCAAAGATCGCGAAGCCCAGTAGTCCGGGCAACGTGGTACCGGTGCGCGAGGTGGAGGGGCAGGAGATCTATCAGAGCTACGTCGGCTCTTCGGCCAACCCCGGCTTCCGCGACTTTGCTAGCGCAGCGGAGATCGTCGACGACTACCAGGTGCACGATCGTGTGTCGTTCGACGTGAACCCGACGTCACGCCAGATCTTGGAGAACCTGATGAATACGGGCCACCTCCAGATGCTGACCCGCGCCGGGGCCCGCATTCACCAGGCCGGCTGCAACGGCTGCATCGGGATGGGGCAGGCGCCGGCCACCGGCCAGATCTCGCTCCGCACGGTGCCCCGCAACTTCCCGGGCCGCTCCGGGACGAAGGAGGATGCCGTGTACCTCGTTAGCCCCGAGACGGCTGCGGCCTCGGCGCTGACCGGCGAGATTACCGATCCGCGCGACCTGGAAGACCGCTTCGGGATGGAGTACCCGAACGCCCGGGAGCCGGACGAGATCAGCATCAACACCGACCAGCTCGTTCCGCCGTCCCATCACCGGGGCGACGGCACATCCGCCGATATCGAAGGCCAACCGATGATTGGCAGTGGGGGCGCACAGGAAGAGGCTGACGAGGTCGTGGAGCTGACGAAGGGCCCCAATGTGGTCTCGCTCCCGGAATTTGAGACGCTGCCGCAGTCGCTCGATCTGCCGGTGCTGCTGAAGGTGGGCGACGACATCTCCACCGACGAAATTATGCCGGCCGGCTCGCGCATTTTGCCATACCGCTCCAACATCCCGAAGATTTCGGAATTCGTCTTCGAGCAGGTCGACGAGAGCTTCTTCGACCGCGCCATGGAATACCAGGACAATGGCTTCGCCGTGGTCGGCGGCACCAACTACGGGCAGGGCTCCAGCCGCGAGCACGCCGCCATCGCGCCCCGCTGGCTCGGCACCCGCGTCAAGATTGCCAAGAGCTACGCCCGGATTCACCGGCAGAACCTGGCGAATTTCGGCATCCTACCGCTCCTGTTCAAGGACGACGAGTCGTACGATAGCATCGAGCAGGGCGACACGCTCCGGTTCCGCACCCTGCGCGATCAAGTGCAGGCGGGCACCGACGTGGAGGTCACCAACGCCGACAAGGACGAAACCTACGTCGTGGAGCACGACCTGTCGGAGCGCGAGCTTCAGATGGTGCTCGAGGGCAGCCAGATTAGCGTCGTGAAGCAGGAGTTTGCCGACGCGGAAGCGTAGCCTTCACCGATGTGTGAGAACGTCTGCGAAGCAGTCCCCGACGGTGGTCGGGACATGCTCTGCTTACCGCGCTCGGGCCTGCTCTGATCTGCAGGGAGCGAGTATGGGAGTGTGAGCGTGTTTGCGTGTGGACGTGGTAGAGATGTCTTCACGCCCAAACGCCCAAACGCCCGCTCCGATAGTCCGAGGACAGGCACTCGTCGGCGCAGTCTTCAGAAACTTTTTCACGGATCGGCGAGGAGTTTCCCATAGCTCGCTCGCCCGAAGGCGCTCGAACGGACGGGGAGGGCACCGGCCTTCCCCGTTTCTTGTTCTGCCCCTGTCTGACCGCCCGGCCTCATGAGTGATGTCCCTCCGCCGCCGGACCTTCCACGCCCGTTTTACGACGCGTGGCGCCCGGCCTTGCGACCGGCGGCCCGGACGCTCTGGCGCTGGCACTCGGCCCTCGTGGAGCCTGCGGTTCCGACGGGGGCGTCCGTCGACGCCTTCTTCGACGAGGAGCGGGCTCATGCCGAGGCGGGAGAGCCCCTCCGCGTGATCCCCGAAGACACGTGGTCGGACGCCTACGAGGTCTGCGACGTGCACGGCCTCAACCGTGATTGGCTCGGGGCACAGGTGGAAGCCGCTCGCCTTCTAGTGGGCGACACGCGGTTCGAGACGGCCGACGCGCTGGATCGGTTTATTCGGCTCTGGGCGGCGCCCCATGCCCGTCTGCTGGCGACCCTCGCGGGCCTCACAAATTCGGTCCAGCGGCGCTGGGTCGACGAACTGGCCCGCGGATTCTTTTTGCTGGCCCGGCTGGCGGCCCTCCCCGCCGACCTGGCGAAGGGGCGCCTCTTCATCCCGCTGGAAGAGCTGCGCCAGTACGACGTTTCGGTCGATCAGCTTCGCACCGGGCCGGCCACCGAGTCGGTGCAGCGGCTTCTCTGGAAACACAGCGTCCGTATTCAGGACGCTCTGCAGCGAGGCCGGTCCCTGGCCGACGACCTCTGGTTCTGGCAGCGGTATCCCCTGCTCCGATACTGGTACGGCGCCCTTGCCCTGCTTGACGAATTGGACCGGCGCGATTTCGATCTCTGGTCGAAACCTCTTGCGCTCTCCCGCTTCCGTCGGTTCGAAGTGTACTTGCACGTGATCTTCGGGCGCCGGTAAGGGGACTGGTTCCCAACGTGTGAGAACGTTCGCCGAGACCACCGTGCTCAGATCGGCTTCGATGAACGGAAATTGAGTATGGGTGTGAGAGTAGAAAGCGCGGGGCGTGGGAGTGGAGAGCGTGGGGGCGTTGACGATTGTAAGAGCCAAATCCGCTTCGGCCTCGTTCCCTTCCTCCACACGCACAACCGCACATACTCGTCGGGCCAGAAACATTTGCACGGATTGGCATTCCACTCGCGCGCTCTATTCCCATACTTCCGAGTCATGACGACCTACAAGGAGACTGGTGTTGATATTGAGGCGGGTGACGAAACCGTCAACCGTATCCGGTCGAGCGTCCGGAATACGTTCACGCCCGGCGTGGAGGCCGACATTGGTGCATTCGGGGCGTTTTTTGCACCTGACCTGGAGGGCGTGGAGGACCCTGTGCTGGTGTCGTCCATCGATGGCGTGGGCACCAAGTTAAAGGTGGCGACCCGCGCCGAGCGCTACGACACGGTGGGGCAGGACCTCGTGAACCACTGTGTGAACGACATTGCGGTCTGCGGGGCCGAGCCAATGTATTTTCTGGACTACTACGGCGTCGGGGCGCTGGAGCCAAGCACCGCAGAGGCTGTGGTCGAGGGATTTGCAGTGGCCTGCACGAAGAACGAGTGTGCGCTCGTGGGGGGCGAGATTGCCGAGATGCCGGATGTATACGGGGAGGGCGACTTCGATCTCGTGGGGACAGTCGTTGGTCTCGTAGACAAGGCAGACGTCGTGGAGGGGGACGATGTGGCGCCGGACGACGTGCTCCTGGGCCTCCCCTCAACCGGCATCCACACCAACGGCTACACTCTAGCCCGGACCGTGCTCTTTGACGAGTACACTGTGGAGGACCGTCCGCCGGAATTGGGCGGGGAGTCTGTCGGGGAGGCCCTCCTTCGAGTGCACCGCTCCTACCTCCGGCCGATTCAGGCGCTCTTGGAGGCCGATCTTGTGAAGGGGTTGGCCCACATTACCGGCGGGGGACTCCCCGGCAACCTTCAGCGCATCCTGCCGGACGGATGTGAGGCGGTCGTCGACTACGATTCCTGGGACCGACCCCCGCTTTTTTCGCTGATTCAGCGAGAAGGGGACGTGCCGGAGGCCGACATGCGGCAGACCTTCAATTTGGGCGTGGGGCTCGTGGCCGCTGTCCGGAAGGCAGACGCGCAACAGGCCCTGGAGCGGCTTGAGGCGATCGGGGAATTGCCCGTTCCGATTGGGCGTGTCGCGGCCGTTTCGGGGGATGAGAGGTAGGTGGGTCCCCGGAATTGGGGCCGCCGCACCGGAACACTTGGCGGTCCAAAGAAGATACGAAGAAGACCGCTTTGAAAGGCTGTCGAGACACTCCACCGAGGGGGCGGAGCCTTGTCCGTCTGTGCGCGTGCGTCCCACCAGCCGTTCACTGCAGTTCGAGGTGCAGTCATGTTGTCACTGATCGTCATTCTTCTCGTCAGCTACTTCCTCGGCTCCATTCCGGGGGCGCTGTGGTCGAGCAAGACTCTGCACGGGGTGGACATCCGCAATTATGGCAGTCACAACTGCGGGGCCACCAATGCCTTCCGGGTCGTGGGCTGGCAGGCCGGGGCCCTCGCTACGGTGGTGGATTTCGGGAAGGGACTCGTGTCTGCGGGGCCCGTGGCGTCGCTCATTCGCATCGATCCGCTTCCTGCGCTGGGCATCTTTGGCTGGGATCCGGGGGTCGTGATTGGACTGCTCGCTGGTCTCATGGCGGTGGTGGGGCACATGTATCCGATCTTCGCGCGGTTTAACGGGGGAAAAGGAGTCAACACCGCCGCAGGAATGCTGTGTGCGCTTGCGCCCGTTACGATGGCGATCACGCTTACTGTGTTTGCCGTAGTCCTCTTTTCCTCGCGATACGTATCCCTGGCCTCCATCACCTCCGCCGCTGCCTTCCCCATCCTCGCGGTCATTCGCCGGTACGCCTTCGGGGTTGAGCTCGACCCGAGCATTCTCATTTTTGGGACAATTCTGGCCGTTTCCATCATCGTTGCACATCGCTCGAATATCCAGCGTCTCCTCAACGGCACTGAAAGCCGAATCACGTCTTTTGAGCCGGCGCAGGGCATGCTTGGGCGCGGAGAACTGTGAGTGACAGGTACCCCCAGAGTTCGGGGTTCACTTTCCCGCGCTGGACAAGTGTGGAAGATCGTCCCTCAGTGATGGGTTTGGAATCGTTTTGGCGGCGGTGACCACCTTCAGCCCCAGGGACCACAGACCTGCACAACCTTGTATTCAAAACCGGTCTATGGCTGCATCCATTTCGATCTTCGGGGCTGGAAGCTGGGGCACGGCCCTGGCCGTCCATCTTGCCGGAGAGGGGCGAGACATCACCCTCTGGGCACGACGGGACGAAGCGGTTGAACAGATGCGACGGACCCGCCGCAATCCGACATACCTGTCCAACGTCGACATTCCGTCGTCCGTCGACGTCACGTCGGACGTCGAGACGGCCGCCGCAGCCACGTCCCTGTGGGCCATGGTCGTCCCCTCCCAAAACCTTCGAAGCGTGGCGGCCCGGCTCGGCCCGCACACCCGTACCGGAGTGACGGTGGTCTCCCTGGCCAAGGGCATCGAGAACGACACCCTGCAGACCATGTCACAGGTCCTCGCGGACGAACTGTCGGATCTGTCCAGGCAGCAAATCGGGGTCCTCTACGGCCCCAGTCACGCTGAGGAGGTTGCCGAGGGCCGTCCGACGACCGTCGTGGCGGCGGCTCCCACCGAGTCGCGGGCGGAGTGGATCCAGGATGCCTTCATGACCGACCGGCTCCGCGTGTACGTCAATACCGACGTCGTCGGTGTGGAAATCGGAGGCTCGGCGAAGAATGTCCTCGCCATTGCGGCCGGCATTAGCGATGGGGTGGGCTACGGCGACAACGCGAAGGCGGCTCTCGTGACACGGGGCCTCGCCGAAATGCGGCGACTTGGTCTGGCACTAGGAGCCGATCCCCAAACCTTTGCGGGGCTGGCCGGCATTGGCGACCTGCTGGTCACCTGCATGAGCACCCACAGCCGCAACCGCTACTTTGGGGAGCAGATTGGGAAAGGGAGGCCCCTTGACGAGATCGAGGCCGAGATGGACATGGTGGCCGAGGGCGTGCGCACCACCCAATCCATCCGGGACCTCGCTCGGGACCACGGCATCGAAATGCCCATTACAGAGGCCGTCTACGCGGTGCTGTTTGAGGGAGACCAGCCCGACGACAGGGTCGACGACCTCATGACCCGCCCAGCCAAGCGCGAACACTGGCTCCCGAATACCCTCCGGGCCTAAAGCTGGGAGTCCTATTGCCCTCTCGCGCTCTTCCAGTGCTGTAGCTCCGTTCTTCGATCCGAATACCACCCGCTGACGTGTGTCTCTACCGGAAAGACAGGACCGCGTCGACTTTTGAGATCACGCTCTTGCACCAAAAGTAAACTTGTACAGGGTACCCACGATTCAAATTTCCCTCTCGTTCCGTCGAAGGGCCCCGAGATGGCGTCATCTCTTCCTGTAGTGGCGCGCCTGGGCGCGGTTGGCACGGGGCACTTTTCTTTCGCAAACGTCCTCTCGCATTGGTATGACCCGTCGGGAGCTTGAACAACTCGTGGCCCTGGGGGAGGGGATCAGCGTCGAGTTCAAACGCCGCGTGCCCCAGCCGGAGCGCATTGCGAAAGAGCTCGTAGCCCTGACCAATACCCACGGCGGACGGATCGTGCTTGGGGTGGACGATGACGGAACCATCTTCGGGATCGATCACGCCTCGGAAGAAGAATTTCTCCTTCGTCAGGCCATTGAGGCCCACTGCCGCCCCCCCGTGGACTACCAGACGGAGCGGGTCGTGGTGGAGCCCCGGTGCGACGTGCTGGTCGTCACGATTCCCGAGAGTAGCACCAAGCCGCATCGCGTGATCACCGATGGGGACAAGGAGGGGAGCGCCTACGTGCGGGTGGAGGCCAAAAGTGTTGAAGCGAGCGCAGAGACAATGGAGGAGCTCCAAGAGCAAAAAGATCGCTCGGGCGTGACGTTCGAATTTGGAGAAACCGAGTCGCTCCTCATGCGGTACTTGGATGACTACGGCCGCATCTCCGTGTCGCAGCTGGCCCAGCTTGCCGACATCCCCCCGGAACGCGCCTCCCGAACCCTCCTCCGGCTCACGAAGGCCGACCTGTTGCACCTTCATCCCGACGAGGACGGGGACTACTTTACGCTAAACTACTGATCGTCTCCCTGCGGGAGATGTCGTTGCTGTCGCGGGAAGGGGTAGAGGGGGGGTTCTGTTATTGCAAGGCAAGAAATTCTCACTCCCGGCCACTGGAAGGAAACAGTTGGGAAGACTTCTATCAGCCTTGTAAACCGCTTTTCTGACAGCTCTTTCGGGAGTCTGCCGGATTCCTTCCCCAGTACATCCGCAACTGGGACCCCGAGCGGCCAAATTTACGAAACGCCTACCTGTCCCTGTTGTATCTTCAGGTCAGTGTGAGTAAACTATGTGTGCGCCGACAACGTCCGTTATTGAATCCCGCTGATGCCTGTCACTGAGACGATCCCACTCCACGAGACCGCCCGCAAGCGGTACCTCAACTACGCCCTCTCCGTCATTACCAGCCGGGCCCTGCCGGACATCCGCGATGGGCTCAAGCCGGTGCAGCGTCGCATCCTGTACGCGATGTTCGATGACCTGAACCTTTATCCGAACAAACGGCACCGGAAGAGTGCGACGGTGGTCGGGAGCACGATGGGAAAATACCACCCGCACGGCGACAAGGCCATCTACGACGCCATGGTGCGCATGGCGCAGTCCTTTTCGCTGCGGGCGCCGCTGGTCGACGGGCACGGCAATTTTGGCTCCATCGACGGCGACAACGCGGCGGCGATGCGCTACACGGAGGCCAAGCTCCAGCCGCTCGCGATGGAGATGCTGGAGGGCCTCCGCGAGGACACGGTCGACTATCGCGACAACTTTGACGGAACGTTGGAGGAGCCGGTGGTGCTGCCCTCGCGCGTGCCCAACCTGCTCGTGAACGGGGCGAGCGGCATCGCGGTCGGGATGGCCACGAACATTCCCCCGCACAACCTCGGTGAGGTGGTCGACGCGGCCCTTCACATGATCGAGGAGCCGGAGGTGGACACGACGACGCTCGTCCGCGAGCATATTCAGGGTCCGGATTTCCCCACCGGGGGGCGCATCTTGAACACGAGGGCGGAACTGGCGGAGATGTACGAGACCGGCTCAGGGACGATTGAGATGCGAGGCGCATACCGGACGAAGGGGAAGACCCGCGCCATCATCGAATCGGTGCCCTACGGCGTAGACAAGAGCGAGATCGTGGAGGAGATTGCCGAACACATCGCCGAGGAGAACGTCCCGCAGCTCTCCAACGTCCGCGACGAGTCGACCGACGACGTGCGTATCGTGCTGGAGCTGAAGCGCGGCTCCGACACCGAAGCCGCACTGGCGTACCTCTACAAGTATACGAAGCTCCAGAAGCGATTCCACGTCAACCTTACCTGCCTGACGCCCACGGAGGAGACTGACGTGAAGGCGCCGCGGCAGGTCGACCTGCGGACCATCCTGCGCCACTTTTTGGACTTCCGGCTAGACGTGGTGACGCGTCGACTCCGGAATGAGCTGGACGAGCTGGAGGCCCGGATCCACATTTTAGAGGGCTTCGAGACGATCTTCGACGCCCTCGACGAGGCGATCAAGATGATTCGTGCCTCGAAGAACAAGGCGGACGCGGCCCAGCGGCTCATGCACCGGTTTCAGCTGGATGAGGACCAGACGGACGCCATCCTGGAGACGCGCCTCTACAAGCTGTCGCAGATGGAAATCGAGGCGATCCGGGAGGAGCTGGAGGAGAAGCGGGCCCGCGCCGAGGAGATCCGCGACCTGCTCGACGACGAGTCGGCTCGCTGGGGCCTGGTGGAGGACGAACTTCAGGACGTCCGCGACGACTACGCCGATGAGCGCCGGAGCACCATCGTGGGGCCGGACGCGGACATGGAGTACACTGAGGAGGACTACATCGTCGACGAGGATGTCCACGTCATCGTCACCCGCGACGGCTGGGTGAAGCGGCAGGGCACCTACTCGGACCTCGACTCGATCCGTACCCGCGACGGCGACGAGGTGGGCTGGGTGCTCGCCGGCTCCACCCGGGCCACGGTCGGATTCTTCACGAACTACGGGACCTGCTACACCACCCGCATCGCCGAGATTCCGAGCACGACCGGCTACGGCGATCCGGTGCAGAAGCTCTTCTCGTTCGACGACGGGGAGCACGTGGTGGGCGTTGTCAGCTTCGACGACCGCGCCCTGCCCGATCCGTTCCCGGAAGAGCCGGACGAGCAGGGTGATCTGTTCGACCCCGACGGCGAGCCCCAGGCCGACGCCCCGGATCACCCGTACGTGGTGGCGATCAGCAAGGGGGGACAGGCCACCCGGTTTACGGTCGACGGGTACGTCGAGCCCTCCATCAGTACGGGGCGCAAGTACATGCGATTGGAGAACGACGACGAGGTGGTGCGGACCCATCTGGCCCGGGGCAACGAAAACGTCTGCCTCGCCTCCCATGACGGCCGTGCCCTCATCTTTCCGGTCCATCAGGTGTCGGTCTACAAGGGTGCCGCGAAGGGCGTGCGCGCCATTCGGCTAGAGGGTAATGATCGCGTGCTCGACTTTGCCCTCAGCACCCGGGCGCGGCGGGGGCTCGCCGTCCAGACGAACAACGGGCGGGACGAAATCGTGCGCACCACGAAGTTTGACGTAACCAACCGCGGGGCGAAGGGGACGCTCGTCATCAAGCGCGGCTACTTCGGAGAGGTCTATCCGGAGCCCGTGGAGGTGACGTTGAGCCACGGGTCGTGATCTGAATCTACCTATTCCGGGAGGTGACTGACATGGAAATCCTCGAGCAAAATGTACCCCTGCGGACTGACGATCGGGGAGTCGTCCGTGTTGGAAACACGCGGGTGTTGTTTGAGCTCGTCGTTCGGAGCTACTTGCAAGGGCACACCCCCGAAGAAATTGTTCGGCAATACTCGACGTTAGAACTGGCTGACGTATATGGAGCCCTTGCCTATTTCCTCCAGCACAGAGATCAGGTGGAAGAATACCTTCAGCGTCGAGGGGAGCAGGCGACAGAAGTGCGAGATAAACTGCAGGAGGCGGAAATCGCCGTGCTAGAAAATTGATGGTACCGAAATACGATGTCTACTTCTCTTCTTGACGAGACTAAACTTGCCCGCCTGTGCCGGGAGCATGGCGTCGTATTCGCTGGGCTCTTCGGGTCGCGAGCTCGAGGCGAAGCTTCTCCGGATAGCGACGTGGACGTGCTCGTTCGTTTCGACGAGCGGCGCAGCCTCATTGATCAGGCACGAGTCGAGCGCGAAATTGGGGAAGCAATGGGGCGCTCAGTCGATCTCGTTACCGAAAACGCATTGAGTCCGCATCTTCGAGACCAAGTCGAGGCGGATTTGGAGGTTCTTGTGGATGACGAAGGATGATGCTTCTTATCTCCGCCATATTCGGGGTGCCATCCATCAGATTCAATGCCACGTGCAGGGGGGCGAAGCGAAATTTATGGCCGACGAGATGGTGCAGGATGCTGTCATTCGGCAACTCAGTATTATTGGCGAAGCTGTCGGACAGCTCTCAGACGAGCTCAGTGAGGAGTCCCCGTCCGTCCCGTGGACCGACATCTACGGAACGCGCAACAAGCTTGTCCACGACTATTTCGGTGTCGATCTTCAAGCTGTTTGGGACACGGTGCAGCAGGATCTTCCCTCTCTTTTGACCACCGTAAACGCCTTACTCGGCGGCCAGGACGATCTCTAGACGCGCGACTGGTACGCTATCGACGACCCCATTCCAAGTACCTCAATCCAATAAAAACCTAATGCCAACGACCTACACCGGCGAAGACATCGACGTTCTCGAAGGCCTGGAGCCCGTTCGCAAGCGCCCCGGGATGTACATTGGGGGCACCGGGCGGCCGGGCCTGCACCACATCCTGTGGGAGGTGGTGGACAATGCCGTCGACGAGGCCACCAACGGCTACGCCTCCACGATCGAGGTCGTCCTGCACGAAGACGGGGAGAGTGTAACCGTATCCGACAATGGACGGGGAATCCCGGTGGACGACCACCCCGAGAAGGAAATCCCGACGGTCCAGCTCATCCTTACGACCCTCCACTCGGGCGGGAAGTTTGACGCGAGCAACTACATCACCTCCGGCGGCCTCCACGGGGTGGGCGTGTCGGTGGTGAACGCCCTGTCGGAAGAGCTCGTGGCGACGGTGAAGCGCGACGGAAAGGAGTACCAGCAGCGCTTTCGCCGCGGCACCCCGGTGACGGGCTTGGAGGTGACGAAGGAGAGCACGCGAGGGACCGGATCGGAGATTTCCTTTCGGCCGGATGCGGACATCTTCGAGTCCGTTGAGTTTGATCCGGACTGGATTCGGGAGCACCTGGACGTGAAGACGTACCTGAACCGGGAGCTAAAGATCATCTTCCGTGACGAGACGAATGGCGAGCGGCATGAGCTTTACCACGAGGGGGGCATCCAGGAGTACCTGAGTCACCTTGTCGAAGACCTCCAGGTAAATCCCATTCACGACGAGGTCTTCATGATGGAAGACGAGGATCTGGACGAGGAGGGCCGCCTTGAAATCGCGCTCCAGTGGACCGACGCGCCGAAGGAGCAGCTCCACACCTTCGTGAACGGCATCCCTACGGAGGACGGCGGCACGCATGAGCAGGGCCTCAAGAGCGGCATTCGCTCCGTCGTCCGCTCGTACATGGACACGCACGACCTTGTCCCGCACCAGCTCGACATCAAGGGCGACGACACGCGAGAGGGGCTCGTCGCGATCGTCAACCTCTTCATGGTCGACCCGCAGTTCCAGGGTCAGACCAAGGACAAACTCAACAATCCCTCGGCCCGGTCGCTCGTCTCCGGCTCCCTCCGGACCGAGCTGGAGCAATACCTCAACGACCACTCCTCGACGGGGGAGGCCATTGCGTCCCGCGTCGTGCAGGCCGCGAAGGCCCGGCGGGCGCGTCGGTCGGCCTCGGGGGGAAGTGGGGGGCGGTCCGGCTCCAAGAATCGCCTC
>PXTN01000085.1 GCA_003022565.1 Bacteroidetes bacterium QS_3_64_15 | reverse complement strand
CGGCTCCACGTCGTCCCTTGGGGACCGAGCAATCGCGCTCCACCACGCGCTCCTCCGTGTTGAGCACCTGGTGAGTCCCCGGCGCGAAACCTTCGTGGCCGAGCCCCCAGCGATCTGGGACGAAGCGACCACCGATGCCATGCGCGCGGCAGTGCGACGCGTTCTCGATCGGGCCCAGGCGTCCTGACGCTTCGATCCGTGAAAACGGGAGGGAAAGTGTGAGACGGTGAACGCGGCTTCTCTCGGTTCCGTATCAATTCCGTCAGTATTGTTTGTACCAGCTCCGCAACCAGATATGGGCGATACCTTCGAGCGCCTTGAGACCCTCCGGGAGGATCCCCGGGAGGACATTCCCATGGCCCATCGCATGAAGCGGTTCGTCGAGGCCCTGCAGGTCCGCATCACCCGGACGCTCGACGACCTCGAGCCGTCGGCGTCGTTCCAGGTCGATCGCTGGGCCCGAGAGGAGGGCGGGGGCGGCATCACGGCCGTCGTGGAGGGGGGAGAGCTGTTTGAAAAGGGAGGGGTCAACACGTCGGCGGTGCACGGACCGCTTCCGGAACGCATGGCCCGCGAGTTTGAGGTGGAGGAAGCCCCGTTCTACGCCACCGGCCTGTCCCTGGTCGTGCACCCCCGATCGCCCCACGTGCCCACGGTCCACGCCAATTTCCGGTACTTTGCGCTGGGCGACGACCTCATGAACCCCGTGGACCAGTGGTTTGGCGGCGGGGCCGACCTTACTCCGTACTATCCCCGTCTCGACGATACGAAGCACTTCCATCGTGTCTGGAAAGACGTGTGCGACCGGCACGACGTGGCCGACTACCACGCCTTCAAGGAGGCCTGCGACGAGTACTTTTACCTCGATCACCGGAGCGAGGCCCGGGGCGTGGGCGGCATCTTCTACGACTATCTTCGGGAGGACCCGGAGGGTCTCTTCTTTTTCACACGGGAGGCCGGTCGGGCCTTTCTGGAGTCCTATCTCCCCATCGTGAAGCGGCGGAAAGACGACCCCTATGGCGAGCAGGAGAAAGCCTTTCAGCGAATCCGGCGGGGCCGGTACGTGGAGTTCAATCTGGTGTACGACCGGGGCACCAAGTTTGGCCTGGAGTCCGACGGGCGGACGGAGAGCATCCTCATGAGCATGCCGCCGCAGGTGCAGTGGCAGTACGACTACACGCCGGATCCGGAAACGCCCGAGGCCGACGCGCAGTGGTACTTTACGGCGCGGGACTGGCTCAACTTGACCAAGAACGAGGCCCCGGAACTACCGTGTGAAGACAACGATGAGAGCGGGTTTTAGGGCAAAGTTCAACACGGTACCGGAACTGAGGAGAGGATGGAGCGCACAATTTGGTCCTCTTCGCCCCTCAGAAGCTGTTTGGTGGATGGATGAGAAGCCGAGACACAGTGGGCGACGCCGCAAAACGTCGCCCAAACAAACCCTGTAGCGGCGCTACCGGGTGAGTGCAGAAGGCGTTTTGCGCGAGATCCACGAGGTCGCAGGCCTCAGACAGTTCACCAAACAGCTTCTCAACTTGTCTCGGTCTCTGAGCCCTCTCTCGGCCCGTATGACCCCCCTGGACATTCTCCGCGCCTATGATCCCGACCAGCGGACCCTTCTCAGTGAACACACTGCTTCCCCACTTCGGATTGAGGAAGGAGATCGGGTGGGAATCGTCCTGTTCAACCTCGGCGGGCCGTCGTCCCTCGAGGAGGTTGAGCCGTTTTTGTACAACCTGCTGATGGACCCTGCCGTGCTCGACCTGCCGGTGGGCGGGCGGCTCCGTCACTGGATGGCGAAGTCGGTGGCGTACCTTCGGGCCGAGACGCTGCGGGGGCGCTACGAGATGATTGGCGGCGGGTCTCCGCTTACGCGTCTCGCGCGGGAACAGGCCAAGGCGCTTCAGGGCCACCTCAACGACCGCTACGACGAGCCGACGGGGGTCGAGTTCCGGACGTACCCCGCCATGCGGTACTGGCATCCGTCGCACGAAGACGCGGCGGCGCAGATGGCCGCCGACGACATCGACAAGATCGTCCTTCTCCCGTCGTTTCCGCAGTACTCGACCGCCACGACGGGATCCGCGCTGGCCCGCTGGCAGGGCCTCGGGGACGCCGACGAGCGAGCGACCTGGCCCACCACCGTGGTGCCGGAATACGCCGCAAATCCGAAGTACGTGCAGGCGCTGTCCGAACGGATCGACGAGGCCCTCCAGCGGTTTCCCCGCGGCGTTCAAGACGAGGTCGTTCTCGTCTTCAGCGCCCACGACACACCCTTCCGGGCGCGGAACGAGCAGGAGGATCCCTTCTGCTGCCTGGTGCACTCGACGGTCGCGCAGGTGATGCGTCACCGAAACCAAGACCGGCCGTTCCACACCGCCTTTCAGAGCATGATTGGGCCGAGCGGCTGGCTCACGCCCTCTACCCAGGACACGATCACCACGCTCGCCGACCAGGGCCATCAGTCGGTCCTGGTCGCTCCCGTGACTTTTGTCACCGACCACCTCAACACCAGCTACGAGCTCGACATTGAGATGCGGGCGGGGGCGGAAGAGCACGGCATCGATCACTTTGAGGTGACGGCGGGCCTCAACACGCACCCCTTATTTATCGAGGCCCTAAGCGAGGCCACCATCGCACAGCTCGATCTGCCGATGGACGTGAACCAGCTGCGCCTCGGGGGCGATGGCCGCTCGCAAACCTATCCGCTCCGGCCACTTCGCCAGTTGCCGCGTCACAACATGAAGCGCCACGCCGCGCAGTGCCCAAACTGTGGGCGCACCACGGGGGCCCGGAAGTGGGCGCTCCCCGAGCGCTCGGCCGAGCCAGAGGTGTCTCCCGACCGACCGGCCTCCCAATCCGAGGCCCCGTTGGGCCCCGCATCAGAGTCGCGGCCGCGGGAGGACTCATAGGCGAGAGGTCTCGGAGAGGCTTCGGATCGTCGCGCATCCCGCACGCACTCCCTGCTCCCATGAGCTCCCGACGGGCACCCGCCCCGCCCTCCGACCGACTGCTCCGAACCCTGGCGGCGGTCCCGGTGTCGAGTTCCGTTCTGAACCTGGGCTGCGGCTCGGGTCGGCACACGGAGGCCCTGCTTCGGCTCGGGTTTCCCGTGCACGCCTGCGACCCCCGCCCCGGCGCCATCGAGGACACGCGGGCCGTGGTTCGCGATCTCGTGGACAAAGAGACCGCGCAGTCCTGCGTCCAGAATCGGTCTCTGGAGGCCCTCGACGAGATCGACGCCACGTTCGACTGGGTGATTGCCGACCGGACGGAGGCGTTCGTCGACTCGGCGGCAGCGCTGGAGTCCCTGCTGCGGAAGGGCCACGATCTTCTGTCGCCCGGCGGCTGGTTGTACCTCACTGTTCCGGCCGCCCCCGGATCGGAGGCCGAGTCGGGGACGAGCCCTCCGCAGGGGCGCGACGATGTTGCAATTCTCTTCGCCCCTACGGATCTGGAGGCCCCGAAGCTCAATACCAAGCTCGTGGAGTCCCGAGAGCCCTCCCGCGTTGCGGAGCATGGCGAAACTCGGGTCCATGCCCTGTACCGGCGGGTGGAACGGCCGGCGCCCCGCTGACCCCGGCAGCCGGACCGTTCCGACAGAACGGCCGAGCACACGTCGCGTGTCTCTAACAATGACTCGTTCTGCCATGGAAGTTGCCCCCTCCGACCTTGCCCTTCAGAGCAGCCAGCGGTTTTACGAGCGTGCACAGCACACCATCCCCGGCGGCGTGAACTCCCCCGCCCGCGCCTTCGACAGCGTGGGCGGCACCCCGCTCTTCATCGAGGGGGGAGAGGGAGCGTACCTCAAGGATGCCGACTCAAATGAGTACCTCGACTACGTGGGCTCCTGGGGACCCATGATCTTTGGCCACGCGCACCCCGACGTGATAAAGGCCGTCCAGGAGCAGGCCGAGGCGTCGACCTCCTTCGGCGCCCCGACGGAGATCGAGATCGACGTGGCCGAACTCGTTTGCGACCTCGTCCCGTCCGTCGAGAAGGTGCGCATGGTCAACTCCGGCACGGAGGCCACCATGAGCGCCGCCCGCCTGGCGCGGGGCTACACCGACCGCGACAAAATCATCAAGTTCGAGGGCAACTACCATGGACATGGGGATTTCTTCCTCATCGCCGCCGGGAGTGGCGCAATGACGCTCGGCGAACCCGACTCGCCCGGCGTCACGAAGGGCAACGCCAAGGACACGTTGCTGGCCCGCTACAACGACCTCGATCACGTCCAGCAACTCGTGGAGGCCAACCAGGGCGAAGTGGCCTGCATCATCCTAGAGCCCGTTGCGGGCAACATGGGATGCATTCCCCCGGAACCGGGGTTTCTCGAAGGCCTCCGGGAGCTGTGCGACGCCCACGACATCGTGCTCATCTTCGATGAAGTCATGACGGGCTTCCGGGTCGCGCCGGGGGGCGTGCAGGAGCGCTACGGCGTGACGCCCGACCTTACCTGCCTTGGCAAGATTATCGGCGGCGGCCTGCCGGTGGGGGCGTACGGCGGGCGGCAAGAAATTATGGATTATGTCTCTCCGACTGGGCCGGTGTATCAGGCCGGTACGCTCAGCGGCAACCCGTTGGCCATGCGGGCGGGCCACGCCATCCTTTCCAAGATTGCCGAGGAGAAGGATCAGATCTACCGCGAACTGGAGGAGTACGCCGAGGCGCTGCAGGACGGCACCGAGCACAATCTCGACGCGCTGGGACTCAACTACACGACCCACCAGGTGGGGGCGATGGGCAGCCTCTTCTTTACCAGCGCAAATGTCACGGATCAGGACACGGCAAAGTCCTCGGAAACAGAGACATACGCCGCGTACTTTCATGCGATGCTGGAGGAAGGTATCTACCTGCCTCCGTCACAGTTTGAGGCCATGTTCTTCGGCACCTGCCACGGCGAGGCGGAGCTCGATGAGACCCTGAAGACCCAGCGCCGCGCTCTCGAACGGGTCCACTCGTAATCGGTGGTGGGCGGACCGCCGACCGCGGTCTGCCGTCGTGACAGGCCCTCATCCCTTTCGTTCTTTTGAGTCAAACATGGACGCGGACGCTCCCCCCTCAGAATCACTCCTTGGTGTCAACCGGCGTGTGCTGGCTCTCGCCCTGGCCCGCATGGCGGACGCCGTCGGGAACTCTTTTCTCATCATCGTGCTGCCGCTCTACGTGGCCAGCGAGGCGGTAGGGGGGAGCGTCTTCGGAATCCCATCGTCCATGGTGGCGGGCGTCGTTCTGGCCCTGTTCGGCATTGCGAGCAGCATTGCGCAGCCCCTGGCCGGTCGGCTGTCGGACCGGATGGGACGTCGAAAAATCTTCGTGATTGGCGGTCTCGTGGTGCTCGGCGCAATCAATCTGATGTTTGCGGCCGCGACCGCCTACTGGCATTTGTTTGCGCTGCGGGTGCTGCAGGGGCTCGCGGCGGCCTTTACCATTACGGCGAGCCTCGCCATCGTCAATGAGATGAGCGACCCAGAGAGTCGGGGCGGCAACATGGGGGTGTACAATTCGTTTCGGCTCATCGGCTTTGGGGCCGGGCCCCTGCTGGCAAGTGCGTTGCTCGAGCTGGGTCCGTTCGTCCTACCGGGAGGCATCCAGGTGACGGGCTTCGAGGCCACCTTCGGGGTCGCGGCCGGGACGGCCTTCCTCGGAACCGTGCTCGTGGGACTGCTGGTGCAGGACCCGGAGGGGACCGGGCCGGCGCCCCGGCGACTGGCCCTGCGCGTGTGGGACCGATCCGACCAGGGGACGAGACTCGATACCATCTTCGCCCTCGGGCTGGCCACCCTCGTCATGGCGGCCTGCATGGCGCTGCTCTCGGCCATCGAGCCGGAGGTGAACGCACGGTTGGATCAAGGGCCGGTGCTCTTCGCCGTCGAGTTCGTGGCCCTCATTGCGGCCCTCGCCGCGTTTCAGCCCGTGGTGGGACGGGCCAGCGACCGGGTCGGCCGCAAGCCGTTCATCGTGGTGGGCCTCCTGGCCCTCATTCCCACGACGGTAATCCAGGGACTGGTGACGGCGCCCTGGCAGATGATTGTGGCGCGAGTGCTGCAGGGGGGCGCTGGGGCGCTCGTCTTTGCCCCGGCGCTCGCGTTGGCCGGAGATCACACCGCCCGCGGGCAGTCGGGGGCGCAGCTCGCGGTGCTGACTGTAGCGTTCGGGCTCGGCATCGCGACGGGACAGCTCACGGCGGGGTTCTTCGTGCCGTTCGGGTTCGCCGTCCCGTTCATGATTGGAGGGGGGCTCGCCGCTGCAGGAACGGTCCTGGTGCTCACGCAGGTAGAGGCGTACGAGCATGCTGCGGAAACGGCGTAGGGGAGTGTTGAGCGTTTTGCGTGCGGGGGAGCAGGTCCCGAAATGCAAATGCGCTCACGAATCAAAAAACCCGCCCCGACCCCGACGGTTGTCGGGACGTGGGGCGGGTGGCAGGAGCGGGACCGTGGGCCTCTCACTGAGTTTCTGCTTCTTCCTTGTTCTCCAGAAGGAGATCCTTCAGCTTCTCAAACTCATCTCGCTCGAACGAGAGGCTGTACTTTCCGGGCTCGTCGTCGTCGCCGACCTCGGTGAGGGGCTCAACGTCGGAGGTCTGAACGACCTCAATAAAGTCATCGGCGTCCATCTCGAACGCCCCGGCGAAGTCTTCGGCCGTGGCGGCGTAGATGCCCCCGTAGGATTTGATCTCGCCGGTCGAAAAGTCCTCAGCGTCCTGAGGCTTAAAGCTAACTCCGCGCATGTTGGCTGGCTAAATTGGTGGTCGTCACTGTGAACAAGGCGCACTACGCGGTGGGTATTGGCACTTCGCGTAAAAGTTTCTCCCCAACGAGTCATGTGGTGTCTGGTTCAACGGTCGAGCAAAGCCACGCTGGGCAGGATTAACGCTCGAAACGAGCAACAGAGTAGTCAACGTCCGAATGAAGCAGCGGCCCAGCGTCGGCTGCAGTGATGGGTTATGCCGCTACCCATTCTGCTCAACCCATTCAAGGAAGTCTGCTGGCCGCATGATCGGAATGCCGCGAAAGGGGCTAAGCACCAGCAAGTCTGCATCGCCGCTCACAATGCACTCCGCGCTTTCGCTTACTGCCAACTCCAGAAATTTGTCGTCGTCCGGATCGCGGCACGCCTCTACTTCCTCCGTCGGATTGGCAAATTGACTCCGTTCGACCAGGGCCTCGATGAACGCCGCGCGTTCTTCGAGCGTAAGATAGTCGTCAAACTTCTCGCGGGCGAGCACCTCGTCGATCTCCTCAAACGTCGGCTGCGAGAGCAAGACCGTGCCGCTTTTCAATGCGTGTGGCGGAAGGCCTGTCCCGGCTTCCCGCCTTCAAACAGAGCGGCGCTGACGAGCGTGTTCGTATCGAAGACGTAGCATCGGCTACTTCTCATCCAGAATGTCGTCCAATTTCTCCGGTGTGAGTCCTCGCTCCTGGGCGTTCCGGCTCAGCTCGCTCATGATTTCTTCGAGCGTCTGTCCACGCTCCCGGTGCCGGGCGGCCTCGCGCAGCCTGCTGCTGACGAGCGCTTCGAGCTTGCGCTTCTCCTCCGCCGAGGCGGATTCGTACATTTCAGCGGCGTCGGCACTGACGCGAAGGTTGATCGTTTTCGTTTCCATGACAGGCAGCACCTTCTACTTCTGGACGTGAACAGTTGCGGTACTTCGCAACCATCGGTGCTGTTTCCGGAGCGGCAACGACGGAGCTCAGCTGAAATGGGCACGAAAAGGCCTAACAGAATTCGCCACGATCAATCGGCATCGGCCCGCGAAATTTCCATTCGCTTGCCTCGCCACTTCCGACCGACGAAGCCGAACCCGCTCGGCTGACCTCGCCTAGAAACGGCCCGCGCCTATTTTCAGCTGAAGCGGACGTGTTATGGGGCGCAGGCAGGTCATGGGCTACAAGAATTCGACGTGACCCTCCATTCCTTCTGCTTCCATTTCCTCTGCGATCATAGTAAGCCCGCGAACCAATTCCCCGATCGACCTCCCCTGTGGTGCAAAAGCGACTCCCGCGTGCTCCCCGGTTTGATCCGCCAGCTGAAGGAAGTCATCATCGTGGGTCACGAGTACTCTTCCTTCCTCATAGGCGTATGAGAAGTGCTCTCTATCACTGGCTCTTAGCATCGCCGCTTCGCTCAGCGTGAGAACGTCAATTCCACGATTTCGAAGTCCCGTCGCGATCGCTTCTGCAACGTGCTCGTCGAGATAATATCGGACAGCAGCCATTACTTCTTCCCCTGAAGCTTTTTCTCAAGCTTCGAAGGGGTCTTGCGCCGCATCTCTTCGACGAAGGCTTTTCCCGCCCGAATGGACTGGTCTATTTCTTCGCGGTGAGCGAAGTAGTAGGCAAGGGCCGCGTGGATGTCGGCCAGCTCCAAATCGTACTCGGACGCGATTTCATCAGCATCCCAGCCGAGGCGATCATGCCAAATGGCGATGTTCTGGACCGTAATGCGATGTCCTGCAATCCGCGGCTTTCCTCCACAGATGTCAGGCGTTCGGACGATCCGCTGATCGAGGGACTTGGTAGCCATGAAAGTGGATGGTTTCGGTTCAGGATTGATGTTGTATCAACTGAGACGAGCAGAAGCAGTTGCACAGCGCACCACAACGGTAAAACTCTGCCGCAACGGGCTTCGAAAAGATGCGAAATCAGCGGCGGAGACGCTGTCGCCGAAATTTAGCTGAAGCCCGTCGTCGGCAGCAGTGCTGGGTTATACGGCACCTCAGTGAAGCTCATTCGATCGGTTCCATTCTTGCGGTGAGCCGTTCCGTTTCTGGTCCACACTCTCCGTCGTCAACGTCCACATCTTCCCGGGTCCATGTCTGAAATCTTGGCTTCTCGACGCAAACGGTGTAGGTACCGGCGCGCTCGAAACCACCTGCGAGAGCGATCAGAATGCCTTCGTCGGTTTCTTCATTGACTCGGAGTGAATCGGTGTACTCCCCATCAATGAGTACGCCATCAGCATTTTCAGCCTCGGGGTCGTCGGTTACTGCATTACGAACCTCAACAATCACAGCCGGCTCGGCGACAGCTGGACAAATTGGATTGCCGAAGTCACATCCAGCGAGGAACAGAAATGTGCAAGCCGCTAGAAAGGAGAAAACGCGCATCGGGATCGAGAGACGTAGAGAAAGCAACGTGCCGTATAACGGCGAGGCTCAGCTGAAATGGGTGCGAAAATGCCCGACAGGCTCCGATGCGGCAAATCGACCTCGGTCCGCGAAGTTTCCATCCGCCGGCGTCGTCACTCTGGGGCCGCGAAGTCGAGTCTGCTCGGCTGACTTCGCCTGAAAACGGCCCGCGCCCATTTTCAGCTGTAGCGCAGGGTTACACCGCACCTCCGATCGCCAGGCTACTCCCACTTGATTCCGATGGAATAGTCCGTCGCGAGATTGCGCATGTTTCCGACGGTCGTATTCACGCGGCTCGTTCCTCCTTCCTCAACCGAAGCCGTCACATCGCGGTGCTGACGCGCCTCCAGCGTGAGTGCAATTCGCTCCGACACGTTGAGCTGTAGCCCGATCCCTCCAGCGAAGCCGAGTGCCGTCTGGTCGTATCGTTCGTCGAGGTCAGCAGACACGTCCCCGTCCTCGAAATCGAACGTCCCACTTTCGCTTCCGATCATCAAATCGAAGCGGGGTCCCAACTTTGCATAGAGGGCAAGTGGGATTTCTTCGAACGAGTAACTGGCCTTGGCAGCTAGAAGCACCGAAAGATAATGTAGACGCGTCTCAGCGCCGGTCAGCCGCGAACCGGAGTCAACGTTTGTCTCTGGCAGGCGCTGGCGGACACCGCGTGGCGCGTATTCGAGCTGTGACAGTGCCGAAAATGAGCCTGCTACCTGCCATTCGGCAGCGCCTGCCAGGCCTATTCCCCAGATCGATTCTGTTGTACCTGATAGGCCATCCGTCGTTGTCGAGGACACGGCAATCACCTTAAGCTCATATCCGTCCGGTACCTGCGCCATTGCACTGGAAACAAAGGAGCCGAGCGCAAGAAGGACGGAGAGAAAATGAGTGCGGAAGGGTATATACACAGTATCAGTGTTGCGCGGTGTAACATATCTTCTACCGATCGATTCCGTCATATCCCATTATGTGGATCGGCATAACACGAACCGATGGATCGGCTAAGCATAGTTATTTCAACGGGTTGACGAAAGGGCGCGAGTATTATGCCGAACCGGTCCACATATCAACAGTATGCCGATCAGGGTACGTGATTATGCATCATACGGCTTTTCGCCGTGCGGATCAACCCAAACGAGCGCGGCAATCGCATCTTGGCGACGGTGGACTGCTTGTGCAGTTTTACAGGGCAAAGCGCCGGTGCCCCCACGCGCCTTCTCGCTCTGCATACGGGAAATAGAGCTGAAGGGCGAGGGGAGAAAAACCGCAACGGCCCAGCCGGCACTTTGGCAGGTGATCGCCCCGAACCCCTAGGGTTCACATTCTGTGCCTGTTTCTTTACATTTAGAATCCTCCTGGACTGTCATCCGTCATGGACCGGTATGCTTTCGATTCGCCGGATTCTCTGGCCGACCGACCTTTCGGAGGGGGCCGCGCGCATTTCCCTACGCCGCCGCGCTTGCGTCCTGGCACGAGTCGGAACTCCACGTGCTCAACGTTAACGTTCAGGAAGACCGATCCAGAGAATCGGCGGCGATGGACGGGTCCTTCCCCGTCTCGCAGGACACCCTGACTGATCTGCTTGCGGCTGAGGGGGAGCCTCCTCAGCATGTCGATCCGGGAGCGCTCACGCTGGTTCAGGAACAGAAGGCCGGTGGATCGCCGCCGGACGCCATCGTCGACTACGCCGACGACCACGACATCGACCTCATCGTAGCGGGCACCCACGGGCGCCGCGGCCTGCAGCGCCTGCTCATCGGAAGCGTGGCTGAGGAGGTGCTTCGCGCCGCCCCCTGTCCCGTGCTCACCGTGCGAAGTCAGCAGGACGTGGCCCCGGCCTGGTCGGTTCGCAACATTCTGGTTCCCATCGACTTCTCGGACGCTTCTCTCGACGCCCTGCGGCACGCCAAAGAACTGGCCCTGACCTACGGGGCGCAGATCACGCTCCTTCACGCCGTAGAGGAGGTCGTCTATCCGTCCGCCTACGGCGTAGAACCGGCTAGCCTGCCCGGCCCGCAGGTCATCGACCGGGTTGAGCAGAATTTGGCCGAGCTCGCAGAAACGGAGATCGGCTACGAGCATGTCGTGGTTCAGGCAAGCGTAGGATACGCCCCCTCCACCATTCTCGACCACACCGATGAGAACGACATCGACCTCATCGTAACTGCGACCCACGGGCGAACCGGAATCGGACGGATGCTTCTGGGGAGCATGGCGGAACGCGTCGTGCGCCGGGCCCCGGCCCCCGCGTTTGTCGTAAAGTCGTTTGGAAAGTCACTCTTGCCCGAGTCGGGGGGCTCAGGTTCGTAGGCGAGTCTCCATTCCCGCGCGCCCTGGTGCAAAATCAACCGGTCTTTCGGTGATACTCATCTGGACTGATGCTTGACGACGACAGCCTCGCCAAAATGGAAACCGCCGTTCGGGCCTGCGACGAGGCGCGCGAAGCGCTGATTGACGCTCTCGACGCGGACGATGCCACGTCCACCCCGTCGGTTTTGGATCCCGTTGGGACGGCCCTCGAAGACTGGCGGGACGCACAGCAGCGGTTCATGGCGCTGGTCGACGCGTCGAACGCGTCCGACCCTGCCACCGCCGCGCTGCTCCTGAAGACAAACCACGGAATCGACGCCTCGAACGCGCGGTGCGGACTCCCGGGGACGGACGTGGACGGGGCCGATCAGCCGTTTCCGCTCGACCTGACAGGCGCGCAGGGGATGATCCTCACCCAGGCGGCGACGGAGCATCTGAGGTAGGGAAGCGCGTGGGGGCGTGGAAAACGGAGAGCGGTGGAGGGAGCGCGCACGGATCACGCGGTGAGGGCGTCGCGGAGGTCCTTCGCCGCGGTGGCCGCAGCCTCGGCGTAGTCGGCCCCGCCCGACGCGTAGAGGATGCTGCGGCTCGAGTTCACCAGGACGGGACCCTCGTCGGTCGCGGCCGCGTCCATGACGGCGGCCGGATCGCCACCCTGAGCCCCCACACCCGGCACGAGGAAGGGGAGGGTGGGCGCATCGGCGCGGAGCTCGGAAAGCGCGTCTGGTGCAGTCGCCCCCACCACGAGCCCCATCTCGCCCTCTCCTCCTCTGGCCCACTTCCCGGTCTTCTGCGCCACGTGCCGGTACAGCGGGGTCCCGTCGCAGGCACAGGCCTCCTGCAGGTCCGCCGCGCCCTCGTTCGACGTCCGCGTGAGGACGAACGTGCAGGTCCCCTCGTGCTCCAGAAAGGGAGCGACGCTGTCGCGGCCCAGGTAGGGCGAGACCGTACAGGCATCGACACCGAGGTCGTCATAGAGGGAGCGGGCGTAGAAGCGGGCGGAGTGCCCGATGTCTCCTCGCTTGGCGTCGCCGATCACGAGATGGTCGTCCGGAACAGTGCTCAAGACCTGATCCAACACCGTCAGGCCCGCCGGGCCGAGGGCCTCGAAGAAGGCGAAGTTGGGCTTGAAGGCGCAGGCATACGGGGCGGTCGCCTCCACGATCGCGGCGCAAAAGGCCCGTACGGCGTCGGCCGCCAGGCGTCCGTCCTGCAGCGGCGCCGGAAGGCGGGACGGCACAGGATCTAGGCCCACACACACGGCCGTGTCGTTCCGGGATTGAAGTTCTCGGAGGCGAGCGGAGAAGGAGGCAGGCATGAGCAGAGTGTCCAGTCGACAACTTGTGCCGTCCCAACGTATAGGTTTGCCGTGCCGTGCGCAACCCTCCTGAGCATCACGATTCAGCCGGAACGGAAAAGCCGGAGAGCAGACCGACAAAGAGTAAAGAATTCTGCTCGGACCGGCCTTGCCGGAGGAACCGAATTCCGGATCGCACCTTACAAATTCATCCAGTGTCGGAAGCCCTTTCATTCCGGACACAGGGGTCCGCACTTCCACTCGGCACCAGTCTTGCGGCGTATTTGTACTAGGCTGTCCGACCTACAAACGTGTGTCTGCTCAATCACCGTACACAATTTCCCGTACCACCATGTCAGATCGAGGACTCAGCGACGTCAAGGGGGTCTCCGAAGAGGACCAGAAGATGATTCAGAACATCGAGTCGATGATGGGTCCCGAGCCCGAGGACATGGGCTTCATGAAGAACGCTTTTTGGGGCCGTCTCCGGGAGGAGTTGATCTTTCCCTACCCCCGTGAGGGCGACGAGGAACGCGAAAAATGCGACGCGCTCCTGGAAGAGCTCGAGGAGTATCTCGAGCACGAGCATCCCCGCGTCGAGATTGACCAGGAGCAGTACATTCCCGAGTGGGTCATCGATCGCCTGTTCGACATGGGCGTGATGGGTATGATCATTCCGGAAGAGTACGGCGGGCTCGGCCTCGGTGTCACCAGCTACAACCGCGTCCTGGAGCTCATTGGGCGCTACTGCGCCTCGACGGCCGTGCTGGTGTCGGCCCATCAATCGATCGGGTGCAAGGCCATCGTATTGTTTGGGACCGAAGAGCAGAAGGAAGAGTACTTGCACACCGCCGCGCAGGAGGAGCTGAGTGCCTTCTGTCTCTCCGAACCCAACGTGGGGTCCGACGCCGCCGCCCAAGAGTCCTTTTCGGTACGGACGGAGGCGGGCGACTACATTCTGAACGGCGAGAAGAAGTGGTCCACCTCCGGCGCCATGAGCCAGGTGTTCACTGTGATGTGCAAGAACATGGTGCCCGACCCGGAGACCGGCGAGCTCGAGCAGCAGGGCGTCAATGCGCTCATCGTGACGCCGGACATGGAGGGGGTCGAGG
>PXTN01000084.1:14004-14913 GCA_003022565.1 Bacteroidetes bacterium QS_3_64_15 | reverse complement strand
GCACCATGCCCGTTGACCGTCGTCAGTTCTTGGAAGCCTGTTCCGCCGCGGGCCTGAGCGGCCTCTTTCCGGGCGTCCTCTACGCCCAGGTGGCCGAGGAAGCGGACGACGCGCCCGTCACGACCGAGCACATCGCCGCCGCCGAGACCATCGTAGGACTCTCCTTTACGTTCGACGAGCGGGAATTACTGGTGGAGAATCTGAACGAAAATCTGAATCAGTACAAGTCGATGCGGGAGCAGGACCTCCCGAATTCGCGGGCGCCGGCCACAACGTTCGACCCGCGCCGGGGCGGCGCCGAGATTCCGGACGTGCCGCCATCTGAGGACGGCGCGGACGTACCGCTTCCGCCCGTCGACCGGCCCGCCTCCGCCGAGGACCTGGCGTTTAGCTCCGTGTCCGAGCTCGCCCGCCTGCTCCGGTCCCGGCAGGTGACCAGCGTGGAGCTGACGGAGCTCGCCCTCGAACGGCTCCGCCAGCACGACGACCAGCTGCATGCGGTTATTTCGTACACCGAGGAGCGGGCCCTCGAAGCCGCCCGGCGGGCCGACGAGGAGCTGGACGCGGGTGACTGGCGCGGTCCCCTCCACGGCGTCCCGTACGGCACCAAGGACCTCCTGGCCGTAGAGGGCACCCGGACCACGTGGGGGGCGGCGCCCTATCAGGAACAGCGCATTGACGAGACGGCGACGGTGGTCAACAGGCTCGACGACGCGGGGGCCGTGCTCGTGGCCAAGCTGTCGCTCGGGGCACTGGCGTGGGGCGACGTGTGGTACGACGCCACCACCAAGAACCCCTGGAACCTCGATCAGGGCTCCAGCGGCTCCTCCGCGGGGCCGGCCGCGGCTGTCTCGGCGGGCTGCGTCCCGTTTGCCATCGGGTCCGAGACGCTCGGCTCTATCGTCTCGC
>PXTN01000084.1:0-13914 GCA_003022565.1 Bacteroidetes bacterium QS_3_64_15 | reverse complement strand
CGCACGGCCCTCGACTGCGCGCTGGTGTACGACGCGATCCGCGGGGCCGACCCTCGGGACCGGGCCTCGGTGGACGTGCCGTTTCCGTTTGACGCGGAGCAGGCGCCCGAATCGCTGCGGGTTGGGTATCTGAAGGGGGCGTTCAAGGAGGATTACGACAATCAGGCGGCTGATCAGGAGACGCTCGATGTCCTCCGCAGGCTGGGCGTAGACCTGGAGCCGGTGGCCTGGGATGTCGACGTGCCGGTGGACGCGCTCCTCAACACGCTCGACGTGGAAGCGGCCGCGGCTTTCGACGAGCTCACGCGCTCCGGGGGCATCGATAAGATGGTGCGCCAGGGGGAGGACACCTGGCCCAATGTCTTCCGCACCGCCCGGTTCGTGCCGGCCGTAGAGCACGTACAGATGGATCGCCTGCGGGTCGACCTCATGGAGCAGGCCCACGCTGTCATGCAGGATCTGGACGTGCTGGTCAGCCCCAGCTTCGGCGGCAATACCCTGGGCATTACGAACCTCACCGGGCACCCATGCGTGTGTCTTCCCAACGCCCTGCGACCGGTGGAGGAGGGACCGGACGTGCGGCGCCAGCCCGGGAGCATCAGCTTCGTGGCGCCGCTATACCGGGACCACACGGCCCTCACGCTCGCCCACGCCGTGCAGCAGGAGACCGACATCCACACCCGCCGCCCGCCGATCCGGTGACGAGTGTGGAATTTGGAATGTGGAGGGGAGGAGCGACTTCGGTTCTCCCACGGTCCCCCCAAATCCCGAACTCCAAACTCCGAGCTCGCCCCATGCGCATTGTCTCGCTGTTGCCCGCCGCGACGGAATGGGTCTGCATGTTTGGGGGCCAGGAGCAGCTCGTGGGCCGCTCGCACGAGTGTGGCTACCCCGAGGAGATTCAGGACGTGCCGGTGGTCACGGCGCCCACTTACGAGCCCGACGGCGACTCGGCGGCCATCGACGAGGCGGTGCAGGAGCAGTTGCAGGAGGGGCTCAGTCTCTACGAGGTGGACCTGGAGCGGCTCCGAGGGTTGGAGCCGGACCTCATTGTCACGCAAGACCAGTGTGAGGTCTGCGCCGTGAGCCTGCCGGAGCTGGAGAAACGGCTCGCAGACTGGGCCGGGGGGGCGCCGGAGGTGGTGTCGATGCGCCCGCAGACGCTCAAGGAGGTGCTCGACGAGGCCCTCCGCCTTGCCCGGGCCATGGATGCGCTGGACCGTGCGATGGAGGTCATCGCCAATCTGGAGACCGGCCTTCGCGTGTTGCGGGATCAGATCGGTGTGGACCGCACGACGAACCCGCAGTCGCTCCCGTCCGTCGCCTGTGTGGAGTGGCTGGAGCCGCTCATGGTGGCGGGCCACTGGATGCCCGACGTGGTGGAAATGGCCGGGGGACGGGCGGTCCTCGGGAGGGCCGGAGAGCCCACCCAGCCGATGGAGTGGGCCGATCTGCGTGACGCCGACCCGGACGTTCTCGCCCTCATGCCGTGCGGCTTCACGATCGAGGAGACGCGCCGCGATCTGCACTATCTGACCGAGCAGCCCGGGTGGGACGAACTTTCAGCCGTCCAGACCCAGCAGGTGGTCCTGCTCGACGGCAACGCCTACTTCAACCGCCCCGGTCCGCGGCTGTACCGGGCCATCGAGGTGCTGGCCTCCGTCCTTCACTCCGAACGGGTCCATCCCGATCCTCCCGTGGCGGATTGGGAGCGACAGCGGCTCCCTGCAACCGAATCTGCCCCCGCGTAGGAAGTCCGCGTGGAGCCGAGTCATCCGGCCCTGAACCAGAGTGTAGTCGGGCCAGTATGTGATGGCCGTCCCTTCTGATCTCCGCCCGAGGACGTCTCGTGCGGGCCTGCGTGCTCATCCTCCCTCATCGTTCGTCCGACTGACGATCGTACATGAAACGTTCGGAATTCAGCTACGAGTATCCCGAAGAGCTTATTGCAGAATACCCGGCCGACCCGCCTGATTCGTGCCGGATGATGGTCGTCGACCGGGACTCGCATTCCATCAACCATGATAAACGATTCCGGGATCTCCCCGAATACTTCTCGGAGGGGGACGTGCTGGTCGTAAACGACACAAAAGTGTACCCGGCCCGCTTGTATGGACAGAAACAGAAGACCGGGGCGGACATCCGCGTCTTCTTGCTTCGGGAGCTCAATCCGGAGAGTCGGCTCTGGGACGTGGAGGTCGACCCGGCCCGAAAGATTCGGATCGGAAACAAGCTCTACTTCGACGACGACTTGACCGCCGAGGTCATCGACAACACGACCTCACGCGGGCGGACGATTCGATTCTCGTTCGATGACGTGAACGAGGCGCTCTACCAAAAAATCCGGGACATCGGCGAAACCCCTCTCCCCCCTTACATCGACCGGGAAGTGGAAGAGAAAGACCGCCAGCGCTACCAGACGATGTTCGCCGAGAATCGCGGGGCCGTCGCCGCTCCGGCAACCGCTCTTCACTTTACAGAAGAGCTCCTCGGTCGGCTCGAAGAAAAAGGAGCCCACGTGGTGCCTATTACCTTGCACATCGGCTGGGGCAAGTCCGAGCCCGTCGACGTAGAGGACCTGTCGAAGCATCGGACGGACTCGGAGGAGTACCACATTCCCGAGAAAACTGCGGAGGTAGTGAACCGGGCCCTGCAGTCCGACCAGAACACGGTCACTGCCTGTGACACGACCGTCGTGCGCGCGCTGGAATCGAGTCTCTCGGCCGACGAGACCCTTAAGCCGGACCATAGTTGGACCGACCTGTTCGTCTACCCGGAGTACGAGTTTAAAATCGTGGAGCGGCTGATCACGAACTTCCACCGTCCCGAGAGTACCCTGATGATGATGGGGGCGGCGTTCGCGGGATATGACTTTCTCTTCGAGGCCTACGAGGAGGCCTTCGAGGAAGAATATCAGCTCTTTGCCTTTGGAGACACGCTCTTCATCAAATAGGCGGGCTGTCGACTGCGGTGTGGAGAACTGGTTCTCCGCCCGTTTCATGGCCGTCCCGTCACAGCCAGCATGGACCCCCCAACTCCTGCCGCCGATGCGAGGGAGGTCGCCGTCGTGGTGCCAGCGGCCGGTCGTGGACGCCGGTTGGGAGGGACGCCCAAGCAATTCCGGATGCTCGGTGAGCGCCCGCTGCTCGTGCAGGTGCTCCTGCTGTTTGAGCACCACCCGATGGTGGGTCACATTGTGGTGGCGGTACCGGAGGCGGAGGTGCCCGCCGTCACCGATCGGCTCCGGGCCGAGGAACTCGGTGCGCTTACGGCCGTCGTGGGTGGAGGGCAGCACCGCCAGGCGTCCGTGCGCCACGCCCTTCGCGGCGTCCCTGATCCGGTCGAGGTCGTGCTGGTCCACGACGCTGCCCGGCCGTTCGTCTCCGCCGCTCAGGTCCAAGAGGTCGTGCAGGAAGTCCGGACTGCAGGCGCGGCGGCGCTGGCCGTGCCGGTGGCCGATACCCTCCGGCGCGGAGCCGACGAACAGTTCGGGGACACGGTCCCTCGGGACCGCCTCTATCGGATGCAGACGCCTCAGGGCTTCCGGCGCGACTGGATCGACAAGGCTCACCGCCGCGCTGCGGACGATGGGGAACGAGCGACCGACGACGTAGCGCTGGTGCACCGGTGTGGTCACGACGTATCGATCGTACCGGGCCACCGCCGCAACTTTAAGATCACGACGCCGGACGACTGGGCCCTGGCCCAACGCCGGTGGACGACGTGGGTCGACACTCCCGATCGGTTGCGTCTCCGTACGTCCGAGTCCGGTTAGCCTTTCTCCGACGGACGATCAACTCTCGATGCGCATTGGTTTTGGGTACGACGTACATCGCCTGGTCGAGGACCGACCGCTCATTCTCGGAGGGGTTCAGATTCCGCACGAGGTGGGTCCGGCGGGCCACTCGGACGCCGACGTTCTGCTGCACGCTGTGGCCGACGCATTGCTCGGCGCTGCCGCCCTCGGGGACCTGGGGGCCTACTTCCCCGACACCGAGGCGGAGTGGGAGGGAGCCGACAGCCAGGTTCTCCTTCAGCAAGTCACCCAGCGGGTCGGCGACCACGGCTACGCGCCGCACAATGTCGACGCGACAGTGCTTCTGGAACGGCCCACGCTCCGCCCTCACGTAGACGACATGCGGGCCAACATTGCCGGGCCACTCTCGCTCGACCGCGGTCGTGTCTCGGTGAAGGCGACCACGACTGAGGGCCTCGGCCTGGTGGGCCGGGAAGACGGCGTGGCGGCGCAGGCGATCTGCACGATCCGAACGACGTGAAAATGTTCTCCTCCTCGACCCCATCCGGCTCCCGTGTTTTCGAGTCTGCTCGACGGGTTCTTCGATTTTTTTGCCTGGATGAAGGCCCTGTCGCCGGTCTGGGCGTACCTCACGCTGCTCATCATCGCGTACGGTGAGAACGTCATGCCTCCGATTCCCGGCGACGTGGTGGTGGTGTTCGGTGGGTACCTCGCCAGTCGGGGGCAACTGCACCTTGGTGTCGTCATTCTTCTATCCACGGTCGGGGGAGCCGTCGGCTTCATGACGATGTATGCGGTGGGGTACAAGCTCGGTCGGGCCGTTCGCGATCCCGACCGGCTCCGCTGGTTTCCGCAAGAGAGCTTTGATCGAGCTCAGCGCTGGATTGAGCAGTACGGCTATGGTGTGATTGCGGCCAATCGGTTTCTGAGTGGCGCGCGGTCCGTGATTTCGTTGACGGCGGGCATGTTTCGGATGGAGGTGATCCGCACGGCCGGTTGGTGCACGGCAAGTGCGTTGGTATGGACCGGGCTCATCAGCTATGCGGGGTACGCCGTGGGCGAAAATTGGGGCCTCGTGGTCCAGTATCTCCGTACCTACGGACGCATAGTGCTTACCCTGCTGATCCTTCTCGCGCTGGGACTGGGAGCACGCTGGTACTGGCGTCGGCGGCAGGCTGCCTCGACCACAGACTCGGAGTCGCCCTCGCCGGGGCGGAACTGATGCATGGGGAGGCATCGTGGCGCGAACATTTGCCGTCCTTGATCGTGGGCATCTACGACATTTGGGGTTGCTGACGTAGCTCAACGGGTAGAGCAGCGCACTTGTAATGCGCAGGCTGGCGGTTCGAGTCCGCCCGTCAGCTCACCGCCCCGCTTCCGTTTCGGGAGGCGGGGCGTGCTGTTTGGGAGACGGGCCTGGGGACGACTCCGACGCTCCCCCGGATCTGGAGTGCCCAAGAGGAGAGCCGCGGCGAGCTCGTCTACGCCTCGGAGCGGGAGATCTGGACCTCTGGCGCCGACCGGGTGCTCACGGCGGGCAATTGCTGCAGCCACCGAATGTACCCGAACGACTGATCGGTCGACAGGGAGACCGGAAGCCGGTCGTCTAGCAACAGGGGGGCCGCCGTCGTAAGGGTGTCGACGAGGCTGGACACCGGTCCCGTCGTTTCCACACAGAGAGTCCAGGCGGTCGTCGCGTCCGCCTCCACTTCCGTGAGCTCCGCCTCAATTGTTGCGGGGGGCGTGGTCGGAAGGGTGGACGTCAGTGCGGATTGGTCCTCGGCCGGAATTGCGAACTGGTGTCGGGTTTTCTCTACGGGAATCCACTGGTCGGTGGGCTCCTCGTCCCCGGGAAGCGATTCCTCCTCGCTGAGACGAAAGCTCCACTTCGCCCACTGCTCACAGCAGCCAGCGGCTTTCGGCCCGAAGGATGTCCGGATCGGGCCTGCCAGCCGTCGCTTCATCTGGACCTGGTCGCCGCGCAGCTTCAAGTTGAGCGTGGGATCTGCTGCGGGGAGGTACAGGTCTGTCCGCGTGGACGTCTCGATGGGTCCCAATGCGTCGAACCAGTCCCGCAGGGCCGAAGGCAGCGGGGGAGTGCCGAACCAGCGGGCTTCGAGCGTATAAGTCATGGAAGTCTCGGAGACGTTGTGGAAACGACGGGCCGTGGACGCTCGGGGCGAGAGGGAAAGCCGGAGGCGACGGTCCTTGTTTCGGGCTGGCCCGGAGTTCTCACGGGACGCGACTGCGGCTTCAGCGGCGGCCCCATCTTCTCATGTTTCCTCCTCGATGATGCGTGGCATCGCCTGCGGTGCGCACATGGCATTTTGAACCGCCTCCTATGCCTCGCTACGCCTCTCGTGAGAACACCGGGCAGGGTCAAATTCCCAGCGCTTCGAGAGAGATCGATAACGACTCCTCTACTTTCACAAACACGCAGCTCTCCATGGTTGCTCCCATGCGTCTCCCCGGCTCCGTGCTGAGGCTCACTGGACTCCTGCTCTGTGCGTTCGCAGTGGGCGTGCTTCCGGGGTGGGCGCAGGGCGTCACTCAGCTGGGCGCCGACCTGTATCAGGTGACCTATCGCCCTCCCTCGGCCGAGTACCGGACCGTGCCGGGATCCCATTTCGATCTCATCGTTCAGAAGGGGGAGGAGGACGCAGCGAGGCGCCTCCGACGGGCGCTGCGGCAAAGCCGAGCCGGGGCGGATCGTCTGGTCGGCCCGACGCCCACGCCGATCGATATGCCCGTCGTGGTGGATGGCTTTTCGGATCGGTCGAACGGGTTCGTCACGCCCTTTCCCTTTAAGCAGGAGATCGAGGCCCCGAGCATCAGAGACGATGCGCTCGTCGCGCGCTCCTCGTCCTGGCCGGCACTGGTCGGTCCCCACGAGCTTGTGCACGCCCTGCACGGAGAAATCAACGCGGGATTCGGAGTGGGCAGTGTGCTTCGAACGTTTGCCCCGGACGCGGCTCGGGCCACCAACCTCACGGCCCCGCGCGGGCTCGTAGAAGGCATTGCCGTCTACCGTGAAAGCCGCTACGAGGAGGGAGCGGGACGACTCAACGCGACCCTCTTTACGATGAAGATGCGGGCGGCCATGCTGTCGGACGATCCGTGGTCGCTCACCCAGATGCTGGAGCCCCCTCGGTACACTCAGCCCTTCAACCGCTTCTACATCGGCGGGGCCCACGCCGTCGAGACCTGGGCGGAGCAGGGAGACACGACGAGCACGGCATTCTTTCAGAAGGCGATGGCCCTCCACAACCGGTTTCCGCTCTTCGGCTTCGGGGCGGGGCTCTGGTACGGGTTGGGGCAGTGGCCCGGCGCCATCAACGCGGACCTCCGCACGACGCTGCGGGCGCGCTACCAGCGCGATCTGGATCGTCGGAAGCCGTTTACCGACACCGAGACTATTGCGGGCCCGTCGGCCGGGCGCAATTACCGGCGTCCCTACTGGCTCGACGAGGAGACGGTGGTGGCCTACCTGCACGGCTACGACGTGCGACGGGGGTTCTATCGGATCGACGCGGAGACGGGCGAACGAGCGCCCATCCGAGTCCAGTCGATCACCGAGGATTACACCTACAGCCTGGGCCGCGACACGAGCGCCCTCTACGCCGCCCGCTACGTGCCGGACCCCTGGGTGCCCACGAAAGAGGTGGCAGAGGTCGAACGCGTGGACCTGGCGGACGGATCGGCCACACGGCTCACGGAGACGGGACGTACATTCGCCCCCGTGGAGGCCCCGTCCGGAGCGATTTGGGCGATCAAGAACGACGGCTCATTCAGCCAGTGGGCCACCATAGAGGAGAACCGTCTGTGGTCCCTCACGAATTTCGAGCGGAGCCGCTTCAAGCAAATTGCTCCGTCGCCGGACGGGAACCGGGTGGCGGTGTTGCTAAACAGGGACGGGACCCAGCGTCTCTATCGAATCGACCACCACCGGCGGGAGGCCGTTCGGTTGCGACCCTGGCTTGGTCTTGAGGATGCGATCATCTACGACGTGTGCTGGGGGCCGGCCAGCCGCTATCTGCTCTTTTCTGCGGACCTTGGGGACGTCGTGAACGTCTTTGCGTTCGACACCCGGACGAACGACGTTCTGCGCCTCACGAACGTCCCGTTCGGGGCGCTCGAACCGGCCCTGTCTCCCGATCGGGAGACCGTTGCGTTCATCGAGTATCGCCACGAGCGCCACGAGCTCGTGCGCATCCCTTTCCGCCCGGATGAAGCACCCACCGTAGACCCGTCGCGGGTCATACTGGAGGAGGAATCCCCCCGTCCGCCCTCCGGACGCACTGAGTCGGATTCCGCCGGGGCTACGCAATTCGCCGAGAGCCGCCCGTACGAGGCCTGGCGGCATCTCGGCCCACGAATGGTGTATCCCACCGTTGCCTACGACGTCGACGAGCCGGACCGCCCGAATACCCCTCGTTTTGAAAAGCTTGGCGTCGGAGTGGGGCTCGGGATTGCTGGCAACGATCCGCTGGGACGGTGGCGGTATCGGGGCAACGCGTTTTGGCAAGACGGGCGGCTCTGGGGCTCGGCCACGGTGCAATCGGGGCGGTGGGTGCTGCGCCCGTCGTTGACGCTGTTCAACACTCCCGAGACGGTCCCCGAAACGATTCAGACGGATGACGGGGCGCGCCGTGCCCGACTCGGGTTTGAGGAGCGGGGCGTGTCGATTGGCACCCGGCTTCCCCTCCGCCTTCAGTCGAACGTGTATCAGACGGCGGCCGCGTTTTCCCTAGGGGCGGAGTATCGGCAGACTCGATTTTTTGGCGACACCGTGGAGGCCCTCGAGCGGGGCGGAGCCTCCTCGGGGCCCACCCGCTGGCGAGACCGCGTTACCCTCTCCCCGCAGGCCGTCGTGGGGTACCGCGTCCAGCAGAACCCCCGCGATCTTGTCCCCAACCAGGGACTCATCCTGCGCGCCACCTCCGAGATCGACGCCTGGACCGACAATGTATCGGCGAGCCGGGCATTCGTGTCCGAGGCCGACGTGTATGTGCCGCTTGCGCTGCGCCAGCACACAGGCGTGCGACTGGGCATCGGGGTCCTCGCGCAAAATAGCGACGCCGTGGTCGGCACAAACTCGTTTGTCCCCCGCGGATATGAGGACCGCGTCCTCGGGGCCGGGTCGTTCGTACGGATGGGGGCAGAGGTCACTCAGCCGCTCTGGTACCCCGACGACGGCTCTACTCTCATCCCGTTCTACGCGAAAGCGCTCTACGCCTATGGCTTCGGCCAGACGCTGACCGCGGTGGACGAGGCCGAGGGCTTTTGTTCGTCGGTCGGGGCTGGTCTCGGACTCCAGTTTCGACTCTTCTATCTGCTCGACCTCGACCTTCAAGTGGGGGCCGCGTTTCGACTGGAGCCGGGGGACGTCGAGCCCGTGTGGCGGTAACGATTGGCAGGGACGAGGAAGCGGTCTGGGTACTTCTTCCCGGCACTCAGACTAGATTCGTTGCCGAGCTCGCGGGGTTGAGGGGGCAAGACGTAAACTTCCGGCGAGATCTGCCTGTGTCGCCCCCGCCGCGGGGGTCTTCCAGCCTCAACGACGAACTTACGATGGGGGGGAGCGTTCACTCCCTTGCATTGGCTGCTCATCAGCACGGATCTGCCCGTATGGAAAAGCTCCGCTGCAAAACCTGTGGATGTGAGAGCCTTCGCCCAATGGAGGTGGTCTTCGAAGAAGAGGATGAGGTCGACGACCTCCTTGGGGAAGAGCAGGAGTCCCGCTTTTACAGCTGCCAAGTCTGCGGGGACAATTGGCTCTCGGTCAAAGAAAAAACGGCCGACGGAGAGTGCACTCTCACATTCGTTCATCAAATGGGCACGTCGCCTGTTCTCAAACGCGTGGCCCACATGAACAATTCCGTCGTCATCTCCGACGACAGTGTGGACGAATGGGAGTACTTCAAGGGAGATGAGCCGGTTGACGAGTCTGAGTGGGAGTCTGTCCTCTCGGACCGGCGTGACACCTTGAAAGCCACCTGCATGAACTAGAGGCCCGCTTCACATTTCATGCTGTCCGAGCCCGGGACCATGACTGGTCCTGGGCTTTATTCGTGGAGGGCCTGGGGGCACAGGCTTACCGTCGGGGAAAGCCGCCTATGCGGGGCTCAGCGTATTCTCAATGGCGTCTGTGAGGTCGTCACGGGTGAACGGCTTGCTCACGTACTCGTCGAATCCTTTGTTGAGGAAGTCTTCCCGGTCGCCGGGCATGGCGTAGGCCGTCAGGGCGACAGCGGGAACTGCGCCCATCCCCTCCCGCTCTCGAATGAGGCGAAGAAGATCAGTGCCCGTTTCGTCCTCATTGAGGTTGATGTCGAGCAGTAAGACGTCGTACGCGTTGTTTTCGACAGCATCGAGCGCCCCCTCGATCCCAGGGACCACGTCCACGTCGTAGGATCCCTTCAGCAGGTGCTCGAGCAGAAGCTGCGTCTCGGGATTGTCCTCTACGGCCAGAATGCGAGGGGACTGTGCTGTGCTCATCGGATGGTAGCGTGGATGAAAGGGAGACGACCAGAAAGAACGAAACGTCGGCTCGCGCTCCGCGCAGCAGACGTTGCCGCTTAACCCCGAGATAAAGGTCTGCGCACAGGGGCCCGCGCCTAGGCCTAAGGAATGAACGCAGGGCACATGAGGATCCGAGGATTCGCTCATCACATCAATGACCGTGCCACACTCCCCTTTTCCCCAACGTGTGACCTCCAACGTGTGATGGCCCTTGGATGTACGGGCAACCGGCGTACAGTCGTATGGACCGTCTGTCCTGTCAGAACTCCGCCCCTCTCAGAACGATGTGCGGGCCGCCGGCTTCGGAATGCGATCTTCAGGGTGCGATTTCCACGTAGACAGAGCAGGAGCGCCCGGGATTTCGGATCGCTGTGGGCGAGAAGCGTAACGTCGCACACGTGCCAGCAGGGCGTTACAGGGTCCATCGGATTTGGGCGCGGACCTCGCGACGGCGGGGCTTGTCGATTTGATTCAGGCCGGAGCCGATCGTCGATCGATTCTCGTACCGGGTGACGCCGTACTTGACCTCGAGGGTGAGGGAGGAAAACGGCTCGTACTGGACCAGAACGTACGAGCGGCGCCCTCGGTCGAAGAAAACCGGGACGGAGAAGCTGTACAACAGATCGTGCTCGTAGGCGTAGATGCGGGCCGCGAAGCCGTCTGTGTCGAAGAACGCAATTCGCGCGTCGAGTTGCACGGACGAATGTGGGGTCCAGCGGAGGCCCTGAGAAAGAAAAAATCCGTCCGCGGTCGCCATTGGGGTGGTCGTGCGGGTGAACTCAAGGCGGGTGCGTACGGTGAAGGCGTCACTGAACGCGTACTCGGTGTGCCACCGGGCGGAGTAGCGCCGCTCGTCGTGCACACCTTCAAGCTGACGCCCCCCAGCACCGGTGTGCTCCGTGCCTTCTTCCTGCTTCTGTGCCCGCACCTGAAGGTAGGTGGACAGCCAGGGCCGAGGGTCGTATTCGAGGACCGCCCGGGTTTCCCACCCGGTGGAGGGCCGGGGGACGGTAAAGCGGAGCCAGGGGGCGCGAAATTGATCGAAATACGCCCCGATCGCCCACTTCTCCGCCACGCGCAGACGAAGACCGGTGTAGATCCCGATCTCGTTTTGGGTACCGCCTCGCTCTCCAAACGCATTTCCGTGAAGATTTGCGAGCTCGGGGGGATACCGGCGTCCCAGAAGGATGGCGTCCGCAACGTCGCCCTCGTCCAGCGCTGCGCCGAGGAGTCCACCGTAGGCCCCGCCCGGTGCCCGGGCCACCTCTCCAAAGAGAGTGTAGTCCTCCAGGTACGCGGTTGCGTACATGCTCACCATCGACGCCTGGCGGCCGGAGACGCGGAATCGCCGGTACGGCCTGTTACCGGGGCGGAGCGGCCGATCGAAACGGCTCTGGTAACCTACCGCGCCGAGGCGGAGAGAGGCCCCACTGTACTCAAGCGCGCCGCCGAAGGTCGTCTCCCCGAACGTTCCCTTGCGCGCAATTTCGGCGTAAGTTCGGTGCTGGCCTCCCGTCGAGAGCGTGCGTGCGGGAAGGGGACCTGTAGAGCCGTCCTGATCGGCCCAGGAGGAGTCCAGCGAGGCGTCGCGGTCCCGACGCGAGGCGAATGCAGTGACAGAAAGGTCGCCCGGTAGCCCGACGGTAGCGGCTGCGCCCCGGAAGAAGTTCCCCTCCGAGGCCGACCGATACGGAAGAATTCTCCGCCCCGTTTGAAGCACCGGAGAAACGGGATCTCGGCCCTTTCCGAAGCGAAGCCCCTGCCACAGCGCAACGCCCTGCCCGAACTGGGTCGAAAAGTCCCCGACGACGAGCGTCTCGATCGGGCCGAGGTCTCGCAGGGTGAGACTTCCCACGACGTGGTCGAACCCGAAGGTGGGGGTGGAGGGGGCCCACCGGAACGGCTCGCCCGGGTCCTTGTCCAGCGTAAGCGCCAGCTGGAGGCGCCGCTCGTGATCGAGCTGGAGCCGAGACGTGAGCCGGCCCGGGGGACCGAGAAAGCGACCGGTCTGGTATCCGCGTCCCAGATCGAGGCGGCGGGAGTACCGCTGAATCCAGCGAACGTCGAGGTTGGAAGCGATCGTGCCGAGGTCGGGAAAGACCGTAGAGTCGAAGCCGGTGCCGAGGGTCAAGAAGGGGCGCACGGTGCGTACGGTCTCGGCCGTGAGGCCCTCCACCTCCTGCAAAGAGGCCCACGTGTCGTAGGGCCCGTGCTCGGTGCGGTAGCGCACGAGGCGGTGCGCCTGGGCGGCCGACAGCCCCGGAAGGACCGTGAGGTCGGCGGCGGAGGCCCGGTTGACGTCAATCGGGTCGTCGAGACGGTGAGCGAACTGCTCGGCGGCGAGGGCAGTCGTGCGGTCGGCATCCCCGAACGCATCCAGGACGGGCTCCAGGCGGCGACTGAGATCGGTCGTGTCCGCGGTCGTCGTGCTGGCGGCCGGCTGGGCACGGCCTAGGTCGACGACCCCGAGCAGAAGGGTCAGGAGGACGGTCTGCGCGATGAGTCGGAGCGGGCAGGCCAACGGCATGGGGCAGCACAGTGGACTACCAGCGGACGTCGATTGACGCGGACGGCGACCAGCCGAGCGTCGGGTGCTGTTCGGCGGCTAGGTGGGCGCGAATCCACCCGAGACGCACCCCCACCCCACCAGTGAACCGAGTCGGAGAGCTCGTCACGCCGGCCCGGAGGGCGAGCATCGAAATGGGACGTACTTCCACGCCCGCCCGCACCGACGCGGGGTAAGAGAGGTCTTTGAACACGTCCGTCACCACCAGAAGCCTGGAGGTTGCTCGGTACCGGAGCCCGACCGACAGCGTTTGGGGCAACGCCTCTCCCTCCACGAGGGAAGGGCTGTTCACGTTTGTCGCGTGGGCCCCCAGGTGCAAGGAGGGCAAGAGCGGAAGGAGGATTCCGAGGTGCAGGCCCAGCGCCCCTGCTCCTCCGTATCCGTCAATCCGGGTGTAGTAGTAGCGCCCGGTCAGGCCCAGGTGGACCGTCCGAGAGGTGCCGAACTGGAACCCGCGGGCGTATCCGAGGCTGTAGTGGGCCTCCCGATACCCCTCTGCACCAAACGTGCTTGCGCCGACCGACACCGCACCCCAATCGGCAGGCCACGTTCCGTAGACCGACCCGTAGCGGAGCGCAGCGAGCCCGAAGGCCTCCCGCGCGAAAAAGGAGACTGTTCGGCGCTCCCGCAGCGCACCGGCTCCCGGATTGGCCTGAACGCCGACGGCTGAGGGCAAGGCGGTCGACGCGTAGCCGAGCCCAGAGGTGCGGGCACTCCCGAACAGATCCGCCGCGGATTGTCCGTGTGCCGGACTGCCGCCGAGGACACTCACGGCCATTCCCACAAGCACGAACCACACGAGGCGACGCATCGGAGAAGCCAAGCAATTGTCACGAGACGTGCATTTTTAGACTGTGTTTCACTTGAAAAAGAGTCAAGCGGAATGGTCGTGAGATTCACGGCAATCGCATCAAATGCTCTTGCCCCGAAAATACCGCTCAAGGCATTCTCTGCTCACAGAAACACCCCTATCGTCGCTCTGAGCTTGACTCAGAGCCCATCCGACTGTACGAAAAGTCCCAATCAGTCGATCGGATCGGCTCCAAAGCAAGTTTGGAGCGACAGTGGA
>PXTN01000083.1 GCA_003022565.1 Bacteroidetes bacterium QS_3_64_15 | reverse complement strand
CCGCGTCGGACTCGATGCCGATGCCGGACGTGCAGTTGGCCTGGGGATCGATGTCCAGAAGGAGCGTCGGGTGCTCCGTCGCCGCCAGGGACGCGGCCAAGTTGATCGCCGTGGTCGTCTTCCCTACGCCCCCTTTCTGGTTCGCGATCGCGATGACTTTTCCCATAACAGACTACAAGAACAATCTCGCTCTCAAGAACACCAGCCCGGAGGCCCGTGCAATGGGGCGGGCCGACCGGTGGGCGCAATCTACGAAACGATCTCCACCAATGTCTACCGGTCACAAACGTCGGCCCCTCACGCTCAACGCAAAACGCGTAACACTCGACGCCGACCCCCACCGGATCACTCGTCCCGACACGAGGGTTTATCAACTGGTTTTTCTGTCTGGTACGAGCCGTATAGACGTACGCCCCAACCGGCATCTGCCGGTCAGTGTTCTGCCGACACGGGTCGCCGCCCCCGGACCAGACTGCTCTCTCGATCTCGCTGCCCGAACGCCCCGAGTTTCTGCCATGGCGCGCCGTATTGTTTTGTCGTCGGACCGGGACGAGCCGTCGGGGTCGACCGAGGACCTCACGATTGGCTACGCGGAGGACCTTAACGAGCAGCAGTACGCGGCGGCGACGGCGGGTGAGGGGCCGCTTCTCATCGTGGCCGGGGCGGGCACCGGCAAGACGCGCACTCTCATCTACCGCCTCGCCTACCTGGTGGAGACCGGCACGCGGCCCCAGCAGATCGTGTTGCTCACGTTCACGCGCCGGGCAGCCAACGACATGACGGCCCGGGCCTCCAGCCTGCTCGACGGACGCTGCGAGAAGGTGCGGGGGGGCACTTTCCACGCCTTCTGCCTCGAAGTGCTGCGCCGGCACGCCGAGGCCATCGACTTCCCCCGCAACTTCACGGTCCTCGACGCGGCCGACGCGGCCGACGTGCTCAGCGTGCTCCGCGCCCGCGGCGACTACGGGGACGGGGAGGAGCGCTTTCCCCAGAAGAACACGCTCTACTCGATGTTCTCCTCCGCCACCAACCGTGACGAGACGCTCGGGGAGACCCTCACGAAGCGCTACCCGCAGTTCACGAATCTGCACGCGGAGCTCAAAAGCCTCCGCAATGAGTACCGGCAGTACAAGAAAGAGCACGGGCTCATGGACTTCGACGACCTGCTGGAGCGTACCCTGGAGCTCTTTGAGGAGAACGACGACGTGCGCCATCAGGTAGCGAGCCGCTGCCGCCACGTGCTGGTGGACGAGTACCAGGATACGAACGTCCTGCAGGCCCAGCTCGTGCGTCGCTTCGCGTCGGTCCACGGCAACGTCACCGTGGTGGGCGACGACGCGCAAAGCATCTACAAATTCCGCGGGGCCGACTTCCGCAACATTTTTCGCTTCCCCGACCAGTTCGACGACACGGAGGTTCTGAAGCTGGAGCGCAACTACCGCTCCACCCAGCCGATCCTGGACCTGGCGAACCACGTCATCGAGCAGGCCGATCGCTCGTACGACAAGACGCTCTTTACAGAAAAGACGGAGGGCGAGCTTCCAGCCCTCGTCCCGGCGGCGGACGGCGACATGGAGGCGCGCTTTGTGGCCGAAATGGTGCTGCGCTTGCGCGAGCAGGACGTGCCGCTCAGCGACGTGGCCGTGCTCTTCCGCAGCAGCCACAACGCATATGACCTGGAGGTGGAGCTCAATCAGCGCAACATCCCGTTCGTGAAGTACGGCGGCATGAAGCTCAACGAGGCCGCTCACATCAAGGACGTGCTGGCCCACCTGAAGGTGGTGGAAAACCCGCAGGACGCCGCGTCCTGGAACCGGGCGCTCCAGCTCATCCACGGCATCGGCCCCAAGACGGCGCAGTCGCTCATCGAGTGGACGACGGAGACGGCCGAGGACCCGCTGACGCTCGGGGACGAGGCGCCCTTCTCCGACCGGTACGCGGCCCGGCTCAAGCAGCTCTTCTCCACGCTCCGCCACGTCCGCAAAGAAGACACCTCGGTCAACGAGCAGGTGGAGGCGATCCTGGATTACTACCAGCCGCTGTTCGAGAACAAGTACGCCGACGATCACCCCAAGCGCGAGCCGGACCTGGAGCACCTGGCCGGCCTGGCCGCAAACTACGAGTCTCGCCGGCGCTTCCTCTCGTCCCTCACGCTCGATCCCATCGAGCTGACGGCGCTCGACCAGAAGGCCGGTGAGAACGACGAGCCGCCCCTCGTGCTGTCCACCATCCATTCGGCGAAGGGGCTCGAATTCCACACCGTCTTCCTCCTCCGGGCGCTCGACGGCACCATTCCCTCCTGCCACGCGCTCCGCGAGGACGGCGGGGTCAACGAGGAGCTCCGCCTCTTCTACGTGGCCGTCACGCGGGCCGAGGAGGACCTGTTCATCTCCTACCCGATGACGCAGTACCGCCGCGGACAGGGCGAGTACATGACCACGCCGAGCCGCTTCATTGAGGATGTGCCGGAGGACGTGCTCGAACCAGTGCAGCTCGTGGAGGAGGACGCCGCAGACGACCCCGGTGTAGACGACGAGATGTCCCCGTCTTCCTCGAACGGAGAGGCGGCTGCTCCCGGCGAATCTCCCCGAGACGCCGCGCCCTCCCCCCCAGACGACCCCGCCGACGCCGACGGCCTCCCGTTTTAGTCTATCCGTACGCCCTTCACAGTGCCGGCCTCACTGCCCCCTCTGTCATGGAAAAACAGCGCGACCGATCGGTCTCGTCCGACGCGACCGACGTGGCCGAGGTACCGCTCGACATCGTCGAGATCGGCATGGAGCGGCTCGACACGATCCGCCGCCTCAACGTCGAGATTTTCGACGACGAGCACATCATCAAGACGTTCGACCGGGACGACCTGCTTATGCTGCTCGCCCGGTCGACCGGCTCCGTCGTGGGCTTCAAGCTGGGGTATCAGCTCGACGCAGACACGTTCTACAGCGCGAAGGGGGGCGTGCGTTCGGCGTACCGGCGCAACAGCATTGCCCGGGCGCTCCTCTACGCCATGCTCAACGTCGTGGAGCAGCGGGGCTACGAGCGCTTCGTGTACGACACGTTCCCCAACAAGCATCCCGGCATGACGGTCCTCGGCCTCGACGAAGGGTTCGAGGTGGTGCGAGCCGGATACAGCACCCAGTATCAAGATTACCGGCTCCGGTTCGAATGGACTTTTGGCGATTCCCCCTCTTGATGACTGTAGAGCCGCCTCGCCGAGACGGCTCTACTACCGTACGATTCACCTTCCAAGAATCCATACAACATGGATCGAGATGCTGCCAAGCAGGCCGCTGCGGAGGCGGTTGTTCACCTCGTTGAGGACGGGATGTGCCTGGGCCTCGGCTCAGGCTCGACGACTGCCTACGCCCTCGAAGTTCTCGGCCGCCGGATTCAGGACGAGGGCCTCGACGTGCGCGGCGTCCCCACCTCGTTTGCCACAGAGCGACGGGCCCGGGCCCACGGCATTTCCCTCACCTCGCTCGACGATGATTCCACGCTCGACCTTGCGCTCGACGGCGCCGACGAGGTCGACGATGCGTTCCGGTTGATCAAGGGCGGCGGGGGGGCCCACTCCCGGGAAAAGGTGGTGGCCCACCAGGCCGAGCGGTTCGCCGTGCTGGTGGATCCGACAAAGGAGGTGGACCGGCTCGGCACCGAGGTGCCAGTGCCGGTAGAGGTGCTCCCGATGGCCGCAACCCCCGTGATGCGGACGGTCGAAGAGACCGGCGCCACGCCGACGCTCCGCACGGCCGACGCCAAGGATGGACCCGTTGTCACCGATCAGGGACTCTGGATCATCGACGCGCAGTTTCCCAGCGGCATCTCAGGCCCGGCTGACCTCGACCATGTGTTGAACGAGCATCCCGGGGTGCTCGACCATGGGCTGTTCCTCGACATGGCCACCGACGTGTTCACCGGCCATCCCGACGGGACGGTGGATCACCGGTCTGCGTTGTAACGCCGCCTCCGCTTCGCGATGGCGAGACCGACCAGATCGTCGGCCAAATACGAAACGCGCACCGCGTCCCGAGGACTGACGGGGACACGGTGCGCGCTCACATCCATCAGAGGGGAGCGTGATGGAGCCTACTGAAGTTGGAACGTCACGGGAAGCGACATCTGCACCTTCACGGCCTCGCCGCGCTGCTTGCCCGGCTTGAATTCTTGCTGCTTCACAGCCTTGATGGCCTCCTTGTTGAGGAGCTTGTGGACGCCGCGCGTCACTTTCGGATCCTGGACGTTTCCCTGCTCGTCCACAACGAACTGAACGATCACGCGGCCCTCGATGCCGGCCTTCTTCGCAAACTCTGGATACTCGACGGATTGCTGGAGGGCTTTCATGCCGCCGATCAACTCCGGCTGGTTCTCGACGACCATGAAGACTTCCTGCTCCTCTTCCTCTTCGTTCCCCTCGTCCTCGGGTGGGCCCTCGCTCGTATTGAGCGACTCGTCCATGTCGAGCGAGGCATCGAAATCAACGTTCTGATCTTCGATCACCTCATTGTTGGGCACCTCTTGCGGCACCGGCGGCTTCGGGGGAGGCGGGGGCTCCTTCTCCTGCTCAGTCTGCTGGATCTGCTCCATGTCGACCGTTTCCTGCTCTTCCATCTGCACCTGGAACGAGCTACTGCTCGACAGGTCGACCCGGAAGGCTACGATGAGCAGCGCGAGTGAGAGGACTAGGCCAATCTCTACGTACAGCGGGTACTGGCTGCGGAGGTCTGCTCCTTCTTCTTTGCGTACGCCCATGGGAAAGTACCGTTGTTTTGAGACGAGACGAGTGCCGTAGAGTACGACGATCTTTTACATCTGGGAGATTCAGATACACGGGCAGTTCCTCAATGTTTCATTCTCAAGAGGGTGCCACAGTTTTCTTCGACCGTTCCCGACCGCCTCTCCCTTGAAAAGAGACCAGCAGAGCGCGCTGCGGACGGTCTTACGAGGGTGCCGACATCCGATCGGCGCGGCGGACGTGGTACACATAATATCCCACGAACACAACGGTAAGCCCGATGAGATCAGCCGTGGCGTCGTAAGGATCCGCCATGCGCTGAACCGGGAGGAGGTGCTGGTACACTTCTGTGCCGGCCGCAAACAAGACTCCTGCGACGAAGAACAGTCCTCCGCGCCGCCGAAAACACGTCAACAGCTTGTCCTCGTCCGGTGGGCACAGCCCCCGAAGCCAGAGGAGCCCAAACCCCGTGAAGAGAAAGGCATGGACGATCTTGTCCGTCCCGATCCCCGGTTCCACGGCTGCCAAGTTGCCAGCAGGGATGCTCATCGCCACGAGAATCCCGACCGTCCAGAGCGCGGCCAGCAGGCGGTAGTGGGCGGTCTTCATCGAGGTGAGCAGGTGCATTGGAGATGTCAGAACTGCAAGCGAAGGACATGGCCTCTAACCAGACAGCACAAACGAGTATGCCGATCGCTCCGGCCCGTCGCCGCTATCCCCTCGTGAGAAAATCGGGCTACGCGAATCGTTCGGCGGCCACGCGGGGGATCATGTCGAGCAGATCGGTGGCCACCATGGACCGGGAATCGTGGGTGGCTCCGTACCGTTCCGCGGCGGCGCCCCCAACATGAAGGGCCGCAGCCGCAGCTTCGAGCGGCGGCACGCCCTGGGCCAGCAGGCCGACGCACTGGCCCGCGAGGACATCTCCCGTGCCGGCCGTGGCGAGGGCCGGGGGGATAATGCTGCCCGCGAACGCTCGACCCTCCGGCCCCGCAACGATGCTCGGCGCCCCTTTGAGCAGACACACGGCGCCCCATCGGTTCGCGTACTCCTGGACGACCCGGACCCGGTCGGTAAGGGTCACGTCGCCCCCGGCCAGCCGCCGGAACTCGCCCGCGTGGGGCGTGAGGAGCCACGGGGCGTCCCGCTGCTCCGCGAGTTCATCGATGCGCCCGGCGAGCGCGTTGAGGCCATCGGCGTCGAGCACGAGGGGCGCGTCGGTCTCTCGCACCAGCCGTCGCACGAACTGCTCCGTCTGCGGGGCGCGGCCGAGGCCCGGCCCTACGAGCAGGGCGTCGGCCTTGTCCAGGATGTCAGTGAGCGCATCGAGGGCCGCGTCCGGCGCAATCCCGCCGTCGTCCCCCGTCGGGAGCGGGTGGGTAGGGATCGTCGTGAGGACCCCGGAAAGGGTTGGCTGGACCGTCTCCGGACAGGCGCAACTCACGTACCCGGCACCGCTGCGCCCGGCCGCCTTCGCCGCCATGACCGGCGCTCCTGTGAATTGAGGAGCGCCCCCTACGACCAGGGCCGTCCCCACGCTGTACTTGTACGCATCGTGGCTCCGCTCCGGCCACCACGCCCGCACCGCCGCGTCGGTCGTCTCACGCACACACCCGGGCTGCCCGGCGACCCGGTCGAGCACGAAGGGCGGAATGCCAATGTCGACGACGCTGACGGACCCAGCGTGCACCGGCCCCTCCCCGATTCGCACGCCCACCTTGGGGGCGGCCATCGTCACCGTTCGGTCCGCCTGGACGGCTACCCCGAGAACCGCGCCGGTGTCGCTGTGGAGGCCGGTGGGCATGTCGATGGCCACGGTGGGGACGTCCCGCCCGTTCATCCGTTCGACGAGGCTGCGGGCTGGCTCGCGCACGTCGCTTGTGAGGCCCGTGCCGAGGAGGGCGTCGACGTAGAGGCAGGGATGGCGCGCGCTGATCGTGTCCATCAGTGCATCGAGGTCGCCGAGCCCCTCGATCGTTAGCCGCGTGCCGCCTGCTGCCTCGTCCTTGAGCTGCTGCAGCAGCGACAGGTTGTGGGCGGCGTCCTCGCTCAGGTCACCGGGCGCGCTCGTAAGGACAACGTGCACCTGTGCGCCATTGGCCAGCAAGTGCCGCGCCACGACGAGCCCATCTCCACCGTTGTTTCCTTTGCCGCAGAAGATCACCACGACCTCGCCGTCGAGTGGGCCGTAGGCGGCCTGAATGTGCTCGGCACATCCCCGCCCGGCCACCTCCATAAGCGTGATGCTGGAGAGCCCGTACTCCTCAATCGTGTACCGGTCGGCCTCGCGCATCGCATCGGCCGTGAGGGCGGGGGGACACTGCTCGTTGGGGAGAGAGAGCGCCATGGGAGCGATAGAACTGCTCGGACATCGTGTGAGAGGAGAAGACGACCGGCCCGGTCATCGGTTCCCCGAAGGCGACGGGCGAGACGTGTCTGGCGGCGGAGCCTTCCGCCCCCTGGGCACTGGTGCGAGCACCGGAATGCGAAGCGGAGCGGGCAGCTCGGTGGTCCACCGGGGGCGGGCCTCCACCGGATCCTGCAGCCACGTGATCGGTTCAGCGGGCACGTACGGTTGAATCTGCCCGCCGTCCCACCGCCCGTTGTCGTTGCGGTCGAGGTACGCCCGGAACCGATACTGCCCGTCCGGAAGCTCCCCGAACGCAAACGTACTTCCGGGGGACGTGGTCAGTCGGCGCGCCTCCACGGGGATCGACGAGTCGTCGACCGTGAGCTCCACCGCGACGGGGCCGCCGTAAAAGAGCGAGTCCAGTCGGGCTTGCGTGGGCGAGGTCGCGGCGGTGTCGGCGGTCGGGATGTCGAGAGTGTCGGGGGCATCCTGGCCTGTGAGCGAGGGCGGCAGCCGGAGTGCCGTCGTGTTGCCCAGCGACTGGACCCCCGATAGTCCTTCCTGGGTCGTATCGGCAACACGGGCGCGGCCCTCAAGCGCCCCGAGCGCCCGACGCGTGACGCGCCGAAATCGGCGTCGGTACGTCGTGTCCGCACGGGTGAAAGCGTCCCCCGCCACGGCCACGTCGGCGTATTGCCCCGGGGCAAGCGGAGATTCAAACTGAATGCGGTAGTCGGTTCCATTTTCCGTCGCGAGCGAGAAGGCCCGCGACTCGCCGGTCGTGTCCCGAACGCTGAGTCCCTGGCGCAGGTCTGCACTGTCCAGGGTCTGATTAAGACGGATCCCAGGCTGCACGTCCGGGAGGAGCGGGCGCGCCCCGGTCGAATCCTGGCGGAGGCCGGCGGGCAGAAATCGACGGAACCGCGTGCGCATCGTGTCGGTCCGCGTGGCGGCCCGGAAGCGAGCCGTGTCCGGCACGAGGGGCTGTCCCAGCGTATCGGCCACGATCCCGCGTCGCAGCGGTAAGCGGTGACGCACGTCCCGCATCGGAGCGGTGCGCACCACCACGGCGGCCGGGCGGTCCGGAGCTGCGTAGACGCCCTGCACGTCGACCGGCGCGCCCGACGCGGAGTCCTGCGGGGTCCAGGCCTCGGGCGCCCGGGTCTGGAGACGGACCGGCTCGCTGAAGCGCAGGCGTAGGCGCCGTTGGCTCACCGGCCGCACCTGTTGGAGCGTCGGGGCCGTTGTGTCGCTCTGGGCGAGCAGCCACGACACGGGCACGGTCGCGGCGCCACTGTCGGCCCGGAGCGCGAAACGCGGCGGCACGGCGTACGCCTCGTTGGGATCGGGCCGGCGATTGCGATTGTTGTCGCGAAGCGCGACGACGTAGTAGCGTCCCTCGCGCATGTAGTCGAACTCAAAGCTCCCGTCCTCTCCCGTCTGCGTGCGATAGCTGGGCCGGTCCGGCAACGGGCGGGGCCCCACGGCATCCGGCGGAAGGACGTACGCGTAGACGTCGACGCGCTGTTGAGCGATGCCGCGAGGCCCATTCGCGACTCGTCCCCGGATCTGTCCCCGATTGATCCTCGACCCGGTCGAGAACGCCACCGTGATGGGGCTCTCCAGCGAGACGCCGTGGGCATCGCTCAGGTTCGTATCGAACGTGAAAACGTAGGTCGTGCTGTCCCGCAGCGCGGAGGAGAGCTCAATCTCGACGGCACGTCCGCTCCAATCAAACTGGGGCCGCTGCTCGAGGGTCGGGGTCACCGACAGGGCCTGGGGCACACTGCTCCGCTCGATGTACTCCGAAAACTCGACGCGCAGCACTTCGGTGCTCGTCGGCACATCGACGGTGTCGCGCACGGGGGTTGTCCGGACGACCGAGGGGGGAGTCTGGTCGCGAGGTCCGCCGCTGGGGGCCTGCGGGTTGGCGCACGAGACAATGATGCCGATCCCCAAGAGAGCCGCTGTGAGAACGAAAAGGAGGGAGGAGCGCACAAACGTGTGAATGGCTGTCGTCGTCAATTCCGATATCACCTACTTGCACCACGTCCGCCCGAGACCGATCCTTCCTCCTCCCTGCACCTCACACTTCCACCCGTCCCCCCTTCCGTACGTCCACACCGTTTACGCGTAGATCCCGCGCATCTGAAGCGCCTCGGCCACGCGGCGAACGCTCACCACGTAGGCCGCGATGCGGAGGGAGATGTCGTACTCCTCGGCCGTCGCGTACACCTTGTCGAATGCCTGCCGCATCATCCGGTCAAGTCGCCGGTTCACCTCCTCTTCGGTCCAGAAAAAGCCCTGCCGGTTCTGCACCCACTCGAAGTAGGAGGCCGTAACGCCCCCTGCGTTGGCCAGGATGTCCGGAACGACGAGCACCTCCTTCTCGCTCAGCACCTCGTCGGCCTCCGACCGGGTGGGACCGTTCGCCCCCTCCGCAATGATCCGGGCGCTCAGATTTTCCGCAATCTCGCGGTCGATGGGGGCCGGCTCGCGGTACGCAGAGGGCTCATAGACATCGAATTTGAACGGCATGGGGCTGCGGAACCGAATGCGACAATGGTGAACGGAAGCGTTTCCCCGATGCCTGCCCGCCGGAGAGCCGACGGAATGGAAAGGTCCGGATTCTCCGCCAAAAAGTCGAGCGACGAGGCAGCCGGTCCGAAAAAGAACGAACGATTCGCCTCGATCCCGGTTGCCTTGCTGCCCGATTCGAGTTCTGCCGTCGCCGCGCCCGTCGTCGCCCGCGCCCTGTGCCCGACCCGCTGTCCAACCATCGCCGCAAGGCCATGGCTGCCCTTACCCGTCGCCGGGGCCGCCGGCGCCAGGACCGGACGCTCATCGAAGGACGCCGCGCCCTCCAGGCGGCGCTCGATGCGGACGCTCCGATCGTGGAAGCGGCCGTAACCCACGATGCCCTTGACGACCCCACGGTGCAGTCCTTGCTCGATCGGCTGTCGGGGCCCGTGTTCGAGGCCGGCCCCGATACGATGGCCCAGATCACGGACGTGGCGACGCCGCAGGGCCTCGTGGCCGTCGCCGAACGTCACCTTCACGCCCCCGACACGGTGCCAGAGCGCCTCGGGGACACCGGCACGGCCCTCCTGCTCGATGGCGTGCAGGACCCGGGCAATGTGGGCACTCTCCTGCGGACGGCCGCCTGGTTCGGTGCACAGGCCGTGGTGGCCGGCCCCGGCACCGCTGGGCTGTACGGACCCAAGGTAATGCGCGCAGCCGCCGGGAGCCACTGGGCCCTCGACCTGGCCCGCACAGATGAATCGGGACCGCTCCTCGACCGCCTCCGGCGCCACGGCGTGGCTCTCTACGGGGCCGACCTTCAGGGCATCCAGGCCCGCACGTGGCGTCCCACCCCCCCCTCCGCCCTCGCACTGGGCAGCGAGGCACACGGCCTCAGCGCGGTCGTCCTGGACCGGCTCGACGCGACCGTTGCCCTCCGCGGCGCCCCGAACCGCCCCGCGGCCGAGTCGCTCAACGTGGCCGTCGCCGGGGGCATCCTCCTGTACGAGTGGCTCGGCCCCTGAGCCTCATAGACCTTGACGGCCCCCGATATCAAGAAATCGAAAACGACGTTAGACCGAAAGGGGGCTGGATGTCTATCAGATACACTTCTCATTGGGACGCACTTCTCCCAAAGCCCGGTCTCTTGGTGGGGTCCGGGCTTTTTCTGTAACTGATCTGGACGTTTCGGTCGAAGACCCGGCGACCTTCCCAGACACTTCGTTGCTCTGCCCGCGTCGCGGCGTGGGAACTGGGAAACGGCGAGGGCCTGCACGCATTGGGTGCGGACGGTTCTTTGTCGCACTTCCGTTCTCCCCGTTACTCTGCGCGTTTCGCACCATGCCCACCTACACGATCATCGGCTTCGAAAAGGATGGCTTCGATTCCTTCTCCAACGTCGCGACGGCCGAGAGCCCGTCCGGCGCGGCCCGGAAGGCCATCCAGGACACGTTCATTAAGACTGAGGGCCGCCGGCCGCCTGACACCGAGGCCCTCGCCCAGCTCGAAAACGAAACCGGGCTCTTCGTCGTCGGCATCATTGAGGGCGAGCACGACAACCTGAACGAGATCATTGACCACTATGAGCAGTGGTGACGCGCCCCGACGAGGACCGCCCCCCCGACGGACGTCGGGCTTTCGTAGTCGAGCCACGCGCCGGTCGGCGTCCCTTCGAACAGGTGGTAGTGCTCGGCAAACCGCTGCCAGATGGCTCGCGGGTCGGTTTCCACGGGCGTGCCATCCTGGGGGGAATGCCGAGGTCCTCCATCGCCACGCCTTGCGAATAGAGAAGGCGAAAGACGTAGTGATCGGGTTTGATGATGAGCGAGGCCGGCTGGGGGAAGGGCGTGTCCTCTGCCAGAATGCGGGGCTCCACGTGCCCGTGCGGTCCCACAATGGGCAGGTCCCTGGTTTCGTCGTACAGCTGGCGGGCAATCCGGCGGACGGCCGGGGTGATCAAAGTATCGATCCTCGTGCAGCTCGAGGGGGCGATCGTCCATGGGTTCGCGCATGCTGGTGCGGGAGAACGTTCTTCAATAACCTATCGCTTGTTCATTCCGGATGGGCCGCGTCTCGCCCAGGGAAGGGCAGGTCCGACCGCGCAAATCGGTCTCAGTTGCGGATGCGCACCGTGAAGGCACGGCGCGGATTGTCGACCGTGAGCGTGCGCACCTCGGCGCCGCTGAAGCCGGCCTCCTTGAGGGCCGGAATAAACGTCGTGAAGAGGAGGTCGTACGGCCGCGGCTCGCTCCCCTCTGGCGGAAACGAACTCCCGTCGTGCGAGAGCAGGACCCGACCGAGATGACCGCGCTGCTTCATCGCCTGGACGAGCTCCACGTGCCGGTCGATCGTGTCCGGCCCGATGCCGTCGAATTCAATCCAGGCGCCCCGTTCTGCTGCGTCGGCCAGGGCGTCGGGGGCGTCCACGTTCTGAGCGTGCACCCAGATCCAGGCCGACGGGTGGACGCCCTCTTCCTCCAAAACCGCCAACTGCTCCCGGGCGCCGGTTACGTTGCCTGAGGTATGCACGGCGATCGTTAGGCCGCTCTCGGTATGCGTGCGGGCGGCGGCGCGCACGAGCTTCCGATCAATGTCTGAGAGGGATCCCCCATCCACAGCCGTTTTGATGAATCCGGGTCGGATCCCGGTGCCGTCAACCCCGTCGCTCCACTCCGTGAGCCACCGATCGGCCAGCTGGTCGACCGTCTCGTCGTACGCGTGATCGGGCACGTACCGATCATCAACGGCCCCGTAGTAGCCTGTGTTTGTCACCAAGTGGAGCCCGCTCATTTCCGCCAGCCGCCGCATGATGAGCGGGTCGCGCCCGAGGTACGCCGCCGAGCAGTCCATGATGGCCCCACATCCGAGCGCCTTGACCCGCTCCAAAATGGGCACGACCGTATCGAAGAGAGCCGAGAGGTCATAATCGGGACGGCGGGCCGGCGGTTCGCCGAAGCGGGAGATGACGTGCTCGTGCGGCAGAATGGGACCAAGATCCTCGGGGGCGACGGGTCCGGTCACCGTCATGATTTGGCCTTCAGCGGCTCGGTCCGGCTCCCGGGATTTGGGCGAAATCAACTCGGACCCGCCCCACAGGCCGGCGCCCATCAGGGCCGCACTCCGCTTCAGCAGCTCACGTCGGTTCATTTTATTCAGGTACACTGGTGCGTGAAACGGCGAAGGTCAATCGCCCTCAGTCGAAGCTGGTCCCCCGTTGAGGCGACGGACGCGCAGGGTCCGGAACCGATAAACCTTGCCATCCTCACCGTGGTGCTGAATGCCGATCACGCCTTCGCTGTCCACCGTATCCCGGTAAGCAGTCGTCAAGGTGCCGTTCACCCAGATCTTGAGGCTGTCCTCCTCCGCGCGGATGCGGTACCGGGCCCAGCCGTCCAGGTTGAAGGCATCGCCCTTGTTTTTTCGGAACCGTGCGCCCGCCACGGAGTCGTCCTCGGCCGGGTGCAGCCAGCCGCGCCGCCCCTCGTCGTAGAGGCCGCCCGACCAGGCGCGGTCCGACGGGTCCACCTCGGCCTGGTAGCCGTAGACGCGGTTCGGTTCTACGTTGGCACGAAACATGAATCCGGAGTTGGACTCCCGGTCCGGAACCTGGACTTCGCCCTCAAACACAAAGTCGCTGTACGTCTCTTCGGTGACGAGGAAGAACTTCTCGTCGGCCTGCAGCCGAATTTCGCCGTTTTCCACGCGGGCCGTCCCCCAGTCGTAGGGGTTGGTCCATCCCTCCGTGGTCTCGCCGCCGAAGAGGGGCGTCCAGTCCTAGGCCATTGCCTCGCCCGACCCGTTGGAGTCGGCCTGCTGGCATGCCGCAAGGCCAAGCCCCAGGAGGGCAAGTAATGGGATTAGAGAGATCAGGCGGAGGGGAAAGCGACGAGAGAGGGCGGCGTCGGGGGTGTGCATGAGAGGATCGGGGAGGCGTTTGAGAGGAGGGGTGAGCGTCCTACGCGGTCGCAAGCTGGCTCGTTTGAGCGTGATCGAGTGCACGACCTCGCCCTCGGTGCTGCTGATGTATTGTCGGCTCTACATCACACACGAATTTTTAGGATTCCTCTTCGGCCTTGACGACCCGAATGTCGGGCGCAACATCAACCCGCTTGAGCCGCTTCTCACGCAGGTCTTCCGTGCCGAGGGCAAGGCCCGCGGCGTCGTGCTCGAGAGGGAGTGAGCGCTGTATTGAGGTCATGGAGAACGGAAGTGTGCGTGACCGCTTGGAATATAGGTAGCGCCCGACACGCCGATTTTCAAGCGGGTCGACCCGCACGGAGGAGAGAAGGGAACGCTGAAGTACGTAAGCCCCCGGTTTCCCGGAGGCTCGGAAAGAAGCAGTGGGCCCTCCTGGATTTGAACCAGGGACCTCTCGCGTGTGAGGCGAGCGCTCTAAACCGCTGAGCTAAGAGCCCATGTCGCAATGCGTGCTGTCCCAACGGAACCGGAGGGTCCATGTTCGGCACCCTGTTCGGCCGATGCAACCTTCCCCTCCCAAGCCCGCTCAACGCTCCCCGACAGCCGAGAGCGTCGATCGGGCGTCGACTGTGTCTCCCCCCAATGCCGGGACCGTTTCAGGACGGGGGGCGAGGGGACCACCCGTCGAGAATGACGAGGCTTGCGAGCGACGGGGAAGCGCGAAACGATTCGGCCGGTGAGAGGACATCTCCCCTCGCACCGACTCCTGAGATGGTACCCGCCCCTCCACGGTCGAGATGGTCGGCGACGGGGTGAGCGTGTCCGGCTCGACGAGCATCGCCCCGGCCAAAAACCCAACGGCAAGGGCGACGGCGATGGACGAGAGGATGCCCAAGGCCGCGGCGGATTGCCCCCCCGTCTCCTCCGGAAGCAAGGTGGGGGACTGAAGCAGATCTTCCTCCCCTTCCCGAGACACCTCCGGTGGCGGATTCACCGCGGGACAGTCCGGCGCGTCGCACCCACAGAGGAGATCCCGCGTCTGGCGGAGGCGCTCCACGTGCGCCTTCAGCTCCGGATTGGCCTCCACGTACTGCTTAAAGACGGCCTCGACCGACGGGTCCATCGCGCCGTCCACGTACTCGCAGAGCCACTCGTCGAGCCACTCGTAGGACGGGGCTCCGTCGTCGGGGACGTTCCCGTCGAAGGGCCGTTCAGGGGTCTGCATGGGACAGCGGGGAGCCGAGTGTGTGTTCTACAACGTCGTCTTCTATGGCATCATCGTGGTGGGCGGCCGTTCCGCCAAACGGCCTCCGGACGCGTCTCGGCCACGGGGAACACTACAGAGGCGCGACGCCTCCTTTGTGCTGCTCCAATTGGTCTTCGAGTGCATTCGGACAGAGCATCTGCGATACCTATTCGAGTGCGCGCTTCTTGTTTCTGTGAATTCCGGCCTCGACCGAGAGCCCCGTGCACGTAGGTGAGGAGCGCCCCGAGGCGGCTCGCTACGCAACGGCGGGACGAGCCTCGGGCGGCAGCAGTCGACGCAGCAGGAGCGTCATCACGAGGGACGCATTCCGGGCCGCCCCGCCCTTCAACTCGTAGTCCGCCGCCACGAGCGCCGAATAGGCGTCGGCAATCCCGGCTCGGTCGTAGCGCTGCGCGGCGTGCTTGTATTCCTCGACAAAGTACGGACTGACGCCGATGTAGCTGGCGAGCTCGTATTTATTTTCACGCAGGGCGCCGGGCTTCTGCAGCTTCCACAGCTTGTCGAAGTAGCCGTTGAGCACGGCCACCATCATGATGGCCTCGCTGCGCGGGTTGGAGGCCTGCTGGAGGATGCGGTCGGCGATGCGCTGGGCATCGGCGTGGCGCCCTTCGCCGAGGGCCGTCTGCAACTCGAAGACGTTGAACTCGCGGGTCTGGCCGCTGGCGGCAAGCACGTCGTCGGCCGTGAGGCGCGTGCGCTCTCCGGCAAATGTCACGAGCTTCTCGATCTCGCTAGCGGCCCGCTGCAGGTCGGTCCCCACGTAGTCGGCGAGCATCTGAATGGCCTTCGGCTCAATCTCGTAGCCCTGCCCCTGCACGTAGTCCTGAATCCACTCGGGCATCTCATTGTCGTAGAGGGAGCGGAACTGGGACCACGTGCTGTGTTCCTTGAGGGCGCGGTACGGATGGGCGCTCAGGTTGGGCTTGGTGGTGCAGGCGAGCAAAACGATGGACTGCGGATTGGGCTGCGCGGCGTAGTCTTTAAACTGACGGTTGTTCTCCAGCTTCTCGAACTCGCGCACGATCACGACTCGCTTCGGCGCCCCCGCCGGAAAGCCCTGACACAGCCCGATGACCTCCGAGGCCTCCGCTTCCGACCCGTACACCACGTCGAGGTTAAAGTCGTGCTGACTCGGCGCCAGCGCCTCCTCGATGAGCAGCTCCTGCAACTCGTCGATCAGGAACGTCTCCTCCCCGAAGAAGAAGTAGAGGGGGTCGAAGTTCTGGTGCCGAAAGGCCGTGGCCAGATCGTCGTAGGACGGACCCGTGTCCTTGGCCATGTGCGAGTGTGGATTGTGGAGTTCGGAATGTGGAATGGGAGGAAGGACACTCCGCATCCCACACTCCAAATTCCGAATTCATGTGGGCAAGGGTTCGTCGCGGTCGGAGAGGTGGGCGCCGTGGAGGCGGTAGCCGAGGTCGCGGAGGCGCTGAAAGTCGTCTTGCGTCATGCGATAGACCAGCCCGAAGAGGCTGAGTGTCTCCCCCTCCAGCGTGGCGGTGCGGTGCCAGGCGTCGAGGGGCAGGGCCTCCAGCCGGGCAGTGAGTTCGCGCCGGGTCTCCTTCACCTGGTCGAGGATGGCACCGATCTCGCGCTCGTTCCAGCCGGCCCCCCGGACCTCGGCCTTGATGTCCACCGGATCCAGCGTAGGCTCGTCCTCATCAACGACCCGCTCGACTCGGGTCCGGCGCACCTCCGCGTCGAGCGTAGCGATGGCGCCGTAAAGCTCCTTCATGGTGAGCGCGTCCGGCTCCGGCTGCCCCGCCAGAATTTCGTCGGGCAGACTGTCCACAACCGTGCTCAGCGCCCTCACCTCGTCGACGAGGTAGCCAAACTGGTCCACCAGCGCGTCCCGGAGGGCCTCCGGGTCCTCGGCCTGGGCCTCGGGAATGTCGATCGGCTCTTCCATCTGCGTGTGGGCGTATTTGCGTGTGGGCGTGATGGCGTGGTGGCGTGTGGGCGTACGACGAACGCTGTCAGCCAAAGGGGGCAGTTCTTCGGAAAGGAGACGCCCATACGCCCGTACGCACAACGCCCACACTCACTCGGCGGCGTGCTCGGTCTGCGGCGGGCCTTGTCGCTCAGCCCCCCAGTCCTGGTCGCCGGCCGTGGCCATGGGCTCCTCGCGCTCGTGCGTAGTGTCCAGCTCGTCCATGCCCTCCTCGGCCAGCCAGTCCAGGAAGTGCTGGTCCTTCACGCTGTGGAGGTTGTTTTCTTCCTTGAAGTCCCACTGCTGGCCAAACTGCCTGTTTTTGTACTGCTCAAGGTACTCGAGCCGGTCCTGGAGCTGCTCGGTGGGCTTAAGCAGGTCCTGGAGGTCGAATACCGCCTCGTCGCGGCTCTGAAACGTGAGGTCGTATTCCTTCGACATCACGATGGCCTCCTCGGGACACACCTCCTCGCAGAAGCCGCAGTAGATGCAACGGAGCATGTTGATCTCGAACCACTCCGGCTCCCGCTCCTTCACGTTGTCCACCTCCTTCGACTGCATGGAGATGGCGAGCGGCGGGCAGGCGCGGGCACACAGGTTGCACGAGACGCATCGGGGCCGATCGTCCTCCTCCACGAGTACGGGCCGCCCCCGGTAGCTGTCCGGCGGATACCACTGCTCCTCGGGGTACTCGAACGTGTACGTAGGCTCGTTGGCCATGCGGTCGAACGAGTAGCCGAGCCCCTTGAACAGCTCCGGGAGGTAGAGGCTCTCCCAGAAGTCGAGCTCCCGTTCGTCGTCGTTCTTGGTGTTTTCGGGCGTGCCAGGCATGGGGGGTGGAGGGTTGAGAGTGGAGGGTTGTGGTTGCGGGATGGGAGAGGAATCCTGTGAGGTATACGCGCTGCGAAAGAAAGGATTCCGTTCTGAATGAATCCGCTCGTCAAGCACCGATCCATTCCCAACTGCGGCTCCTATATTCCAAACCCCGAAATCCACAACCCAAATTCAGTTCATCCGGGGATCGTCGGGGAAGTTGGCGAGGACAGCGTACTCCCCGCCCATGCGCCGCAGGATGGTGCGCCAGAGCTGGTCGGGGTTGGTGTCGAAGACGAGATCGGCGGCGCCGGGGGCCGGGATCCAGGCCTCTTCGCCGAGCTCCGCGTCGAGTTGGCCGGGGCCCCACCCTGCGTAGCCAAGGAAGAACCGCAGGTTTTCGGGCGCGGCGTCGCCTCCCTTCGCGATTTGTTGTATCACGTCGAAGTCTCCACCCCAGGTGATGTCGTTGCCCAGGGACACACCGCCCGGAATTTCGTTGGGGCGGGTGTGAAGGAAGTGAAGGGTTTCGCGCTGGACGGGCCCGCCCATGTACAGCGGCGGATTGTAGGTCACATAGTCGTCAAGCACATCGCCCAGGCTCACGTCCAGCTCACGATTGAGGATGAGCCCGAAGGTGCCCTCCCGATCATTGTGCTCGCAGAGCAGCACCACAGACCGGCGAAAGTTTGGGTCTTGCATCATCGGCGCCGAGATGAGGAAGGTGCCGGGCGCAAGGTCGACCTCAGAGTCAGGCATGGAAACGGGCACTGATTCGGGGACAAACCGACGTATCGCGCACGTTCGACACTGAGCAACGTGCTACTGACAACCCCGGGCCCGTGGTTCGAGCGGTCCCCGGTAACGCCTGACCACCGCATTCCTTCGCGGCCCTCCCTCCTCTACACGTCCCCGAAGAACCGCCGCGTCCACACTTCGATCTCGTCGACCCCGAGCGCCCACGCCGCCCCGAGGTAGATGGCCGCGTAGCTCCCCACTACGAGCGGCGCAACGAGAAGC
>PXTN01000082.1 GCA_003022565.1 Bacteroidetes bacterium QS_3_64_15 | reverse complement strand
AGCCACAGTCATCGGATTCCGGAGGTCGTGGCGCTCTTTCAATTCCGAAAGGAAGAGTTGGAGACGCTCGCTCGCAAGTCGGGCCTCTCGTCCCTTTCCATCCGATGGCACTGGGCGTTCCGGTGGACGCTCTCGACCATTTCGAATGGCGACTGACGAGCGTGGACTCGTCCCTGTAGCGACATTTTTCCCGAACATGGGGAGCACACTCCCGCCCGACCGGTTTGGCGAAAGCAGGTTGATCCTCCCGCTTTGAGGAAGAACGGGAACAAAACTCCTGTCCGCAGCGGCCAGAGGCTGTTGACGGCGACGAAGAATTGGATCGCTGGCGGTTGGATCACCCTCCAGCCACCACATACCTTTCCTGACTGTCGCTCCGCGCTTTCTCCCCCACTCGCCCTTTCTCCAAATGTCCTACGACGCGCTCGTCATCGGCGGTGGTCTCGCTGGGTGCAGCACCGCCGCCCAGTTGGCCCGTCGGGGCCACTCGGTGCTGTTGGCCGAGCAGTCGACGTATCCCCGCCACAAGCTCTGCGGGGAATTTTTGTCGCCGGAGGCCCAGTCGTCGTTCCGTCGACTGGAGGTCCTCGACGCCGTCCGCGACGCGGGGGCGTCGATGATGACCCGGACCCTCCTGACCGCGCCGAACGGCACGGCAACCGAGCATGCTCTTCCCGACTCCGCCCTTGGACTGAGCCGGCATTACCTCGACCAGCTTCTCTTCCAACATGCCTGCACGGCGGGCGTGGACGGGCGGCCTGGGACGCGGGTGACGGAGGTACAGGGACGTCTCGACCAGGGCTTCTCGGTCACCGTCGGGGCGGAGACCGTGGAGGCCCGCCTCGTCTTTGGCGCCTACGGCCGGCGGGGCCACCTCGACCGGACGCTCGACCGGCCCTTTCTGGAGCAGCACACCCCGTACGTGGGCTTCAAGGCGCATTATACCGGACCCTCTGCCGCAGACGTGTCGAACACGATTGAGCTACATAGCGCTCCCGGCGGCTACTGCGGCCTCTCGCCCGTCGAGGACGACCGCATCAACGTCTGCTGGATCGGCCACACCGACGCGCTCACGGACGCGGGCGGCACCCCAGCGGCGATGCTCAAGGAGTCTCTCCGTCAGAACCCCGTGCTGGACGAGCGCCTACGGGGCCTGCACCGGGTGAGCGACCAGTTCAGGGCGGTGAGCCAGGTGCCGCTGATGCCGAAGTCGCGGTTCGCCGGCGACGTGTGCATGATCGGCGACGCGGCGGGAATGATTGCGCCGCTCTGCGGCGACGGCATGGCGATGGCCCTCCGGACGGCCGACCTCGTCACTCCACTCGCGTCGGAGTATCTCGACGGGCGCCGATCGGCCTCCTCCTTCCGCTCGGCCTACCGCACCGCCTGGTCGAATGCGTTCGGTCGGCGCATGCGCCTCGGGCGGTGGATTCATGCGGCGGCGTTTCGTCCCGGCGCGGCCCGGTTCCTGGTGCAAAGCTGCCGCTTCCTGCCGCCCTTCGCCCGGTGGCTCATCCGCACCACCCGCGGCCGAGGGGAGCTGCCCTATTCGAACTGATTTCAGTTTCCAAGGATCAGCGGGAGACGTTCCGGCGAAACGTCTCTACCTCCACCTGTCCACACCTCCACACGTCCATTCTTCCACACATGTCCCTTACCGCGCCGCCGCTCGCCGCAGGCGATCGTTGAGCGCCCGCCCGAGTCCGGTCGGGGGCACCGTCTGCGCGTAGATGATCTCGAATCCCTTCTCATCGCACGTTCGAAAGACGTGGAACAGGTCGTGCGCGTAGGCCTCCAAGTCGGGCTCGACGAACACGGCCCCGAACGCGTCGGGAGGAGCCGGGGCGTCCAGTCCAATGTACGCATGCTTCGGTCCCGGCTCCGTCTCCGACGGGTCCTCGACCAGTCGCACTTCCGCCGCAGGGGCATAGTGACGGTGACGCGTGCCCGGACTCCGCAGCGCGGACGCCTCAGTGGATGATTCTGTGCGGACCGCGCCAAGCACGTCCCGCAGCGCCTCGACGGAGACGGCCCCCGGCCGCAGCACCTCGACGGGCTCAGTGGTACAGTCCACCACGGTCGACTCCACCCCCGCCTCCGTTTGCCCTCCTTGCAGAATGCAGTCGATCCGTCCGCCCAGATCGTCCTGCACGGCCTCCCAGGTGGTGGGGCTCGGTCGCCCCGACCGGTTGGCCGACGGCGCGGGGACGGGGGTGTCGCAGGCCGCAAGAAACCTCTGGGTCAGCGGCAGACCGGGCATCCGAACGCCGACCGTGTCCAGCCCGGCCGTGATGACCGACGGCAGCTCGGGGTGCCTGGGTAAAATGATTGTCAGCGGACCCGGCAGAAAGCGCTCCAGAAGCGGCTCCGCTGCGGCCGGAATCGTGGCCGCCACCTGACCAATTTGCTCACGGCGACGGACGTGCACGATCAGCGGATTGTCCGCCGGTCGCCCTTTCGCCTCGAAGATCCGTTTGACGGCCTCCGGTTGGAAGGCGTCCGCCCCGAGCCCGTACACCGTCTCCGTGGGAAAGCCCACCAGCCCACCGCGACGAAGGCGGTCGGCAGCCTCGGTGGGGAATGTCGTCAGGGTCGTCGTCACAGCGGGAATCAAACTCGGGGTTCTCACCTGACCGGGGAGGTCTCGATGCTGGTCACGGGAAAAACGTGATCCGTGAGGCGTGAAACGTGAGGACGGAACCGTGCCTCATCCCCCTCGGCCCCGAGTCCGGAGTTGACTTTCCTCCCCCTCGTCTCTTAGAATCGAAGCCCCCTCAAGGTCCCTTCATCCCCAGCGAGTCCCATGCCCTCCAACGAGTCTCAGCTCGATCTCCAGTCGACGGAACTTCCCCACGCCCTTGACTCCCTCCCAACCAGCACGGAACTCACCGAGACCCTGACGGAGGCCACGCGACGCGTCCTTCGCCGGCGCTTCCGGGTCGTTCTGCTGATTCGGGACGCCTATGCCCACCTGGAGGCCAACGCAGGCGCCCTCACCGCCGTGTGGGAGGACCTCAAGGCCGCCCTCCGTCTCCTGATCGCCTGGGTCCAGCGCTCGTACCGGCACGTATCCGGCGCGTCCATCGCGCTCCTCGTGGCCGCCCTTGTCTACCTCGTGACGCCTGTCGACATCATTCCCGACACCCTCGGGGCACTCGGCTTCGTCGACGACGTGGCCGTGATCGAGACGGCCGTTCAGGCGGTGCGAACCGAACTGGATCGCTTCCGAGACTGGGAAGATACCAATGTCCTCTCGTCGTAGCGTTTTGCGTTGGGCGCAGGATCCCCGCGAAATACGCGCTACGAAGAGACGCCGTCCCTCACGCTTCACGAATCACAGGCCCCCATGCTCGGCTACATGCTTCTCGGGCTCGTCGCAGGCATACTTACAGGCATCCTGATCGCCTGGTATCGCCGCCAGGGCTGAACGCCCGCTACGGGACAATTTGCTCGCCGTTTTCGTCCTCCACGATCAGCGCGTCGACCGGACAGAGAGACGCCGCTTCTTCCAGCCGTCCGGTCTCGATGTCCGGCGTCTCGTCCTGAAAGTCCACGATGTTGTCCTCCCGAATCACATAGATCTCGGGAGCGATGTTCGTACAGTTCCCGGACCCAATGCAGAGGGTCCGGTCAATTCGTATCGTCCGGCCACTGATTGCGCGCTCGCGAGTGTCGCTCATGCCTGCAGGATGAATATCGGTGAGTATGCTCGGCGAGGAGAATGACGCGACTCTCTCCACGCCCGCAGCGGCAATGCGTTCCCCTCCTGGGCCTTCCTCTCGCGGCTTCAAAGGGCCGCCGACCGGGAACCGGCCCCGCCCGCACACAGCGTTACTCAGGAAGACGCTCCGCCGCCGTCCGAGGTCGATTGCGCTGCGGCCGCCGCCTCGGACTCTTGCTCGTCGTCGAGACCGAGCGTGTCGTCGAGGAGGTTGCCCGCAATCTGGATAAAGTCCTGCTCGGTGATAATTCCGACCAGCCGATCCTCCCGCACGATGGGCAGCGCGCCAATTTCGTGCTCGCGCATCAGTTCCACAGCTTCGAGGGTGGGACGGTCCGGGGAGACCGAGATCGGCTCCTCCACCATGATGTCGCCCACAGGCATGCCTCCCTCGGGGCGTTGCTTACGCTCGGCCATGTGGCGCAGAAGGGTTCGGTGACTGATGAGGCCCACGAGCCGATGCTGCTCGTCTTCCACGAGCACATGGCGGATCTTCTGCCAGTCCATGAGCCGCGCCACAAACTCGATCGACTCTTCCTCGTGGACGGTAAAAAGATCGGTCGTCATGTAGTCCTCGACGTTGGTGTCCTTCATGCCCGTGGGGGTGTAGCCCTCCTCCAGAGCCGCCAGGGACCACTCGTGCACGGGATGCCCCGCTTTCTGGCGCTCCACCATGCCCCGGGTGAGCGCGCCGAGGCGCTCGGCCCGCGACCCCACGTTCTGCATACGGGCCATCGAGTCGAGCTGCCACTGCGCCCCGGTCTGCTGGGTCTCCACGCGCTTCTGGATAATTCCGAGGTAGCGGTCAATGTCTCCAACGTTGACGCCGGACGATTGGAGGCCCTGCTCGGCGAGGGGAATGAGCATGTCGAGAATGAGCTCGTGGGCCGGTCGGTTGGAGCCGTCCAGCCACTTGAACTGAGAGGCCAGCCCGTTGCGGGCGGCCGCGTTGAAGTTGTGCCGGACCTCGTAGAACTCGATGTGCTCGGACACGTCCCGGTACTCCTCGGCAAGCCCGGCCACGAGTCCGTACCAGAAGACGGCATTCGCGATCTCGTCAACGACGGTTGGTCCGGAGGGTAGAACGCGGTTTTCAATGCGAAGATGGGGCTTTCCCTCCGTGATGCCGTAGCAGGCGCGATTCCACCGGTACACGGTGCCGTTATGGAGCTGGAGCGCCATGAGATTCGGCACGTCCCCTTCCTCCAAGACCTCCAGGGGATCTTCGTCTAGCCCCGTCGTCAGGAGCACTCGGAAGCGGGAGATGTCCTCCTTAAAGATCTCCATCACCGACTCGTCCACCCAGTCCGTGCCAAAGTGGACGCGGGGACTCATCTCCCGCAGGTACAGGTTGCTCGACCGGGTGTCCACAGCCTGCTGGAACAGGGCGATGCGGGTTTCGCGCCAGAGCCGCTTCCCAAACAGCAGCGGCGAGTTCGTGGCGGCCGCTAGGCACGGCGCAGCTACTACCTGGGCCATGTTGTAGTAGCGGGGAAACTCCTCCGGCGACACCTGAAAATGCGTCTGGAAACTCGTGTTGCACCCCTCCAGCATAATGGAATCGTGCTTCACGAACAGCTCGTCGATGCCTTGGATCTGGTACTGACCGGCGCCCCCCCGCAAGCGCGAGATGGCATCGTTGAGGGCATAGTAGCGGGGCCGGGGCGTCATGTAATCGAGGGCAAAATCGGAGAGGTGCGCCGTGGGCAAGATCCCCGTCATGGCGATCTCACTGTCCACCTGCTGCGTAAGCCCACGCACCTTTTCGATGAGCTCCGTGGTGGTCGTCTCCATTCGGGCAAAACAGTCGTCCCCGTACTGGAGCGGGTCCATGTTGAACTCGACGTTAAACCGCGTCAGCTCCGTAACGATGCGCTCGTCGGTGTTGCGCTCCAACACCTCCTCAATCACCGGGGCCGGTTCGCCCCGCTGATCGACCATGAACAGTTCCTGCTCCGCGCCAATGCGCCGCATGCCGGTCTCGAACATGTTTTCGTGGAGCATCAACTCCAGGGCGCGAACGTCCCGCATCAGATGGTTCGTAAACTCGCGGAGCACCGAGGGCTCGGCGTCCCGTCGTACGCTGTGCTCACCCATGACTACGAGATATTATGCAATGACAGTATGTGCTGCACTCCTCCGCCGAAAGCGACCTAGGCGTAGAGCATCGTGCGTCGGACACTGGAAGCAATGTAGAAACGGTTCACCATTGTTATCAAATCAAGGTGAACCATGCAGCCGTCTACGCATCTAACGATGTGCTTATCCGGTTCATCGATGGATCTGTGCCTACCGGTATTTCTCTGCGTCCTGGTCGCGCGTCCTGTTAGCGCCTGCGTTATCAACGTCCCTTCTCAATGTACCGTCCCTTTTCAATGTACCGAGCTGCAACTATTCTTCTGTGCGTAGGTGTCTTGGGTGGACGGTGGAGCCTCCCTGCCACCGCGTCTCTGCACCGCAGCGTTTATTCTCCCACGCCCCCCGACACCGGGGACGCGGTAACGACCGTTGTGCAGAAGTACCTGGTGAAGGGCACGACCGAGGCGCACCTGGGAGACTACGAGGAGGCAGTTTTGTACTACGAGACGGCCCTCGATCACGCGCCGAACGCGCCGGCCCTCCTCCAGGCGCTCGCCGACGCCCACGAGGCACAGGGCGACGTGGCGACGGCCCTCTTCTACGCCCGGCAGGCCCGTGAGCACGGCCCCGAGCGCTCCCATTATCACCACCGGCTCGCAGAGTTGCAACGCAAGGCGGACCAGCCTCAGGACGCCCTTCGGACCTACAAAACACTGCTGGATCGCTTTCCGGACGACCGGGAGGCCTACCGGGCTTTGGCCGCCCTTCAGTCCGATCTTGGCCGCACCAAGGCCGCACTTGACACGTACCGGTCGCTCCTGAAATGGGTCGATCGACCGTCCGTAGGGGTGTATCGCAAAATGCTCGTGCTCTATCGCCGCACCGGGAATGCGGAGGGCATCACGGAAACGCTTCGGGTCCTCGTAGACCGCCGCCCCAACGACCGCACGGTCCGCCGCCGCTTGGGCGAGCACCACGCGGAGAACGGCCGCCCGGAAGAGGCCTTTGAACTTCTGAAACCGCTGGTCGAGCAGCGCCCCGGCGACAAGGCCCTCCAGCAGAAGGTCCGGCAACTCGCGAAGAGAACGAGGCGCACAGTTGCCTCTCAGCCCGACGACGGGGAGCCCCCCGCGGCGCGGAAGACCCGTTCGGTCGATGCGCTCGTCCGCCGGGCCCAGTCGGCGTTCGAGGCAGGCTCTCCCCCAGACCCCGATTCTGCGCGTCTGCACACGGCACGGAACCTGGCACGAGAGGCGCTCGACCGGGCGCCCAACCACGTGCCCGCCCTGACCCTGCTCGCTCGAATTCACCGTGCGGAGGGCGCGTACCGGAAGGCCGGACAGCTCCTGGAGCGGGCGCTGACGGAGAATCCGCGCGACGCGGATCGGTGGACCCGGGCCGGGAGGGCCTACTTGAAGGCGACCGAATACGAGACGGCGGCGTCGGTCTCCGAGGAGGGACTCTTGCTTTTTCCCGGACATGCCCCTCTAGCCCGCACCGCGGCCGTCGCCCGCCTGCGCGCCGGCGACGCCGGCCGGGCTCTGGATCACTTTCAAACGGCCCTAAACCTCTCTAAGGATGCTGAGTCCTCCATCGACACCGCTCCCCTCCGCGCCGGGCTCGGGCTCGCTCACGCTCATCTCGATCGCTTCTCGGAGGCGACCGAGGCGTTCGAAACGGCCCTGTCTGAGGCCCCGGATCACCCCGAGGTGCTCCGCTGCTACGCCTACGGCCTGGCGCTGCAGGAGAAGCGCCTGGACCGTGCCCTCAAAATGGCCCGCCGCGCCCTCGACCAGTCGCCGTCGGACTCCCAGTCCCTCGGTACACTCGGATGGGTGTATTTTCAGCGCGATAACCTGAACGCCGCTCGGCGCCACCTCCAGGACGCCCTGGAGGCGGGTCCCCCCACCGCCCGGGTCCTCGAACACCTCGGGGACGTGCAACACGCCCTGGGCAACGACGCGACGGCGCGGAAGTATTGGCAAAGGGCCCTCGACCAGGATGCCGACCGCGCCTCCCTCCGCAAGAAACTCAGTGACGGTCCATCCTCGTAGCCTCCCGGCTTTACCGACCCGTGCAAACGCGTATGAAGATGAAGCCGCTGGGAGTGGGCGTCTGTGCGTATGGAAGTATGAGCGTGTGAGCGTTTTTCTCCCAACCCTCCAAACTCCCAGATTCAATCCCCTTCCGTCGAAGCACACGTCCTTGAAAACCCTCTGCGAACCCTCTCCTGCATCGACATCCTCTTCAAAAGTTTGCGGATCTCGTCTTGACGTCTCGTCCCCCGTTTTCTGCGTCGCACCCCTTTGCCCTCGTCCTCGGCACGGCCCTCTTGATCGCCGGCTGCAGCGGTTCCGCCCGCACAACCGAGGGTCCGCCGGGGCTCTCGGACCGCTTCCCGGACCATTCGCTGAGCCAAATTCGAGGGCAAATTCAGGGCGGGAGCGACACCGTCCGCGCCTATGCCGCGAAGGCGCGCATCACGGTTCAGACCCCCGATCAGAACCGCTCCTTCAACGCCGTCGTGCGCCACCGACGGGCCGACTCCCTGTTCATGCGGTTTAGCCTGTTTGGGGTCGAGGGGGGACGGCTGCTTCTGACCCGCGACAGCGTCTTCTTCTACGACACCCGCAAGGCGGTGCTTCGCGTGGGTCCCCTCCAGGACATCCAGCAGATCTTTCCTGCCCCTGTGGATTCGGACCAGTTTTTCGACAACATGCTCGGGGTCGTTGCCCCGCCCCCGAAAACGGCCTGGTCCCTGCAGGCCGACAGCTCGCTCTACTATCTTTCGGACCCCACTGACCGGGAGCGCTACACGGTGGATCCGACGCGCTGGCGCGTCGTACGGTACGAGCAGAAGAGTGCGTCCGGAACGGTCCTGCAAAAACGGCTCTTTTCAGACTTCAGGCCCGTGGAGGGGCTCACCCTCCCCGCCCGTCTGGATTTTCAGCGCCCGGCGGCCGACCTCCGGGCCTTGGTGACCTACGAGGAGATGGACCTCAATCCTCCCGATCCTTCGTTCACCCTCGACGTCCCATCGCAGGTGCCGCGCAAGCCCTTTCGGTAGTCGGAGCCCCCGGCCTGGCCGTGTCGACTGCCGTTCCCCCAAGCGACACCCCCCGTTAGTTCTCGCATGCGGATTTTAACGCCTCCCACCAACATCGCTTCAGAGTTCCCCTCCTGGACCGGGATCCTGGCAGTTGGTCTGCTGGCGGCGCTCGTCTTGTCCCGTCCGGCCCACGGGCAGGACGCGCAGGCCCAGCGAAAGTCGACCGAGAAGCGACTGGAGCAACTCGAGAAACAGATCCAGCGCGAGAAGGGCCGCCTCCAAAAAACCCGAAAGGAGCAGGAGGCCACACAGGAGGAGCTAAAGTCGCTCCAGCGAGAGATCGCCCTCCGAGAAAAGCTCGTCTCGACCTACCAGACTCGCCTCAATCAGCTCCAGCGGGAACGGACCCAGCTCCGCGACACGCTGGCCACCCTTCAGCAACAGCTCCAGACGCTCCGAGACGAATACGAACGTCGTCTCGTGCACATGTACAAGTACGGCCGCCTTCACGACCTGGCCCTTCTCCTGGCTTCCCGCTCCATCAACCAGATGCTCGTCCGGGCCCGGTATCTCCGCCGATTTGCGGCCGATCGTCGGCAGCAGCGCACCGCCATTCAGGCCGCGGCCAGCGAGGTGCGCTCCTCCCGCCAGAAGCTGGCCAAGAAGCGCAAAGAGACGCGTGACCTCCTTGCCGAGGCCCGCACCGAACGCAAAAACCTACGGGCCCTCGAACGGGACCGCCGGTCGGTAATCGATGAGCTCCGGGCCCGGCGCTCCGAGCTCGAACAGCAAATCGAAGAAAAGCAGCGGCAGGCCCAGGAGCTCGAACGGCGGATTCAAAAGCTGGTCGCCCGCAGCGAGCAGGGGGAGAGCGAGGCGACGTCGACCCGCCAGCCGGCAACCGTGTCGGCTGAACTCTCCGCCTCGTTCCAGGAGAATCAGGGGGCGCTTCCCTGGCCGGTGGAGGGCGCCGTCACCGTCGAGTTTGGGAATCAAGTGAATCCGGTCCACGGCACCTCCACCTATCACCCCGGCATTCAGATCGCCACGAATCCCCGAAGCCCCGTCCGCGCCATCTTCAACGGCGTGGTGACCGGGATCGACTTTGTGCCGGGGTACGGCACCTACGTCGTCATTGAGCACGGGGAGTATCTCTCCGTGTACAGCAACTTCTCGAGCCTCGCCATCTCCGAAAATCAGCGTATCGAAGCGGGACAAGTGCTGGGCCGGTCCGGCACCGAGAATGAGCCCCGGGGCGCAGGCCTCTTTTTTGGGCTCGTTAACCGATCGTCGAGCGAATTTGTGGATCCGTCCAGGTGGCTCACCGGTCGCTGAGAACCGCGGCTGCACACGCTTCTCCTGTGTCGCATCGGCATTGCGGAGCGTCCTGCAATCGGGGGTCGGATTCACAGAAACCTTTCGGCCCATTGGGGCCGGCGGTTTGGGGTTGCCAAGCGGCGGGGCGTATCTTGGAATGTGGCGCTCAGTTCTGTTGTGTTCTTCCCTGACTTTCCCTTTGCTCCCCCATGGCTACGGACTACGATTGCATCGTCGTCGGCAGCGGCCCCGGCGGCTACGAAACGGCGATCCGCGCCTCGCAACTCGACATGAACACCGCCATCGTCGAGAAAGACAAGCTGGGCGGGGTCTGCCTGAACGTCGGCTGTATTCCGACGAAGGCGCTGCTCAAGAGCGCCGAGGTCATGTCGGAAGTGACTCATCTCGACGAATTCGGCCTAGAGCTCGACGGGTCAGTCTCGCCCAACTTTTCCGACGTCGTTGAGCGCAGCCGCGGCGCGGCCAACCAGATGAATCAGGGCGTGCAGTTCCTGATGGAGAAAAACGACATCGACGTTCTGCGGGGGCACGGCCGCCTCTCGGCCGCGGACACCGTCGAGATCGAACCGTCCGTCACGATGGACGGCGAGGAGGTGGGGGAGGAGCAGACCGTGACGGCCGATCACGTCATTTTGGCCACGGGGGCGCGGCCCAACGAGCTTCCCTTCCTCCCCATCGACGGGGAGGACGTGATAGACTACGAGGGCGCCATGCTCCAGACCGAGCAGCCCGACTCGATGGTGATCGTGGGCGCGGGCGCCATCGGGGTCGAGTTTGCGTACTTTTATCACCACATGGGCACGGACGTGACCATCATCGAGGTGATGGATCGCATCGTGCCGAACGAGGACCCGGACGTCTCGGAGGAGCTGGCACGGAGCTATGAAGAGACCGGCATCGACCTGATGACGGGCGCCGACGTGCAGGGCGTGGACAAAAACGGCGCTCCGCTGGAGGTGGAGATCGAGACGGACGACGGCACTGAGCACATCGAGTGCGACCAGGTGCTCTCCGCCGTGGGCGTCGTGGGCAACGTCGAAGACCTCGGGCTCGACGAAGTGGGTGTCGAAACGGACGGCAACGACATCGTGGTGGACGACCACTATCGAACCAATGTGGACGGGGTGTACGCCATCGGCGACGTCACGGGCGCACCCTGGCTCGCGCACAAGGCCAGCCACGAGGGCATCCACTGCGTCGAAAAGATTGCCGGCCACGACGTCCGGCCGATGGACGAGCACGACATTCCGGCCTGTACGTACTGCCAGCCGCAGATCGCGTCCGTAGGCTACACGGAGGAAGAGGCAGAGGAGGAGGGCTACGATGTGAAGGTCGGCAAATTCCCCTTCAAGGCCAACGGCAAGGCCGCCGCGCTGGGCCACCAGGAGGGCTTCGTCAAAACGATCTACGACGACAAATACGGCGAATTCCTGGGCTGCCACATCATCGGCCAGGACGCCACCGAACTCATCGCCGAGGTGGTGGCCTCCCGCAAGCTCGAGACGACTGGCCTCGAGATCATGGAGTCGATGCACCCGCACCCCACCCTCTCGGAGGCGGTGATGGAGGCGACCCGCGAGGCCTACGGCCAGCCGATTAACATTTAACGATTTGCTACCGGACAGCTTCGGATGGCAGGTTGTTGCTCGCCGGTGAAGCTCCGATTTGTCCCTCAACGCAGGAATCATAGTCATTCTGAGGGAGCCCGCGACCGAGGAATCTCTTCGAAAACGGCAGAGAACAGAAGGGGCGCCCGTGTCCCCCCAGGCCGTTTCCGCTTTATTCGGAGAGATTCCCAGAGGATGACCCTTCGGGTCCCTTCGACTCCGCTTCGCTCCGCTCAGAAACCTGTCCTCGACTACCGTCGGGATGACCGGTATTCTTCAGGAGCTTCACCGGCTGATGATGAAAGCTGTCCGGTAACCAGATTTAACGAGTTGGTGTTTGCGATGATACTTGCGGGCGTTTTCCGTTCTTGCGCTTGCCGCTTCGGAACCTTCTGTGCTAAATCGGCTGAAAAGATCATCGCCGCCGCCAAAAAAGACCGCCTACAGCTATGAGCGTTGAAGAACTCAAGCAGGCCGCCCGCAAGTTGCCACCGGACGAGTTCGAGCGCTTCTCGGTGTGGTTCGACCGCTACCGGCAGTCCATCCAGCAGGAAGATGATGAGTGGGACCGGCAGATGAAGGCCGATGCCGAAGCTGGGAAGTTTGACGAGTTGATCCAGCAGGCCCGAGAAGAGCACCGGTCAGGGAAAACGACCCGGCTGCCGTGAAGCACTACGCCACAACGAGCTTCTGGTATCATTACCGGCAGTTGCCGGAAGAGGTGCAACGGATCGCGGACGAGAAGTATCGGATGCTTGAAAATAATCCGTATCACCCCTCTCTGCACTTTAAGAAGATCCACAACGATCTGTGGTCAGCGCGGATCGGCTTGGAGCATCGGGCCGTTGCCACTCCGGAGAATGGCGCTTTCCTTTGGTTCTGGATCGGCCCCCACGACGAATACGAGGAGTTGATTTTCTGAATGGAGGCCCACCCGCGACGCCTACGGCCAGCCGGTTAACATATAGCTTCGCAAGAATCGGAACCCCATGGGGCGTCAGGAAAGTCTTTCCGAATATGAGCGTGAGCGCGGGAAGCCCAAGCCAGGCCTCCTGCACAGCGTCACGCAGACCAATCTCCTGCTCCAGCTAATTGAGCACCGTCCTGATTTTCAGCCCCTCAATGAACTGACGCTTCGCCTCGACGACCGCGAACTGACGCCCGACGTGTCGGTCTATGCTGATCTGGAGACCGATTTCACGCAGGACGAAACGCACGTGACGGAGCCGCCGCTCCTTGCCATTGAGATCTCATCCCCCACGCAGGGCATTCAGGACCTCGTGGACAAGGCGCGGTACTTGATGGAGCACGGCGTGGAATCGTGCTGGATCGTGCAGCCGCCGCTCCGCACGATCACGGTCTTCACGCCCGACATGGACTCAACGACCTATTCGTCAGGCGTCGTCCCGGACCCGACGACGGAGATCGAGGTCGATCTGGCGGACGTTTTTTCCGTGGAGTAGCGTCACGACCTGCATCACGAACGATTCCTCGTTATGTCCTCCTCGCGGGACTCGCCGGGCTATGGGTCCCCTGGAAATTCTTCGGCACGGCTGTCGCCATCGTCTCGTTCCCGGCCGGAGCTTGTCTGGGCGCAGGAAGCGCCCTCGTGGTGACGAGGAAATCCTCCTGGAACTCAGAACCGTGGTGGGCGTCCTGGCATCCACTCCGGCGAGATTGGTTCTGATACGAATTCCGCAAGCTTCGTTCGGGGATGGAAGTTTGGATGGAGGTGTGGACGCACTGTGCCTCCATACGTCCACACTTCCCCACATCCATACCTGAATCCCGCAAGCGGATTCGGTATGAGGAGTACTCACTGACGCCGCAGGATCCATCCCTTCGGATCGACTGCCACCTCCGCCCCCTCGGGCACCGCAATCGATCCCGTGCCGTCGCTCATCGCGACGCGTCGAGTCTCGCCGTCGACCCGAACCGGGACGGGCACGTCGAAGGTGACGTCGCCCGTCGTCGTCCACTCCAGACGGAGGGTCTCGTTCTTCCGCTGCGTCTTGAGGGTCGGCAGGTCGGCGTGATAGAGGTATACCTGGAAGAAGGCCTCCAGCGAGCGCCCCGACACCTCCTCTGCGAGCTGAATGAAGTCATCGGTCGTGACGTGGCGATAGGGCGCGGTTGGTGCCGACGCGGTGCCCTCCGGATAGACGAACCGCCGCAGAAGGGTGCGGAGGGCCTCCTGCCCCACGACGTACCGCAGCGTGTGGAGCGTAAGGGCCCCG
>PXTN01000081.1:14062-24784 GCA_003022565.1 Bacteroidetes bacterium QS_3_64_15 | reverse complement strand
CGCCCTCGGCAATCCACCCGCCGCCGGACACCGAGAACGGCGGCGCGTCGCCCAGGTCGAGCACCTCGCTTTGGTTCGTCGACAGGCTTACTCCCAAATCGCCCCCCCAGTCGCCGTTCTCGAAGAGAGTGCCCTCCATGTTGAGCTCGAGGCCGCTGTTCCGGAGCTTGCCGGCGTTTTCGAGCTGGCTTCCGGCAAAGCCCTCGCTGGGGACCTGGGTGACCGGCAGCAGCGCATCGTTGGTGATCTGTCGGAAGTACGTGAACTCGATGTCGAGCCGGTCCCCGAGCGTGGTTAGGTTGAAGCCGCCCTCCGTCTCGACGGTGCGCTCCGGCCCGAGCTGCGGGTTCCCCACGTTCCCCGGCAGGAAGGCGGACTGATCGCCCCACGGCTGGCTCGTCCAGGTCCGCACCGCGTCGAAGGTCCCGGGGGCCTGTCCCGCGTGGCCGTATGCGGCGCGGAGGCGCAGCGTCCCCCAGTCGTCGTTCCAGAAGGCCTCGTCGGAGAGCACGTACGACAGGCTCGCCTTCGGGTAGGGCTGCAGCCCGAAGTCTTCCCCGAAGGCGCTATTGCCGTCCACCCGGAGGCCCAACGTTAGGAAGTAGCGGTCGCGGTAGCTGAGGACGTCCTGCACAAACGCCCCCGCGTTGATCTCCTGGATCCGCGACTCGAAGGAGAGAGTCAGGGCCCCGTCGCTGAGCGTCGGCTCCCCGGGGGAGGAAAAGTTCTCAGCGTAGCCCCAGACCGAGTTCGTCGTCGTGTTGACGTACTGCCCGCCGACCGAGAGGCGAGACTCAAGCGCCGACCCGAGGCTGAATTCGTAGTTGTTGACCAGGTCCACCGTCGTGACGTTCGAGATCCAGTTTCGGTTGGACATTTTCCCCTGCTCGGCAAACACGAAGCCGAGGGGCCGGTAGGACCGCAGCTCCATGTCGGTGCGATCCAGCCCCACTCGCAGTCGGCCCGAGACGTCCTCGGAGGGAGAGTAATTGACCGTCCCCCCGATGACGAAGTGGTCGCGCGTGGTCGTCATCTCGGTGTCGAGAACCTGACGGACGGCTTCGGCGCTGCCGTCGGCAAAATAGTTTTGATCTCCTCGGAACGCGTTGAGCGTCAGTCCCTGCGCGTTATTGCCCGCTGGCGGGTTCTGCACCTCATCGTTCACGTAGTAGGCGTTGAAGTCTACCTGCAGGGACTCGACCGGGTTGAAGCCAAAGTTCCCTCGCGTGCTGAACTTTTGCTGACTGTCTTTCGGTAGCACCCCCTGGGTATCGCCGTACGATCCGGAGACGAAGTAGGTGACGCCCTCGGCCCCGCCCCGCACGGAGCCGGAGTAGTTCTGCCGGTACCCTCTTCGGAGGAACGGCCCGACCCGGTAGAACGGCGCGTTCGAGGGGCCAAACGCCTGCATCTCGCTGTAGCCCTGCTGGGTTCGGAAGGACCAGACGGGCTCGCTGTCCGGCGTGCTCTCCTTCGTGAAGACCTGGATGACGCCGGGCGCCGCCTCCGTCCCGTAAAGCGTCGTGGCCGCGGCTCCCTTCACAATCTCAACCCGGTCGATGTTGACGGGATTGAGGTCGTTAATCGGGTTGGCTGTTACGTTTGGGCTCCGGCCGCTATACCCGACCGGCGGCACGTTCTTCGGGTAGCCCCCGCTGCGAATGCGAAGCCCATCGACAAAGATGAGCGGCGCGTTCGTCTGCGATATGCTCGTGTTGCCTCGCAGCCGAATCTGGGAGCCCGATCCGGACATGCCCTCCCCAATGCTGAGCGTGACGCCGGGAAGGCTGCCGCTGAGGATGTCCTCCACGGAGGTCGGACTGTCCTCGAGCTCGCCCACCGAGATTGCGGAGACCGTATTCCCCACCTCCCGGCGCTGCGCCCGGCCTGCGGCCCCGGTCACGACGACCTGCTCCATGTCGATCGTTCGCTCCCCGAGGGTAAAGTCGAGGGACACCGTTTCCCCCGCGGCTACGTCCACCTCCTGGCGCTGCGGCTGAAAGCCGACAAACCGAGCGACCACTACGTGGCTGCCCGCAGGCACCTCCTGGATGGTGTACCTCCCATCGGCGGACGTGGCGGACCCGAGGTTCAACTCGTCAATCACCATGTTCACTCCGGCGAGGGGCTCTCCGTCCCGGTCGGTGACGACGCCTTCGATGGTTCCGGTTTGGCCGTACGCGCCGCTAACCAGGGCGAACAGTCCAAGAATGATCGGGAGCGTTCGTGGGCGTGGAAGCGGTAACAGGGCTGCACTCATGTCCCAGGATGCCGGCTGAACGGGGAGACGTGAACTGCCGTGATCAAGCACAACCCATACGTAGTGCATTTTTCCGAAGAAAGTCAAACTCGCCCGGCGGGACATGTTGCAAGCTTCCTCACAACCCCCCATGCTCGGACAATGTGCAGCCACCTCCAACCATCAACTGGTTCACCTAATACCATTGCCGGGGATTGCTATGCACGTTGCCAATCGCTCCGAATCGGTTTTGAATGCCTCTTTCGATCGGCGAAGATTCCGGCTTTGTTCTTCGGGCTAAGGATGAGTGCCGAATCGCCAGGAGTGGCGGGCCGCGCACTGAGGTCGAAACCTTCAGCAATGGACTGCTGCTCCGCAAGCAGCAGGATGTCGCTACTCGCCGTACGTGATGGTGACAGTGCGGTCCTCGTACTCGATCTGCACGCCGTCCTCCACGCGGGTGACCGTGGCCACCGACCGGTCAAGGTCAAGGTCCTGGCGCTCCAGGAACGCGCGGACGGTCTCCTCCGCCACGGCGACGTGCTCGGGCTGGCTGCCCAGTTTTTTGGCGTCCTCTGCCGCGTCGAAGAGAAAAGGGACAAGCTGTGCGATTGAGGTGGCCGCGATGAATTCCGGACCGGGACCTTCCAATTCTTCCATGTTGAACCAGGGCGTTGGGGGACGGGGAATGGCGAGGGGAGGCCGTCCCGATCGGTGCGGGACAGCACATCTCCCCGCTTTGAATTGGGGAGGGGCCGCGATGTTTTGCCCATCCTGCTACCAGGAGTGACCCCGACGACGGGGTGCGTGTTACAGTATTTTCTGGCTCAGATTAAGCGGACCCCGGGGCGTTTTTGCTATACTATGAACAGTCACGTTGTCGAGGAAAAGCGCCGGTCCCCTGCGGGACGGGCGTTTTGCATTTCTGCACAGTCTGCCCCGAGCGAAGACGCGCGCGGCCCCGATGGTTTTCGGAGCCGCGGGCATCGTGTTTTGTGAGGGTGTCTCGACCGTGCCGTCCTACACGGAAATGTCGGCAAGCTGTGCCTCCACCTCGTCGCGCCGGTCCTGAAGGAAGGGCGGCAGCTTCAACTCCGTGCCGAGCTCGTCGGTCGGTTCGTCGTGGAGGAAACCGGGCGGGTCCGTCGCGACCTCGAAGTTGACCCCGTTTGGCTCGCGGAAGTAGACGGAGTGGAAGCAGCCGGTCATCGCCGAGAATCGCCGTTCTAAGCATTCTGAGAGGGATTTTTCACTTCTTTCTCCCCCCTGCGGTAGTAAATCTTGGGCTTCCGTCTGTTGCCTCCTCAGCAGGCGGGAGCTTTCTGTGTTTCTGTCCCCTCTCTGGACGCCTCACGTCTTGATACTTTCATGACTTCTTTTTTCTTTTCGCTCCTAGACCCTGAAAAAGAAGTGGCTATAGAGCGGTGAGGAGAAGAGACTGGATGGCACCGTCATTGTGCCTGGATTTGGGGACTCAGCAACCAAAACGGTCTTACGAGGATGGCAAAGTAAAACTTACCTTTCCCATTCACTTTACACTCGCATTAAAAATATAAACACTAAGTAACGCTCCAAGTATCAAATATGAATAGGAGTAACATAAAAATCATAAAGGGCATATTTTCCTTTCCAATATCATACTTAATCGTTTTTTATGCGTTCAAAAACGCCTTCATGGGTGACGCACCAGACAGTATGAGCGATGAAGAAGCAGGTGCCGCTGCCTCTTTTTTCTCCTTCTTTATTACCTTTCCTTTCGCTCTTATATTATCACTTATATTTGCAAATACCAGAATATATATTCGGGGTATCGATAAGAAAAAAGTCAAAAAATACCTCAAATATTCTCTAGCTACCATAATACTTGGATATTTCACTATATATCACCCCTTTTGGGTTATGTTGGGGTTTTGTTCTTTGATAAATGTAATCTACTTTCTAGCAGTATTATTTTTTGTCATATTGGCTTATCTTTCGATAGGTTACTTATTTCCAGAAAACTCAATAATAGGAAAGATTTTTACCTTTTCCGTAATGGGATTTATAGGCTTTGATTTATTTGACGGGGACTTCGACAGTGGAGAAGCTGACTTTTCGGGAACCGAAGTTCAAACACCTGAGTCTTCTGGAGTCGAAACTAGCAGTTCAGGTGCGTCCTTCGAAGACACTGGGGTTACTGAAGCCAGTCAAGAAGTCCCAATAGACCTTGATGGAGATGGTGAAATAGACGGATTTGACGTGGATGGAGACGGAAATATTGACGTAAATGTAGTGAGCGTTGAGGTGCCCGATACTGAGCAAGTAGAAGGGTATATTAGAGAAGACGGCACGCTTGTCTCACCATACGTTCGGACAACAGCTGACTCTATCGCTGTGAACAATCTGGAGCCAATGGGATAGTCCCGAGAGTTCCAAAACGTCAGATGCGGGAAAGTCCTTCGATGTCTTTCAGGCTCTCCCTTGTGACACGTAACTAGCGGACTTCTAATCACAGTGAAACGGGCGTAAATCGACGTTCTAAGCGTTCTGAGAGGGAGGGTTTCACTTCTCTCCCCCTCCTGCGGTAGTAAAACTCAGCTTTCGTCCCCCCTCCTCGAAAACCCTAGTAGTGGGGGGGCGTATGTGCTCACGAGAATGAGTGGTCACGACAGTGTTATAGGTTCTCTTTTGAGCTTATCTCCAACATCTGATGCGCTTCTCAGAGAAATACGGCTATTCGGAGCCACGTCAATCACTTCAGACGGAGGCACTCGACCGAAGAACGAGAAATAGGCTATGGAATGTATTCCATGACAGCGGAATCTTCCTTCGTGATGGATACCGCAGAATGATGAAGGATATATGGGACAAACACCTAAGTAGACCTCTTGATGAGATGCCATCTGCTGGAAATCTAGACGATGCTCTGAAGGGTGTTTTTATCGACGGGAAATGGTATCTAGTTATAGACGTTATAGAGCATATATCAGGCTCTTTTTCATATAAAAGCATAGAGTCAGACTTCAACGAAGTGCTGGAAGAGGAGAGGTCAGCTTATCGGATAGTCGACGGTGAGGCTGTTCCAGTAACAGACGAGATTGAACTTGAAGCGATTGAGGAAGGGATGGAGAAGACGAGGAAATACGAAGGTGTCCGAGAGCACTTGGAACAGGCTCTTGCCCACTTCTCAGATGAGAAAGACCCCGATTATCGAAACTCAGTCAAGGAGTCCATCAGTGCCGCCGAGTCGATGGCTCAGATTGTAATCGAGGACGAGGAAGCCTCTCTCGGGCAAGCTCTCTCGAAGATGGAGCAGGAGCACGGACTCAGCGGAGCACTGAAGGCGAGTTTTTCGAGCCTCTACGGATACACAAGCGACCAAGAGGGCATTCGCCACGCTCTGAGCGAAAAATCGGACGTGTCCTTCGCCTTCGCCAAGTTTATGCTCATCAACTGCACGGCGTTTGTGAACTACCTCATCGATGAATACGAAGCCGATTGAAGAGGCGTCTCGTATCCTCTCTTTCTCACGGTGTGCACGGACAGGCGACATATCTTCGCCGAACAGGGAACTGAATAGATTTCTCTGGGAGAACACTCTGTCTGCCTGAGAAGCGGTGTGCCAGTTCCTACATTGGCTTCGAAGTCGTTCGGCACGAAAGGAACAACGTCGTGCCTTGCATTTTCCGAGGCTGGTCAGAGCCTCGATAATCAATCGTTCAAGTATGGAAACGAAGGAGCAGCCGCAAAGGGATAGAACCATTTCGGGACAGACGAGCGCCATCGAGAGTGATTTCCCGTTCCCTGAGATAAGCGGAGTCGCAGAGCGGGAAAGTTGGAGAAAGGAGGTCTACCGTCCCATTTACCACCTCCACAAGTGGTGGGCAAAACGTCTCGGCTCTGTTTTCAGAGCAGCGCTCATCGGGGCTGCTTCTGAGAAGGATGCCGACGTGATGGAGCGGTTCTACAACAAGACTCAGTTTCCAGACGCCGTGGTCTACGACCCCTTTATGGGGAGTGGAACTACAGTAGGAGAAGCGTACAAACTCGGCTGCACGGCGGTCGGAAAGGAAATAAATCGAGTCGCCTACCGAGTAGTCAAAACCGCTCTCTCACAGCTTGACCGAAGTCGTATACAAGATTTCTATCACAAGGTAGAGGAAGAGGTCAAGACCGACCTTCTTTCTCTTTACAGGAGCAGTGACGGACGGGGGAAGCAGTGCGATGTGCTATACTACTTCTGGGTAAAGCACGTCCCGTGCCCAAGCTGCACCAAGGAAATGGAGCTTTTCAAGTCATACGTCTTTGCGAAGCACGCATACCCCAAGAAGCACCCCGAGGTTCACACCGTATGTCCCGAGTGCAAAACCGTATTTGAAAGTCACTATAAGGACGAAATAGTAGAGTGCCCTAAGTGCGAAAATGAGTTCGACCAGAACGACGGACCTGCTCGCCGAACACGGGCTACGTGTCCTCACTGTAGCTCAGATTTTCGCATCATAGATGCGGCGAAGTCTCGGGAAGGTCCTCCCGAGCACCGAATGTATGCAAAACTCGTCCTCCGTGACGACGGAAAGAAAGAGTATCTCCCGGTTACGGAGGAGGACCGAAATCTCTACGAGGAGGCGGAGAGGGAATGGGAAGAGACAGACTTCTCGCTTCCGAAGGTTGAGCTCGAAGAGGGGGAAAACACGAATCAGGTCATCAACTACGGGTATCGCTACTGGAATCAGTTCTTCAACGGTCGCCAGCTCCTCGGTTTATCGAAGCTGGCGAAGTCAATCTCGAACCTTCCGAAGTCGCCAGAGCGGGACGTGCTCTCGTGCCTGTTTTCGGGCACCCTTGAGTTCAACAATATGTTCGCCTCATACAAGGGCGAAGGGACTGGAGCCGTTCGACATATGTTCTCTCACCACGTCCTGAAGCCTGAGCGAACTCCTCTTGAGGCAAACATCTGGGGGACCCCGAAGTCTTCTGGCGCCTTCTCACAGTTATACGACTACCGTGTCAAACGCTTTCTCGACTATCGAGAGTCCCCCTTCGAACTCAGTGTGGAGTATCAGGACGGAAGTAAGTCGAGCCGAAAGGTTTACGGAGTAAATCTCCCAATCAAAGGAGGTGCAGACGACCTCAGTGAGGTCGAGTCGCTTCAGAAGGGAGAGGTTTATTTGTCCTGTGGAGATTCTCGAAGCGTAGACTTGCCCAATGAATCGGTGGACTACGTAGTCACTGACCCGCCGTTCTTCGACAACGTCCACTATTCGGAGTTAGCCGACTTCTTCCACGTATGGCAAAATCTACTCTTTGAGGAGGAAGGTGACGTTACGTGGACGACTCGTCAGAAGGGAGAGGTTCAGGACGCCAATCCTGAAGACTTCACCCGCAAGCTCTCAGAGGTGTTCAAAGAGTGTCATCGAGTTCTGAAGGATGACGGTCTTCTGGTTTTCAGCTATCACCATTCCAGAGAAGAAGGGTGGACCTCCATTGCCGAATCTGTGCTCAGTGCTGGGTTTCGGTTTGTGGCGTCGCAACCAGTGAAGTCGGAAATGTCAACGGAAAGAGAGCCCTCCGTGAAGCCGTCCGAGACGCCGCAAAAGGAGAGTTGCTTCAAGAGGATAATCTCCCACCCGACGAGACGAAGCTTCCCGACGAGGGCGTTCTCGTCATTCCAGTCTCCAGCGACGCCGAGGAAGAAATCGGAGAAACGGAGGAAGAAAAGACCACAGAGGAAGAAAGCGCCGACGATGACATTCCGCCGGAAGAGCTTGAGTATCCCGATGAGAGCGTCTGGACGCTCCCACCTCCACCAGACGAAAGAGAGGGCGAGGAAGAGGAGAGCGACGACGAAGAGCGTTCAGAAGACGAAGAACACCAGCTTTCCGACGCCGCCGAGCGGGTGTTGGACAGGCTTATGGATAAGCTGGAAAAACGAGCAGGGAAGTGAGACAAGCGTTCAGTTTCCGCTCTAAGAAGCCGAGAGCCACGGGCTTACGATGCCCCTCCCAGTTCCCGAAGGCTTCCCAGAGGTCAAGACGACAACCTAGACCGCTTCTGTGCGCCGCTCCGAGCGCCTCAAATCACGAATGGCTTTTCCCCGACCTGAATGAACACGCCCTCGTCAGTCCGCCCCATCGGAAAGCCTTCCAACTCGGGCACCGCATCCACGATTTCGTGACGACTGGGCGTTCGGCTTCTCAGATGTGCGATAATGCCTCCATCAGTGATTTTGACGCCGAAGCCCTCCTCTTTGAGCTGGTCAATGAGAACGGATTTCTCAGTTAGCATAGCGATTTTGCGATTGGATGGAAGTGAGAGAAGCGTTCAGTTTCCGCTTCAAGAAGCCGGGGTAGACGGCTTGACGCCACCTCCTGTTTCCGAAGGCTTCTCACAGGCGAAGACGACAACCCAGAACGGAAACGAGCCGCAGGCGCTCTACCCCAAGAGGTCCATCGCATCCTCCAAGTCGTCAGGGATGAAGTGGCTATACCTCTCGGTGATTTTCTCCAAGGAGTGCCCCACGATTTTGCCGACCTTATACACCGGAACGCCTTGGCGGAGCAAGTGCGTCACGACCCCGTGCCGAATGGAGTGGGAGGTATATGGGCGAGAGAGCGCATCCACCTCTTTGACCTCCTCCTTCCACCGCCTACAGAGCACTGAAACCGTGTAGTGGCTTCCTGTCTTTGGCGAGGTGAACACGTAGGTGTCCGTAGGTTCTCGCCGCTTCATCATCTCCTTGAACACGCCCCAGACGTGCCCAACTGGGATTCGTCGGAGCTTCCGCTTGAACTTGACCGTCAGGTTTTTCTCCTGAGTGTCAAGATACACGTAGTTTCGTGCGTGTCCTGTACCGAAGTCCTCCGGTCCCCGCTCCCACTTCAGAATGGCGATTTCCCCAAGGCGCATCCCCGTGTGGCACGCCAGCTTCATCAAGAGGTGAACCCAGTTTGGCTCGTCCGCCTGCTCAATCTGCTCATCAAGCCAGTCCTTCAATGCCTGAAACTCCTGCTCATTCGGCACTACCTTGCGACTGCGTGGCTGCGGGATTTCCAGATGCCGAAAGAGGTTCTTCTCAATCACCCCGTTTCTCCTGAGATGAGAGAAGAAAGACTGGATGTGTCGCAGGTTCGTGCCGACAGTGGTTGGGGAAACGCCTTCCGCAAGACGAGACTCTTTGAACGCCGAAAGGTCAATCTCGTCCAGCTCATCGGAAAAGACGGTTCCGTATTCAGTCCCCACCCAGTCCAAGAACATCGGGAGGATATACCCGTCGGTGCCGACCGTCCGCTTTGAGAGTTCGTCCCGCTTGACCTGCCGACGGCGATGCTCCAAGTAGTCCTCCACGAGCTTCGTCAGCGTTGAAGGCGTATCGGTGCTGAACCGCTCATCAAGCTTCTCCTTCTTCGCTTCCGCCTCAGCTCCGTCCTCCGTCCGCAGAGACCGCTGAATGCGATTGCCGTCCTCGTCCTTGCCCTGATAGTAGTAGATGTCCCGCTTCTTGTAGAGCGAACTCATAGCGACCTCCGTAGGATTAGGATGACCGATTTGAAAAGGGCGCCTCGGCTACACGGAGGGGGAGCGCCAGTTCGCCAGCGGAAGCCGACATTCCACCGATTTACGACCATTTAGCCCGTTTTTTACTACCATTCCTCGCAAAGTCGGAAAATCAGAGAAGAGGTGAGATTCCGAAGAGAGGAGGGGGTAGAGCACCGTTGAAACGAGTCCACACCACTTTTCGGTAGGGAGTGCTGGATGGGCTTCAAGGGGTCTCGCTTTACAACCAATCTCCGTAGAAACGAGGAAAATCAGAAATGCGAGAAAGAAAGACCGATGGGAAGAGGAGAACGGCACAAAAAGAGAAAACGCCCCTGAAATCACCGTTTGACGGCGCTCAGGGGCGTCGGAGCCGCGGGCATCGTGTTTTGTGAGGGCGTCTCGACCGTGGCGTCCTACACGGAAATGTCGGCAAGCTGTGCCTCCACCTCGTCGCGCCGATCCTGAAGGAAGGGCGGCAGCTTTAGCTCCGTGCCGAGCTCGTCGACCGGTTCGTCGTGGAGGAAACCGGGCGGATCCGTGGCGATCTCAAAGTTGACGCCATTCGGCTCTCGGAAGTAGACCGAGTGGAAGTAGTTGCGGTCCTTCATCGTCGTGACGTCGTGGCCTGCGTCCCGGAGCCGCTGGCGAATGGCCATCTGGTGCTCGTCGTCCGACACGCGAAACGCGACGTGGTGCACCGTGCCATAGCCCCACCGCCCCTCGTGCATGTTGGGCTCGTTGTAGAGATCGATGAACTGGGCGTGGTCGGGCCCAGGCACGCGGAACCGCGTCCAGTCGCCGTCCTGAGGAGTGGGCTCGTGGTCGACCTGCTCGTAGCCCATCAGTTCGAGGACGTCCGCCGTGAGTTGGCCGTTGTGGGGATGAACAGTGACGCCGTGGAAGCCGCGAAGGGCGTACTCGGCCGGCATAGGACCGTCGGCCCACGGCTCAATGTCGGACTCGCCGGT
>PXTN01000081.1:0-14057 GCA_003022565.1 Bacteroidetes bacterium QS_3_64_15 | reverse complement strand
CCGAGCCGATCGACCCAGTAGTCCACCGCCCTCTTGGGAATTGTGAAGGCCGTGGCCGCGGCCTGCCCGCGTCCCACCTGCCCCTTCTGGATGCTGTGGTGCGGCTTAAAGGTAAGCACGGTGCCGGGCGTGCCCGTCTCGTCGGCGTAGTAGAAGTGGTACATCGTGGGTCCCTGGAAGGCCTCCGAGGGGTTGTTAAACAGGACCGTTTGCTTGACGAGCCGTAGCCCCAGGACGCCAGTGTAGAAGTCGAGATTTTCCTGCGGATCGTGGGCGTAGGCCGTGACGTGGTGAATGCCGGATACAGGATCGCTCATGGGTAGGGATGGAATTGTTAGGGTGACCGTGGGACCTGTAGCCCCGACGAACGGTACGCCGTTGTCCCTTCGTCAAAATTCCGGAGCCCGGAAGCGCTTTTCTACAAGCCGTCGATCCCCGTATTGTTCGAGCGATGGGTCGCCAGGGCGGTGAGCAAAAACAGGCCCGGGAGCAGGGCGAGGACCAGGCAGGGAACCGCATGGAAGGACGGATGACGTTGTCGGTGGAGAGGGCTGGAGGGGACACAAGGGAACTCTCTGATCTCAGAAGGAGGCGGCGGGTGAGACCCGCGAGGGCCTTCCGGTTCGGGCTCGGAATTGGAACCTGTGCGGTGAGGATGGGAATGTCACGCAGGCCGCCCCCAACATCCGGCAGGGCTAACGACAATTCTGTTACGAGAAGGTAATGCTGAGTTTAACCGGACCCCGGGGACGATTTCGCTATACTGCGGTCAGTCGCAACTGAAAAAGTGTCCTGGCCAGCCCCGCTCAAGGCGGTCTCCGCACATTCGACTCCTACGTCTCCGATGCGCCCCCGGCCCGAGCCGGCGGGCGTTTTCTAGTTGGACCCGAAATTCGTTGGACTGAAATTCGTTGGACCGTAAGCAGAAGCGCCCGGTCCGGCTGTTCAGCGACTGCTCAGAGGGTGGTTTCGCAACGGGACGGCATTGAAAGCGTTACTCCGTCGGGCCGGTGTCGGGCCGGGGCATGAAGGGAAAAATCTCCGCGTAACCGGCAGGCAGCGAGTGGCCGAGGTCGGAGAGCGCGGCCTCCCCCACGGCCTCCTGCAGCACGGAGAGCACGGCCGCCGTGGCGGTTTGGGCGTCCTCACGGCTCAGGTCGGCGCGAGCCTGTACGCGGTCGAGGAAGGCCGATGCGTTCAGGCGCTCCACCTGCTCGCGCGTGTGCTCCGGCCCGGCGGCATGGAGCGGATGGGCGAGCTTCTTGGGAAGCGGGGCGCTCAGCATGTCTCGTTCCGTGCGGTACAGGATTTCGCTGAAGGTCTCCAAGACCACCGTCACGAGGGCCGAGACCTCATCGGGGTCGTCCACGTCCAGATGCTCCTGTACGGCGTCGAGAAATGTGTCGTACGTCATAACGGGCAGAGGAGTAGTACGTGAGTTAGCACGTAAGGAGGCGAGGGTGGAGGAGTAATGCTTGTATCACGCGTCCGATGTCTACGACGCGATTACCGATCGGGGAGCCCCGCAACAGTTCCGTCGCAAAGGAACGCGATGATCGCTGGGCGCGGGCAACAGCAACAGGCCGCCTCTGCACCGCGATGAGGCGATTCAGCACATCCGCCATATCCGCCCATGCGGGCGAAAAAAGTGAAGGCGAACTCGGGGCATCACCGACGAAGTCGTGCAGGGGCGGATTTGTTTTCTTCTTCGGCCCCTCCCATGACCGTTTGCCTCACCGGTGGTGTCAGGTTCATTAGTCGGCGACGGCGAACCGGTTCTGAGCGAGGCAGAGGCGCGGTGGCAGTGGTCCCGCGGACCTGTCATCAACGTCGCCGCGGCCGTCGTTGCGGCGGCAACCGATTCGGTGGCTGCTGGGCGCACCTATTCTCCGTTAACCGCCGCCCAGTACAGGTCCACGCTCTTTCGTCGCAAATTGTCCAGGCTCCCGTCGTTTTCGATAACGTGATCGGCCCGCTCGCGGAGCTCATCCTGCGGCAACTGGTGCTGCATTCGGGCTCGCACCTGATCCGGCGTTACGTCGTCGCGCGCCGCCACCCAGTCGATGCGATTCGCGTCCGGCGCCACCACAGCGGCCGTCGTGTCGACGTGCTCGTCGCCGCCTGCCTCGAAGAGAAGCGCCGCTTCGTGGACGAGCAGCGAGACCTCCGCGTCCGCCGCCCGTGCCTTCGCGGCCTCGAACGCCTTGAAGACGTGCGGATGGACGATGGCGTTGAGGCGGTCGAGCTGCTCCGCGTCGCCGAACACCCGGTCGGCCAGGTAAGCGCGGTCGAGCGCTCCCTCCTCGTCGTAGGCCGCCTCGCCGAAGGCGTCGACGATCGCGGCCTGTACGTCGGGATCCTCCCGCATGAGCCGCTTTGCCTCGATATCGGCGTAGAAGACACGGGCTCCCTGCTCTTCCAGAAAGCCGCAGACGGTCGTCTTCCCGCTCCCGATGCCCCCGGTCACACCCAGCGTCGTCACAGTGTCGAATTTCGAATGCTGAATTTCGAGTGATCGACAGCGAGCGTTCGCGTCCTAAATTCGTCACTCGACACTCGCAACTCGACACTGGTCGATCATCCCGGAGGCCAGTCCATGCGGCGCCCGCCGAGGAGGTGGAGATGGAGGTGCCACACCGACTGGCCGCCGTCGTCGCCACAGTTGATGACCGTGCGGTAGCCGTCGCGCAGCCCCTCTTCCTGCGCCAACTCGCGCGCCACGATGAGCAAGTGCCCAACGAGGTCCTTGTCCTCCGGATCCACGTCGTCGAGCGACGGGATGGGCTTGCGAGGAACGACAAGGATGTGGGTCGGCGCCTGCGGGTTGATGTCCCGAAACGCCACGCACCGGTCGTCCTCGTGAAGAATGTCGGCGTCGACCTCTCGGTCGATGATCTTCTGAAAAATCGTTTTCTCGGACATGGGGCAATTCCGCAGTCCGTGCAAAGAACCGAGTGAACGGCCGCACTCGCGGGCGGCCTCATCCTGACCCTCAATATACCGGAAACAGAGAACGAATCACAAGGGCTTTTCGGCGATGGAATGCGGCTCGTTGGATCGGGTCGGTTGGTGGATCCGGTCGCCCTCGCGTGCATCTCCTCCTGATTTCATGTTGCACAGCCCAAAAAGCGCACGGAGGGTCAAGAAAGGCTCGTGTCGCACACTCCTCCAACGAGCGCGATACATGTGCGAGCTGCCGGGCAACTCTGAAACGGAGGGGCAATTTGAACAACATAGTTCGGGATGATCGGTAGAATGAGTGTTGGCGGTACGATATCCCTTCGATTGCGTTGTTTGCTCCATGCCCACCGTCTACATCACTCGGAAGGTCCACTTCAACGCGGCCCACCGTCTCCACAACCCCAACAAATCGGAGGCGTGGAACCGGGAGGCCTACGGGAAGGACAACAATCCCAACTGGCACGGCCACAACTACGAGTTGGAAGTGACCGTGGCCGGCGAACCGGATCCGGAAACAGGGTACGTAGTGGACCTCGGCGACCTGAAGGAGATCCTCCACGAACAGGTCCTCGACAAGGTGGACCACAAGAACCTGAATCTCGAGGTTGACTTCATGGACGGCGTCATCCCGTCCAGCGAGAACTTTGCCATCGCCATCTGGAACGAGCTGGAAGACGCTCTGCCCGCCGGTGAGCTTCACTGCGTGCGGCTTTACGAGACGCCCCGCAACGTCGTGGAATATCGGGGCGAGTAGCTGCGTGGCACCCTTTTGCTCTCAGTATTTTTCACTGCCCCCCACACCGAAATGGCCGAGAAAAAGATTCAGTCGAGCGGGCTGCGTACCAACGGCGCCGCCGACGGCGTGCCGCCGAAGCTCTACGAGCGGCGCGACATCTACGACGAGGACACGTCCGAGGCCCTCAGCGAACACATTGAGTCTCTCCTCGACATCCTGGGTGAGGATCCCGACCGGGAAGGGCTGGCCGACACGCCGGAGCGCGTGGCCCGCGCCTACCAGTTCTTGATGCACGGGTACGCGCTCGACCCCAAGAACATTCTGCAGCAGGCTGTTTTCGAGGAGGACTACGACGAGATGATCCTCGTGAGAGACATCGAGGTGTACTCGCTCTGCGAGCATCACATGCTCCCGTTCTACGGCAAGGCCCACGTGGCCTACATTCCGGATGACAAGATCGTGGGCCTCAGTAAAATTCCGCGCACCGTGGAGGCCTTTGCGCGTCGCCTGCAGGTGCAGGAGCGTCTCACCCTTCAAATCCGCGACGCCATCGACGAAGTCGTCGATCCGCTGGGCACCGCCGTCGTCATCGAGGCGAAGCACCTCTGCATGATGATGCGCGGGGCCGAGAAGCAAAACTCGGCCACGACCACCAGCTCGGTGAGCGGCGAGTTCGACACGCACCCCACGCGGGCCGAGTTCATGCGCCTCATCGGCGCCACCAAATAGATTTTGGATTTTGGATTCTCGATTTCGGAGTGTTGAGAACAGTTTTTCTCAACTTCCGATTGCATTTCCCAGCCCAAAATCCGCAATCCAAAATCCAAAATGATTGTTGTCGTCACGGGCGCGAGTCAGGGCATCGGGCGGGCCATTGCCGAGGCATTTTCGGCGCGCGACGCCGCGAAGGTAGCATTGGTGGCCCGCACGCGCCCGACGCTCAATACCGTCGCCGAGGCATGCCGGACCCGCGGGGGCGAGCCGCTCGTCGTGCCCACCGACGTGACCGACGACGCGGCGGTGACGGCCATGGCCGAGACGGTACGGTCCGAATGGGGCACGCCGGACGTCCTCGTCAACAATGCGGGCAGCTTCGACCACGCGCCCCTCGACGGGCTCACCCTAGAGGGCTTCCGCGAGCAAATCGACGTGAATCTTACCGGGGCGTTCGCCGTCACGCAGGCGTTTCTGCCGGCGATGCGGAGGCGGGAATCGGGGCACCTCTTCTTTATGGGCTCGGTGGCCTCCATTATGGCACATCCAGGGAACGCCGGCTACTGCGCCGCCAAGCACGGCCTCCGCGGCCTCGCCCGGGTCGTCCGGGAGGAGACGAAGGACGAGGGCCTTCGCGTGACGACGGTGCTCCCCGGCGCCACCGACACCCCGACCTGGGAGGGCGTGGACCTGCCCGAAGACCGGTTTATGGCCCCGGAGGACGTGGCGCAGTCAGTGGTCGACGCCTATCACCTCTCCGACCGCACCGTGCTCGAAGAACTGCTTCTCCGTCCACAGGACGGGGATGTGTGACGCGTTTTCCCGAAACGTCGAGAAGTATGTCAGCGGAGAGCTGGAGTCATGATTCAGGGAAGCGTCCGGAGAGATGGCAGACCGCGGACGGCGGACCGCGGACACCATGCGACCGAATGACGTTCAGGGCCGGAGGGTCGCTTCTCTCATCACGTCGTCCGCGCGTGGCGCAAGCTACGCCGCGGCGATTTGCTTCCTTCGATGCTCCGTGATGTGAAGCGTCTGAGAGAGTACTCAGGGGCCCGCGATTCGACGTGTGACGGGATCAAGATCTTCGGAATGACCGGAACGATCATCGCCGTCGGCAGATGTGGGCTCTCCGATCTGGGCACCAGAGGCCGAGTGCTCAGTCAAGATGCGGAAGTAGGATTCGCCCAATCCGGAGAGGCTTTCTCCACGCTCGCGAGCGAGCCGCTTGGCCGACTCTTTCACGTCCTCCTCGATACGAAGGGTAAGTTTGGACTTCATGGCGATCGGCGGTGATGCGTCATCGGACACGGGGAAGAAACGTACGACGTACGTCGTCAACCGGAAACTGGGCTCCCGTCACGAGTCCTCCGAGAGCCGTTCCTTCGGCAGCCATGCCCACTTCAGCGTGCCGGACACGAGTGTCGTGTCGTCGTCGGGAGCCGCGAGCGTCACGTCCACTTCAATCTGGCCGATGGTGCGCGACTGGACCTGCGCGGATTCGTCGTCGGTGAGGGTAGCCTCGGCCTGCACAGTCTCTCGCGCGAACGCGTCGAACGATACGTTCATCGTGCGCAGCAGCGGCGAGGAGCCGTCCGGCACGTTGAGGGCCACGACGAGTCCCGTGGCGGTCTCGGCCAGCAGAGCGAGCGCCGCCGCGTGCAGGCCGCCAAGGTGGTTTCGAAGGCGCTGCTCGTTGTCAAGCCGCACGGCCACGCGGCGCGGCGTGTAGGCCTCGATGAAGCATCCGGCGGTGTCGACGAACGGGATGACCTCCCCGACGGCCTTCGTGACGAGCGGGCGTCGGAGGCGCGGGGGGACGTCGCGGTACCGATCGGCGATGCGGGCGAACGGGTTGATCGTTGGCATCGTGGGGCATCGATGGATACAGGAAGGAGGCGGAAAGTGCTCGATCGGGCTCGAGCAGGCCTTTCATTTGCGACGAGAAGAGGCTACGCTCCGGGACGGACGGTCCGTTTTTTTGCTTTGTCAAGCATAGAGCCGAAGTGTCTCGTCTCAGCTCCTCGTACGGTTCGACGGGCTGTTGCCTAAGATTCCCAAAGAGACGGGGCGCATCGGAGAACGTACCAGAGTCCGGTTCGTAAAGGGAGTCCGTTCACCCAAACTTGCCCTCAGGATTTTCGCCGCGTACGCGGAGACTCGCATCATGTCCAGCCCATCGCTCACGGAAACCGCTCTTGACGAACTGGAGCGTCTCATCACGGAGAAGATGCCCATTACAGAACACCTCGAGTTTGAACTTGCCACGGATGATCAGGGCCGTTTGCGCGCTTCCGCGCCGCTGCAGCCGAACGCCAATCACATGGGGAGTGCGTTTGGGGGAAGCCTCAGCATGCTCGCCACGGTCACCGGCTGGGCCATGATGCACCAGCTCGTGCAAGAGACCATGCAGGACGCGATGGAAGACATGCGGAACCGGGTGGAGGTGATGATTCAGGAGAGCGACATTGAGTACATGCGGCCTGTCTACGAGAACATCTCGGTCGTCTGCGAGCCGCCGGACGAGGACGCCCAGGAACGGTTTCAGGAAATGCTGGACCGCTGGGGCCGAGCCCGTCTTGAACTCGAATGCAGGATTAACGAGGCGGGCGAGCGGGCCGTCACGTTCATCGGCCAGTACGTGGCCCTCGCTCAGGGCGAGGAAGGGGGCGACGGGGCCGCCGCGGCATCGTTCCATATGGGGAGTTGCGACCCTTCGGACGCGTAATACCGGACCCGCTTGCGGGATTCGTATAACTACAGCATCTCCTCGTACATCCGGTACGGCGACTCAGTCATGCCCAGCTCGTTGTACGCCGCCTGGGCCGCCGCGTTGTCTCGTTCCACGTAGAGCCGAAGCCCGCACACGCCGTCTGCGTCGCGGGCCCGTCGTCGCACCTCGCGGTGGAGCACCGTGTAGACGCCCGCCCGACGCGCCTCGGGCCGCACGTAGACGCTCTGGATCCACCAGAAGTCCGCGTTTCGCCAGTCGCTCCACTCCGTCGTGATCATGAGCGCCCCGAGCACCCGCGAGGAAGTACTTTCAGAGTGGGAGCCGACGATTGATTCGTCCCGCTCCGCGACGAGGTAGAACGCCTGCTCGGGCTTTTCGAACACGGCCCGCACGCCGGCCCGCACGGTGTCCGGGTCGAGGGGCTTGTCCTCCGTCTCTTCCGCCATCGCCTCGTTGAACCGGGCGAGGGTCTCGGCGTCGTCGACGGTGGCGCGGCGGATGGTGAGATCGTCGGGCATGGCGTAGTGTGCGTCTGGGCGTGTGTGCGTTCGGGCGCGGAGTAATGAGGGAGTGGGCGAAGGGGAGAGCGGGAGAATGAGGGAGAGGGCGTAGTGGAACGAAAATCGCACGCCCATGCGCCCACACGTTAGCACGCCCCCACTCATCAGCGCAGTCCTTAGAACCTTCGCAGGGACCGGGAAAAGTGAGGGTGGGACATGTAGTGGAAATCACGTCCTCTCCCGACTCAGCTTGTGCGCCTGCCGGGTCGGCTCGGGGATCTTGTACTTCGGGCTGCAGTCGAGCATCAGGTCCGCGGCGTCGTCGAGCGTGCAGCGGTGGCCCACGCTCACGTAGACCGGGTTCACGTCCGTCCGGGTGCGGAGCGCGGTGCCGATCGTCTCCCCGTCGTTCACCAGCGGCACGCGGTGGCCCTTCTCGGCCCCGAGCTCGCCCTGCGGGGTGCCCACGAGGATGGACTTCGCGACGCCGATCGTGGGCACGTTGAGCAGCACGCCCATGTGGCAGGCCAGCCCGAACCGGCGCGGATGGGCGCGGCCGTGGCTGTCGCTCACGAACACGTCCGGCGTCGTGCCAAGCTGTTCGAGCGCCGGGAGGACGGCCGGCATCTCGCGGAAGCTGAGAAGTCCCGGCACGTACGGAAATGGCACCTCGCACCGGTGCACGGCCCGGTCGACGACCGTGAGGCCGAATCGATGGAGGACGGCAATGGCGGCTTGCGCCACGTCGTCGCGGACGCTTACGTCCACCCCGGCGACGGTCTCGACGTCATCCGGCAGCGGCGCCCTGGTCACCTTCGACGCGAGCCGACGTTGAATCCGCTTCGCCTCGTCCGGCGGAACGTCCCAGTCGTGGTGATGCTGAAGGTCGACGCGCATAGATGCAGAGCGAAACAGCGAGAATCAGCCCGAGGCAACCCGAGACGGCCGACCGCCGTTCGCGGACCGCCGTCTACCGGATGGATCAGAACGTAACCATCGGACTCGGCAAAGAAAACCGGGTTTGCGTCCCCATTCCCTCGCTCTCGTCTCGCTCAAGCCGAGGTCAAAGTTTCAGTGAATCGGGGCGAAAAGGAATCCTGATCGCGGTGCGAGCATTGATGAAAGTCCATACATGAAGCTGACAGGTTCCGCGTTGGGTCCATAGCTCAGCGGCCCAGAGCGCCTGCTTGACGTGCAGGAGGTCGGTGGTTCAAATCCACCTGGACCCACTGCTGCCGCTCTCAGCCCCGACAGTTGTCGGGGTGAGGCGGCTTTTTTGTTGGCGGGTCCCTCTGGATCCGACGCCGCGCTGCGCATCGAAGATGCCCTCGTCCCATGACCAAAGTCGACACGAAAGAGATCACGATCACCCTCCCGGATGGCTCTGCGCAGACTCACCCGGCGGGCACGACGGGCCGCGAGATTGCCGAGAGCATCGGCGCCGGCCTGGCCCGCGACGCGCTGGCCATCAAGGTCAACGGCGAGGTCCGCGACCTGGCCCGGCCCATCACCGAGGACGCCGAGATCGCGATTCTGACCTGGGACGACGAGGAGGGGAAGGAAACCTTCTGGCACTCCTCGGCCCACCTCATGGCCGAGGCCCTGCAGGCCCTCTACCCCGGCGTCAAGTTCACCATCGGCCCGCCCATCGATCAGGGCTTTTACTACGACGTGGACCTCGGCGATCAGACCCTGTCCGCCGACGGGCTGGAGGAGATCGAGGACAAGATGCTGGAGCTCGCCCGGCGCGACGCGGAATACGAGCGGCACGAGGTGTCGAAAGAGGACGCGATCCGGTACTACGAGAAGGAGGGCAACGAGTACAAGCTGGAGCTGATCGAGGAGTTGGAGGAGGGAGAGATCTCCTTTTACGAGCAGGGCGAGTTCACGGACCTGTGCCGCGGCCCCCACATCCCGTCGACCGGCGACATCAAGGCGCCGAAGCTGCTCTCGGTGGCCGGGGCGTACTGGCGCGGCGACGAGACGAACCCGCAGCTCACCCGCATCTACGGCATCAGCTTTCCGAAGCAGACGCTCCTGGAGGACTTCCTGGAGCGGCGCCGCAAGGCCAAGGAGCGGGACCACCGCAAGCTCGGGACGGAGCTGGACCTTTTTACCTTCGACACCGAGCAGGTGGGCCCCGGCCTGCCGATGTGGCTGCCGAAGGGCACTACGCTCCGAGAGACGCTCCGCGAGGTCCTGCAGCAGGAACAGATCAAGCAGGGCTACAAGCCGGTTTGCACCCCCCACATCGGGCGGCTCGACCTTTACCGCACCAGCGGGCACTACCCGCACTACGAGGCGGACCAGTTCTCCCCGATGGTAACGGGCGAGGCCGAGGGCGGCGAGGAGGACGGCTACCTCCTGAAGCCGATGAACTGCCCGCACCACGTCAAGATCTACCAAAACGACCACCACTCGTACCGCGACCTGCCGGTGCGGCTGGCCGAGTTTGGCACCGTCTACCGCCAGGAGCAGACCGGCGAGCTCGGCGGGCTGACTCGCGTGCGCGGCTTCACGCAGGACGACGCCCACATCTTCTGCACCCCCGCGCAGGTCAAGGCCGAGTTCAAGGAGGTCATCGATCTGACCCTGAAGGTGCTCGATGTACTCGATTTCGAGGAATTCGAGGCACAGATCTCGCTGCGGGACCCGGAGGACACTGAGAAGTACGTGGGCCGCGATGAGCTCTGGGACCGGGCCGAGCAGGACCTCCGCGAGGCCGTGGCGGAGACGGACCTCGACGCCTACGAGGAGCCGGGCGAAGCGGCCTTCTACGGGCCGAAGCTCGACTTCATGGTCGAGGACGCGCTGGGCCGCGCCTGGCAACTCGGCACCATTCAGGTCGACTATAACCTGCCGGAGCGCTTCGAGCTCACCTACGTCGACGAGAACGATGAGCGCAGGCGACCGGTGATGATCCACCGCGCGCCGTTCGGCTCGCTGGAGCGCTTCATCGGCGTGCTGATCGAGCACTGCGGGGGCAACTTCCCCACCTGGCTCGCGCCGACGCAGGTGCAGATCATCCCGGTCGGCGACGACTTTGTCGACTACGCCGAGACGGTGGCGGCGACCCTCCGACAGGAGGACGTGCGCACCCAGATCGACACCTCCGACGAGACGGTGGGCTACAAGATCCGCGACGCGGAGACCCAAAAGATTCCCTACATGCTCGTCGTGGGCGGGGACGAGGAGGAGGCCGGCACCGTCTCGGTTCGATCCCACGCCGACGGGCAGCAGGGCACCGTGTCGGTCGAGGAGTTTCTCGACCGCGTCGGGCCCGAGTTTACGCCTGCGCTCGACTAGTCTGCCTGCCTGCAGCGACTCGGACCCTGGCCCCCAGTTCAGGCGACCTTCACTGAAACCTCACAGGGCGGCCCGCGTGTGTATTATGTCCCGGCCTCACTCGTCCGCGCATCGCAACGCTTGGGCTCGCTCTGTGGGGGCCGGTTCTCGTATCGAAGCCAAGTTCTTCCCTCAAAACCCCCTACACAGTTATCGCTGACGTCGATAAACTCCGCGTAAATCAGGAAATTCGTGCCGACGAGGTTCGGGTGGTCGAGCCCGACGGCGACCACGAGGTCGTGCCCTTCGGAGAGGCCCTCGGCCGAGCCCACGACCACGATCTTGACCTCGTTGAGGTGGCCCCGGACGCCGATCCGCCGGTCTGCAAGGTTCTCGACTACGGCAAGTACCGCTACGAAAAGCAGAAGGAGGAGCAGCGGCGGCGGAAGAAGTCGAAGTCCATGGAGATGAAGGAGCTTCGCTTCCGGCCCCGTACCGAGGAGCACGACTTCAACTTCAAGGTGGACCACGCCCGCGAGTTCTTGGAGGACGGCAACAAGGTAAAGGCGTACGTCCAGTTCAAGGGGCGCGACATCGTCTACAAGGACCAAGGCATGGACCTGCTCCGCCGCATGATCGAGGAGCTCCAGGACGTGGCCCGCATCGACCAGCAGCCGGAGATGGAAGGCCGGCGCATGGTCATGATCCTCGCCCCGCACAAGAACAAATAGCACGGAAGCGCCTCGCCTCGGCCGTGTGCTCTCGGGGCTCTTCGCTTCGACTGCGTCCGTTTCTTCCTGCCCGTAGTTCGTGCGGCCAGGAACGTATCGCCGCACAATCCATATAGAGAGTCTGTTATCATTGCCTTGCGAACAATATCCTCATCAGAGGTGGTGCGCCATGCCCAAGATGAAGTCCCACAGCGGTGCCAAGAAGCGCTTTAAGAAGACTGCCAACGGCAAGATCAAGCGCAAGAAGGCGAACAAAGGACACCTGCTGACCAAGAAGTCGCCGAAGCGTAAGCGCCAATTGCGCAAGAGCACGATCGTCGACGACAAGGCGAATCGGGAGCGCGTTAAGCGCATGCTTTCAACGTAGCCGGCACGCGACGATTCGACGCGACGCCCCGATAGAGGGCCTTTCTCGGTGCTCCATCTGTTGTTTGTGGAGTCTTTTCCAGGGAAGCGTTGGTGCCGCGCCGACGCTCGCCTAGATTGTATTCTCGTACCTACTGTAAAACGAACACACTGTTGCCATGCCGCGCGCAACGAACAAGCCGGCGACCCGCCGGCGACGAAAGAAGATCCTGAACAAGGCCAAGGGCTACTGGGGCCGCCGGAGCAAGGTGTACAAGGTGGCCAAGCATGCGGTCGAGAAGGGCCTGCAGTACGCCTATCGTGATCGTCGCCAGAAGAAGCGGCGGTTCCGACAGCTGTGGATTACCCGCATCAACGCCGCGACCCGCCAGCACGGCGTACCCTACTCGCAGTTCATGGGTCAGTACCGAAAGTCGGACCTGGATATGAACCGGAAGGTCCTCGCTGACCTGGCCGTCCACGACCCGGACGCCTTCGAGCAGATCGTGGACCACGTGATGGAATGACGCGCGATGCGTGAAACGTGAAGAGTGATGCGTGAGGCGTGAGAAGGAGACACCACGCATCCCGTTTCACCAATTACTCGTCACCAACCGCCGTGCTGCGATGTCGTTGATTCCCTCAACGTTCCAGTTTGCCTTTGCGTTTTCGACCTCTCGAATTCCGCAGGGGCGTTAGCGTCGACCGCCGACATTGCCGGTGACTGCGTCCTGCCCCTGCCTTGCAGGCTCGGCGGGATTTTTTATTGGACGGCCCTTCCACTCGGCATCTTGCCGAAGGCGACGCGCGACGGCGCGTCGCTACAACGTGCGACGTTTCCGCGACCACTGATCCGTACCGCGCTTCCATGTCCGATAAAATCGACGAGCTCCAAGAGCAGATCGAGGCCGAGTCGATCGAGAGCGAAGAGGAGGCGGAGGCGTTTCGCATTCAGTACCTCGGTCGCAACCAGGGCGCCATTCCGGGCCTGTTCGATCAGATCGGCGACCTCTCCCCCGAAGAGCGTCCTGAGTTTGGGAAGCGGGTCAATGCGCTGAAGGACCGGGCGCAGGAGCGGCTCGACGAGGCGAAGGCGCGGCTCCAGCGGGAGGAGCAAGCGGGCGGCCCCGATATCGATCGCACGCTCCCTGGGCGGCGGGGCTTCCGCGGCTCCACGCACCCGCTCACGCAGACGCTCGACGAGATCCTGCGCATCCTGCGGGGGCTCGGCTTCTCCACCTACGAGGGGCCGGAGATTGAGACGGACTGGCACAACTTCACGGCCCTCAACTTCCCGCCTGACCACCCGGCGCGGGACATGCAGGACACCTTCTTCTTGAAGGATGCACCGACGAAGGAGCCAACCGTCCTACGCACCCACACCTCGCCCGGCCAGATCCGGATCATGGAAAACCACGCGCCTCCCGTTCGCGTGGCGGTGCCCGGCCGCGTGTACCGGAACGAGGCCATCTCCTACAAGTCGTTCTGCCTCTTCCACCAGGTGGAGCTGCTCTACGTGGACGAGGGGGTGACGATGGCACAGCTCAAGCAGGTCCTCTACAGCCTGGCTCGCGCCCTCTTCGGCGAGGACGTGACGCTCCGCTTCCGCCCCAGCTACTTCCCGTTCACCGAACCGAGCGCCGAGGTCGACGTGTGGTGGGATGACGACGACGCTGAGGACGGCGGCCAGTGGATGGAAATCCTCGGCTGCGGCATGGTGCACCCGAATGTCTTCGACGCCGCGGACGTGGATCCGGAGCTGTACACCGGCTACGCGGTGGGGATGGGGGTGGAGCGCATGGCGATGCTCCGCCACGGCATCGACGACATTCGGATTTTCTACGAGAACGACGCTCGCTTCCTCGATCAGTTCTGAATTGCGTTGAAACGCCAAATGTTCAACGTTGAACCTTCCAACGTGCAACCCTTCTCCCCAAGATGGACATCAGTTTTCGCTGGCTGAATCAGTATGTTGAGCAGGATTGGGCGCCAGACGACCTGGCTGAGCGCCTCACCATGGCCGGGCTGGAGGTGGAGACGGTCGAGCCCGT
>PXTN01000080.1 GCA_003022565.1 Bacteroidetes bacterium QS_3_64_15 | reverse complement strand
TGGTGTCGGCAAAGATCGCGAATAGGTTCACGATCTGTACTGCCGGGCATCAGGCCCGTTCTATTTTGAAAACCCGTCCGACTATTGTCGTGTACCGTGCGTCTTCACACATCACTACACGTCCAGGTCTTCCAGCTCCTCCGGATCGCGCTTCAGGAGGCCCTGCTTCTTGTAGTAGATCATGGTGGTGTCGAGGGTGCCGTGGCGCATCCGCTCCTTCACCTCTTCGAGCGGCATGCCGTCGTTGAGCCAGAGGAGGGCGGCCGTGTGGGTGAGGCTGTGCGGCGTCACGCCCTTGCGCTTAATCTCGGCCTCCTTCAGGTAGCCGTTGATGCGGCTCCGCACCGAGCGCGTCTTGAGCCGCTCCCCATCCGAGCGGTGGCCGTGGGACACGAACAGCGGATCCTCGGGGTGCACGTCCTCGCGGGTATCCAGGTACGCCTCCACGACCTCCAGCACCGGCGGATCGAGCGGGGCCTCCTGATCCTTTACCTCGCGCCCCTTGCCCTGCACGCGGAGCACCGGACCCATGAGGGTGTGCTCTAGGTCCTCCACGTTGGCTCGCACGATCTCGATCTCGCTCAGGCCCGCGTAGAGCATGAGCGAGATGATGGCCCGGTCGCGCTTGTCGATGGGGGTCGCGTCGCCCACGACCGCCTCCAGCTTCTCGATGTCGGACTCCGTGAGCACCGAGCGCGAGTGCGTCTCGGGCCGGCGGTTGCCCTTCACGGCCGTGGCCGGGTTTTCGCTCAGCGTGCCGATGTCGGTGAGGTACTGGCAGAAGCGACGGAGGGCCGTGAGGTAGGTGGAGACGGAAACCTGGCTCAGCTCGCGCTCCTCCATCAGGTGGCGCTTATAATCGCGCACGTCGTCTTCGGTGAACCGAAAATTGTTCTGCTGCACGAACCACCTCTCGAACGAGTTGAGGGAGCGGCGGTAGGTGCCCACCGTCTCGTCGCTCTTGTCTTCGAGATAGTCGTCCTGAAAGGCCTGCAGGTGGTCGCGGAGCTCGCGCAGGGAGAGCTCAAGCTCGGGGCCGTTTGTGGGTGCGTCGTCGGGCATGAGAGGGAGGTGCGTGACGGAAGAGTGGATCTCTGTTCGGCTCGGCATCGTCCCGGCCCAAAAACAGAGGGATCTCGATTGGCCGGTGGTGTCTACCAATCAAGGACCTATTCCCGACGGTGTCAATAACGGAAGCGCTGGTACGTGTGAATGTATGGAGGTGGGAATGTATGAAGGTATGGAGGCAGAACCGCGCACGCGTCCACCTGTCCGTCCTTTTTCACGCCTCCCTAAAGCAGGGTGTCATCCTCGGAGAAGGCCTCCAGTTCGGCCACGACGCGCTGGAGGAAGCTCGCGCCCATGGCCCCGTCGATGATGCGGTGGTCGTAGCTGAGGGAAAGGTACATCATGTGTCGGATTGAGATGGAGTCCCCGAAGTCCTCGTCCTCCACAACGACGGGTCGCTTCTGGATGGCGCCGGTGGCAAGGATGCCCACCTGCGGCTGATTGATGATGGGGGTGCCCATCAGCGAGCCGAGCGAGCCGATGTTGGTGACCGTGAAGGTACCGCCCTGCAACTCGTCGGGCTGGAGCTCCTTGTCGCGAGCCCGCTCGGCCATGTTTGCGGCCTTCCGGGCGAGGCCTACCACGTTGTAGTCGCCGGCGTTCCGGATGACGGGGGCGAGCAGGCCCTTGTTGCCGATGGCGACGGCGATGCCGACGTGGTAGTCCTTCTTCAGGATGATCTTGTCGCCCTCCACGCTCGCATTGAGGATGGGGTGCTCCCGGAGGGCCTCCACGGCGGCCTTCGCAAAGAAGGGCGTGTAGGTGAGCTTTACGCCCTCGCGCTCCAGGAAGGCCTCCTTGTTGCTCTCGCGGAGGCGGACGAGCCCCGTCACGTCGGCCTCAGCAAAAGAGGTGACGTGGGCCGAGGTGGCCTTCGACCGCACCATGTGCTCGGCGGTCATCCTGCGCATCCGGTCCATGGGCTGGACCTCGATGCGGTCGCCGTACTGCTGGCGAAGTTCGTCTTCGCTCGGACCTTCCTCCACCGAATAGTCCGGGCGGGCGGGCGTCTCTTCGGCGGGCGGGCTGGGGCGCGGCGGGCGCTCGGGAGCCGTCGTGGGGGCAGCGGGCTCTTCCTCCCGCTCCTCGAGGTAGGCGAGCACGTCTTCCTTCGTCACGCGGCCGCCGCGGCCGGAGCCCTCAAGGGACTCCAGTTCGCTCATGCGGAGGCCCTCCTCCTTGGCAATCGAGCGGACGAGGGGGGAGTAGAAGCGGCCGTTGTCGCCACGACGCTTGATCGTCTCCTCGGGGAAGCGCTCCGGTTCTTCGGTGTCGCGCACCGCGCCGTCGCCGGAGGGGGGCGCGGAGGGAATCTCCGTCTCTTCCCGTTCAGCCGTCTCTTCCTCTTCGGGAGCCTCGGGGACCGGGGCCTCCACCGGACCGGCGTCCGCCTCCGAGGCCAAAATCGCGACGACGGCCCCGACCTCTACAGTTTCGCCCTCCTCCACGCGCTTCTCGGTGAGCACGCCCTCGGCGGGGGAGGGCACTTCCGTGTCGACCTTGTCGGTGCCAATTTCCAGAAGCGTCTCGTCAATGGCGACCTCGTCGCCGATGTCTTTGTACCAGGCGATGACGGTGCCCTCGGTAATGCTTTCGCCCATCTTGGGCATCACGACCTCGACCTCGTCGCCCGACGGCTGTCGGGATTCGGAGGCCTCCGCGGCGGCCGGTTCGGGCTCCTCGCTGTCGGCCGAGGGGGGAGCGGTCGACTCGTCGGGCTCCTCGGCCTCGGGCGCTTCAGTGTCTTCGGGCGGCGACTCCTCGGGGGAGACCGCCTCTGCATCCTCCGCCTCCGTTTCCAGATGTGCGATGACCGTGCCCACCTCCACGGTGTCACCCTCCTCCACGAGCGCCTCCGTCAGCACCCCTTCCTGCGGAGAGGGTACCTCGGTGTCGACCTTGTCGGTGCCAATCTCGAGCAGGATCTCGTCCTGCTCCACCTGATCGCCGGGCTGCTTGTGCCACGCGATGACAGTACCTTCAGTGATGCTTTCGCCCATTTTGGGCATCTCAACGTCGACTTGTGACATGATCTCGGTTGTGTACCGTACAGTGAAAGTGCGTAGGGACCTTCAGGGGCCGCCGGGACGAGTGAATTCCAATGTAGGGAATTACGTTCACGAATGAAACGACGGGCTGGCACCGGGACGGAGAGAAGGCAGGAGTACGTGGAAAGAAGCGATGGCAAAAAACGAAAGAATCAGTCTCAGCGGTTGCGTTCCTCGTCTGCAGCGGACATCCTAAGAAGAGCCGTTTTGAAACAACACTCCATGGACCCTAAAGTACGGACGTGGCAGGGCAAGTCAGGTCACATAGTCTCCTGCTTGTTTTTCTCAACTGTGCTCGGACTGCTGTCGCGCCCTGTGAAGGGTCGTGTCCTTTTGTGCTCGCTGCAGGAGCCCTGCATGCAGTCTAGCCCGTACTCGTCTTGTTCGAAAAGTCTTGTTCGAAAACCGATTACAGTTCCCTTGTATCGTGAAGCAGTTTGTCGTTACGAACGCCCCCCTCATAGCGGGTATCGCCTCGCTTTTTGCTCTCGCCTTCGCCTTCTATCTTGTCCGATACATCCTTCGACAAGACGCTGGTAACGAGCGCGTACAGGAGTTATCTGGCGACATCCAGGCCGGAGCGAAAACGTTCATGACCCGTGAGTTCCGATATCTGTCCATCTTCACTGTCGTCGTGGCACTGTTGTTGTACGCCATGCCGGAGACGGGGCTCCCGACGACGGTTGGGTTCCTCGCCGGAACGGTAGCTTCGGGACTGGCCGGATGGATTGGCATGTGGATCGCTACGAAATCCAATGGCCGCACGGCCCACGCTGCGCAGAGCAGTTTCGCGAAGGCGCTGAACATCGCCTACTCGGGGGGGTCCACGATGGGCTTCTCGGTGGTGGGACTGGGGCTGTTGGGGCTCACGTTCATCTACGTCCTGTTTCCGGAGTACAGTCATGCCTGGCTCGGCTACGCCTTCGGATCCTCCTGCGTAGCATTGTTTCTACGCGTGGGAGGAGGCATCTATACCAAGTCTGCAGACGTGGGCGCCGACGTGGTGGGCAAGGTTGAAGCCGGCATCCCCGAAGATGACCCCCGCAATCCTGGCGTCATCGCCGACAACGTGGGCGACAACGTAGGCGACGTGGCCGGAATGGGGTCGGACCTGTACGAATCGTACGTCTCGGCGGTCGCGGCAACCATGTTCTTGGGCGCGGAGATCGACTTTGTCGCGGCCTTCCCGACCCTCGAGTTCGAGAATCTGGGACTCATGATTGCCTTCCTCTTCGGGGGGCTCGGCATTGTGTCGTCCATCATCGGGTACTTCTTCGTAAGTGCGGGGGAGGGGGCAGACATCGCCTACGAACAGCAGGCTGCTAATGCCCGATCGGCGCTTAACCGCGGAACCACGGTCGCCAATGTGCTCACGAGCCTCCTGGCCCTGTGCCTCATCCTTTGGCTCGTGCCGGGAGGCGAGTCGGCGGCGACTGTGATTGACGGTGCGGCGGCGACAATGGACGTGCGATGGGCGCTCTTTCTGATCATCCTGGCCGGTCTCGCCACAGGCGTCCTGATTGGGAAAGCGACCGAGTACTACACCTCGGAGTATGCGCCGGTGAAGCAGATTGCGGAGTCGGCTAAGACGGGGGCTGCGACGACCCTCATTGAGGGACTCGGGACAGGCATGCTCAGTACGGTGGTGCCCGCCCTGGCAGTCGCGGCGGCGACGCTCCTGGCCCACTATCTGGGCGGTCTTTTCGGCATTGCGCTTGCCTCCCTCGGCATGTTGCTTACGCTCGGTGTGGTGCTGTCGACCGACGCCTACGGGCCAATTACCGACAACGCGCAGGGCATCTCGGAAATGGCTGACCTCGGTCAAGACGTGCGAGAGCGGTGTGAGGCGCTCGACTCCGCCGGCAACACAACCGCTGCCATCGGCAAGGGCTTTGCCATCGGCTCCGCGGCATTGGCGGCTCTCGCGTGGTTGGCGACATACTTTTCGGAGGCGGCCGCACAGGACCTGTTGTCGTTGGAGGCAGGGGTCAACCTCATGAGCCCCGCCGTGCTGGTGGGACTGCTTCTCGGCGCGATGCTTACGTTTTACCTTTCCTCGGTCGGAATTCACGCCATCAGCCGAGGGGGAGCGGCCGTCGTCGACGAGGTGCGACGTCAATTCGCCGAGATCGACGGTGTGCGCAGCGGCGACACAAAACCGGACTACGCCCGGTGTGTGGAAATCACGACGGAAGCAGCCTTGCGCGAGATGATGCTGCCCGGCATTGTGGTCCTGGTCGCACCGGCTGTGGTGGGGGTTCTGCCCGGCCTCGGCGTTGAGGCCCTGGCGGGACTGCTCGCAGGCGTGCTGATAAGCGGCTTCTTGACGGCCATCTTTATGTCGAATGCCGGGGGGGCATGGGACAACGCCAAAAAGTACATCGAGTCCGGCGTGCATGGGGGCAAGGGCAGTGAGGCGCACAAGGCCTCGGTTGTAGGCGATACCGTGGGCGACCCGCTGAAAGACACGGCCGGGCCTTCGCTCAACGTACTCATCAAGCTGATGGGCAAAGTGGCCGTGATCTTCCTGCCCCTCTTTGCCTACTTCCTGGGATAGTGCGCCTTCGCACTGTGCTCTGATTCCGGCTGGGCTGCTTCCCCCAGTCGAGATTGTTTATTTCGGAGTACAAGCGACGGGTGCGCCGCGTCCGACACATTAGTTGAATCGATTCATTGCCGCATCCAGGTCTGCGTGAGCCACCGTGAGGACGGCATCCCTCGCGTCCTTCAGCGCCGACCGGGCTGCCGACTTCTGCTCATCGGTGAAGGGGGAAAGCACGTAATCGGACTGTCGTCCGTCGGGAAACTCGTCGCCGATGCCGATCCGAAGACGGGGAAACTCGGTGGTGCCAAGCCGCTGGGCGACGTGGGCGAGCCCGTTGTGCCCACCGCTGCTGCCGGAGGGGCGCAGACGGATGGTGCCGACGGGGAGGTGGAGGTCGTCCACGACGATGAGGAGCTGACCGAGGGCCAAGTCGTAGTGCTCCCGCAGTGCCGCAACGGGATCCCCGCTCCGATTCATGTAGGTGAGAGGAACGGCCAGCCCAATTTCCGCATCGTCGTGACGCCCCCAGCCGATGAGCGCGTCCGGCTGATGGTCGAACGACACCTCGAGCTGCTCGGCCAGCGCGTCTACGACCTGATGGCCGACGTTGTGGCGCGTGTCCTCGTACTCAGCGCCCGGATTGCCAAGGCCGACAACGAGCAGCGACGAGGGAGACATGCGGGGCAGGTGACGCGTAGAAACAATGCGAAAGGGCGGCCGACGGGGCCGCCCTTCTGGAAAAGATCAACCGAACGGAACCGCTCAAACGCTCAGGCGAGATCAAACGCTCAGGCGAAAGGCGGGCCGAGGGACAGACTACTGGTAGTCCTGGTAATCCTGCTCGCCGCCTTCGTCTTCGGGGGGGGCTTCGCCCTCGGCTTCTTCGCCCTCTTCGCCCGTTGTGTCGACTGCCTCGCCCTCTTCGGCAATCTCTTCTTCGGTGAGCTCTTCCTCTTCCTCCTCTTCCTCGGTGGTCGGGGCAGTCTCGATCTGCGGGGCCACGACCGTCACGAGCGTCTGGTCGCGAGACGTTTCGATCTCGTAGCCGACGTCGAGGTCGTAGACGTGCATGGAGTCCCCGATGGCGAGTTCGCTGATGTCGACCTCGATCTGGGAAGGAATGTTTTCGGGCAGGACCGAGATCGTAAGCTCGCGGGCAATCTGCTGCGTGTCGCCCCCGTTTTGCTGGCCAATCGGGATGCCGGCGTAGCGCACCGGGACGGTCAGCGTGACCTCGTCCTCCTCCACGAGCGCCTGAAAGTCGGCGTGCAGAGGGCGGTCCGTCAGCGGGTGCAGATCATAGTCCTTGAGGATGCAGTGCCACGTGTCTCCATCCATCTGCACCTCGGCCACCGGGGCCGTGCGCCGGTAGATTAGCTTATTGAGGTCGGCGATCGGAATCTGGAGCGGCGTCGACTCCACGGTGCGGCCGTACAGGATGCACGGAACGCGGTTGTTGTTGCGGATCTCGCGTGCGGCTTTCGAGCCGGTTTCGCGCGGCTGAGCGTCGATGACGGGGGCGTCCATGGCGGGGTACTCAATCCGGTGAGCAGATGCGACGGCGACACAGGGGGTCGGGCAGTCAATCGTGCCTGCGTGCAAGGTACCTACTAGACGTGGTGCTGCATTCTGGTTCCAGGGACCCGTGGCCGATTCAAGCAAAATAGACGCTCGTTTGTGGTGCGTATTTCGTATCGCGTATTTGGTTCGCACTTTTCCTTCGACTGGAGTACGCAATACGCACTGCGCAATACGAGCTACGAGACGGGGTCTTGATTTGACTCCGGCCGTTCCGTCACGGAGCTGTTATCCTCTCCTACTCGGTAAAGAGCGTAGAGACCGACCGGTCGGTGTAGATGTGGCGGATGGCCTTCGCAAACAGGTTCGAGACGCTCACCACCTCGATGGAGTCCGACGGGCGCTTGAGGGGAATTGTGTCGGTAATGATGAGCCGTTCGAGGGGGGAGCTCTCGAGACGATCGTACGCTGGACCGGACAGGAGGCCGTGCGTGCAGGCGGCCATGATCTTCAGCGCGCCGTAATCCTTGAGGGCCGCGGCCGCCCGCGTGAGGGTGCCGGCCGTGTCGACGATGTCGTCAATGATGAGGACGTTCTTGTCCTCGACGTCGCCGATGACGTTCATGACCTGGGCCTCGTTCTGCTGAGGGCGCCGCTTGTCGATGAGGGCCAAGTCCACCCCTAGGCGCTGCGCGTACGATCGCGCCATCTTGAGGGCGCCTACGTCCGGCGCCAGGACGACAAAGTTCTCCAGGTCAAACTGGTGCACGTGGTCGGTGAGAACCGTGGAACCCTGGAGGTGGTCGACTGGCACGTCGAAAAAGCCCTGGATCTGGGCGGCATGCAGCTCCATGGTGAGAATGCGGTCCACGCCGGCCGAGGTGAGCATGTTGGCCATCAGCTTCGCCGCGATGGAGACGCGCGGCTGGTCCTTGCGCTCCTGTCGAGCGTAGCCGAAGTAGGGAATCACGGCTGTCACCCGCGCCGCCGAGGCCCGCTTAGCGGCGTCAATCGTGAGGAGCAGCTCCATCCAGTTGCCCCGACGGTCGTCGGGGTGAGTGCTCTGGATGATAAACAGGTCGGCCCCTCGGATGGACTCCTCAAAGCGGACGTAGATCTCTCCGTCGGCGAAGTCGCGGATGGTGAGGTCGCCGAGGGTCGTGCCGTATGCTTCGGCGATTTTTTGGGCGAGGGCCGGGTTCGAGCGGCCTCCGAAGATGGCAACGCGGTTTTCGTTACTCGAGGCGCGCATGGGCCGGGCCGGGATGATCGGTAATGGGAGGAAAACGTGCGTGCTGCTGCCCGGGGTGGATTCGAACCACCACTAACGGCTCCAAAGGCCGCTGTCCTGCCATTAGACGACCGGGCAGTACGTGGGACAGGAAACGCATGCCCCTCCCCTCACAGGGTAGCAAGCGGATGGGCAGGAATCAACGAGCGTAGGGAACTTCGGTTCGTGAAGAGATTCTGAGGGTTTGCCCGTGACGATCCCGAAAAGGGGAGCGTCGTGGCGAGACAGATTCGGATCGAGGCGTAGGGCGGCGGGATGAACGACGAGGGGGCTGCCGGTGTTAGGAACAAGGGTAATTTTTGCCAACCGTCCCTTCCAACCCGGTCATGCGCGAAGATCTGGACGACATTGCTGAGTGCCTTCGAGGGCACGAGCACGTCGAGGTGGCCTGGCTCTTTGGGTCGCTCGCTCAGGGCCGCGAGCGCCCGGGCAGCGACCTCGACGTGGCCGTTCTGGGAGAGCGCCCGCTTTCCGCGACGGACAAGAAACAGTTGATTGAACGGCTTGCCCGGGTGAGCGGACGGCCGGTCGATCTGATCGACCTTCAGGCCACTCGGGGACCCATCGTGGGGCGGACTCTCCAGGATGGAACTCCCCTCTTCTGTGACGACACGGTCCTGTACGCCGAGCTCATCAAGCGCTGGTGGTTCGATCAGGCCGACTGGCTTCCCTATCGGCGTCGCATTCTCAAAGACCGACGCGAGCAATGGATGCGGAGCTAATTCTGGAAAAGATCGAGTCCCTGCGGCGGTGTGTGCAGCGGGTGGAGGACAAACGAGGAGACTCCGTCGAGGACCTGGAACGCGATTGGGACCGGCAGGACATCATCACGGTCAACCTGACCCGCGCCGTGCAGCTCTGCGTGGACATTGCGGCTCATCTCATTTCTGAGGATGACGGGGCACCTCCCGACACGATGGCCGAAGGGTTCGATCGGCTTCACGAGATGGGCGTCCTTTCAGCAACGTTAGCCCAGCGCCTGCAGGGGGCTGTCGGATTTCGGAACGTCGCCGTTCACGCCTATCGCTCCATGGACTGGCAGATTGTGCATTCGATCACCCACGAGCGGCTGGATGACTTCCGGCGGTTTGCCCGGGCAGTCCTGGACGTCGTTGAGAAGCAGGACCTGTGACAAGCGGAAGGGGGGACGCCGGATCACATCCAGGCCCGGAGTCCGGCGAGTTCCTCAGTCGCGGCTCCCACCTCGTCCGTCGTTAGCGCACCACGTTCGGTGAGAAGCCCGCCGGTGATGAGCTCGGCCGGAGTGGTGTCGAAGCGAGGGGCCCACACCTCCAGGTCTGTCGGCCCGTCGTACACCGTCCGCGACGGGACCGACTCGTCGGACACGTCGCCGTCCACCGAAATCTTATCGACCGCGCAGGCGGCGTAGACGGGCACGTCGGCCCGGTGGGCGGCGAGCGCCGCGCCATAGGTGCCTACCTTGTTCACGACGGCCCCGGACGGCAGTACGGTGTCTGCTCCCACCAGCACCGCATCGATAGACCCTGCGTCCAGACGACGGGCGACGGCCGCGTCGGGGAGAAGTGTCACGTCGCGACCTGCGTCCACGAGATGCTCGGCGACGCCAATCCCTTCGCCCCCGGGCTCCGACACGGCGATGCTGACCCTCGGCGCGGGGTCGGCCTGACGCAGGGCTGCCAGCACGGTGCCGGAGCGGGACAGTGTGAGCACGTGCGCCCCGCTCACCTGCGCCGCAGCCGCGTCAGCAGCGTCGGCATCCGCAGTCAGGGCGCCCTGAATCGCCTCGTGGGCGTTGATCTCGACCGTCTTCGGCAGCAGTTCGGGGCGGCTCGCGTGCATAACGCGGTGGATGCGGTTGGCCGGCGCCGCCATCGACGGGCGAGCGTCCAGCAGGCGGTGCGCGGTGTCGACCAAGCGTGCCCGGGCATCCTCGATCGTGGACGTATCGGACGTGGCCAGCATGCCGGCCCGGTCGCGCAGGACCTCCAGGGCCCGAATCGAGAGGTGGGCGGAGCCGTGGGTCGTGTCGTCCGTGATGCCGAGAATGGAGGGTGCCACGCGGCGGTAGGAGGTCCAGAGCCGAGGGACGGTGTCGCGCCGCAGGATCGTCGTCGGAGACACCCACTCGGCCTCCGCGGTCTCCCAGTTCGTCTGGATCGACCGGGTGCCCGTATCGACGAGGAAGGGATGCACGCGCCAGCGAGTGTCCCGGTCTTCGTCGGTGACCGTGAACGGGGAGCCCTGCTGCGCCAGCGTCACGTCGTGCTCGTGCAGGCCCGTCTCTTCCTCGATCTCCTGAAAGGCGGACGCCTGCGGATCGTCGTTCTCCACGTGCCCGGTGACGGCGCCCCATCGGCCGGGATAGGACCCCACGTCGTCGCTGCGACGAAAGAGTAGCACCTCGCCCCGATTGCGGAGAAAGACGGTCACGACGGGCATCGGGTCGGGATCGGACATGCGTTTTCGGATGAAAGATCGGAGAGAGGATCCAGCGGAGGAGTGCCCGGTAGAGAAGGTTGTGCAAAGCGGGCATTTTCCGTGCAGAGTGCGACGACGGTCATCGTCTTGCAGTCATCTAGGAGCGTCTCCGGACGGCCTCGACGGAGCAGCCCGAATTCCAGTTGGGTCCAACGAGAGGCCCCGTGCCCAAACGAATCCCTTCAGTCCCATGCGGCGAACCGGTGTTCTTTTCGTCTTCCTTGCCATTCTGCTCGTTCCCAGCGCGACGGCCCAGCCCACGGTCTCGGTGCGGGGGAACGTGGGGGCGGCCTTCTTTCAGTCCCCGGATGGACTGAACAACGTTCTGAATTCCGGGATCGACCTCGGGCTCGAGGCTGGCATTGAACTGTACAGGGGGGTAGAACTTGTGCTTCAGGGAAATTACGACCGGTTTACCTTGAATGGGGACAACGTTGGACTCATTGATGAGGAGCTAACAGTGGAGTCGACGGTCGACGGAGGTGACTTCAACGTTCTGAACGGATCGATTGGGCTGCGCTATACCCTCCGCAGTCGGAGCGACGCGCATCCGTACGTGTCGGGCGGGGTAGGGGTCTACCGAACCGTGTTCGGAGAGGCGAGAAGTGGCCAGCGGGATGAGATCTTTCCGCGGATCGCAACGACCAACAGGGGGTTTCACGCGGCGATCGGGTCGACCTTTCGCGTCAACGACACCTATGCGTTCTTCTTCGAGCCCCGGCTTGTCGTCGTCAACACAACGGATTCAAAGCTCAACACGAGCACGTCGACCCGTTATGTGACCGCTCGGGTCGGACTGGACGTGCGCCTGTAGGGAAGACGTGATGTGCGACGGGTGTCTCGAAGAAGAGAGGCCCCCTATGCTCGCGCATCATGGCTACGCGTCGGGTCCGTCCGGCCATGGACCGAGGAGCATATCTCTCAAAGAGGAGCCGAGCGGGGACGGTCCTAAAGGACCCGTCCCTTACGCCACTGTCGCTGAGTTGACGGCTTCGACCCGCTTCACCTTCGGCACCGAGCGTTTCAGGGCCTGCTCGATGCCCGCGCGCAGGGTCATCGTGCTCATGGGACACGACCCGCAGGCGCCCAGCAGTTCCAGTTCGACGACGTAGTCGGGGGTAACGTTCAGCAGGCGGACCGATCCCCCGTCCGCCATCAGGTAGGGCCGAATCGTGTCGAGGGCTTCCTCAATGTCGTCGCGCAGCTCCGGGTCGATGCTCGCATCTGAACCGGTCCCGGAGTTGGGAGAAGAGGGCACGTCGTCGGGCATAAAGCGGCGGGGCAGTTGCGTGAGGCGGCGGGAGGACCGTCGGTCGCCTATCAAGTACAACGGATGCACGTGTGGAAAGATCAACGGACGAGGGCACGGTCCGTTCGGCGGCGGCGTCCCGGCGGGACGCCTCTACTCGTACAGGATCTCGATCTTCTGCGTCGGGTCGGACTCGGCATTGCGAAGGGCCACCTGCTCGGTGAGTTGGTCGGCAATGTCGTCGAAGGCCTGGGCGGAGTTGCTCTCAGGGGCAGAGCGGACGATGGGGATTCCCTGATCGCTGCTCTTACGGACCTTCTGTTCGATGGGTACTTCTCCGAGGAATGGCACGTCGAGCTCCCGGGCCAGGTCCTGCGCGCCCTCTCGCCCGAAGAGGTAGTACTTGCGGTCCGGCTGGTCAGGCGGAGAGAAGTAGGCCATGTTTTCGACCATCCCCACGACGGGCACGTCTACGTTGTCGAACATGGCTTTGCCCTTCCGCGCGTCGGCCAGGGCGAGATCCTGCGGCGTCGACACAACGACGGCGCCGGTGAGGGGAATCGTCTGCACGATCGTGAGCTGCACGTCGCCCGTGCCGGGGGGCAGGTCGAGGATCATGTACTCGACCTTGCCCCAGTCCACGTCGCCGAGGAACTGGCGCACCGCCTTCGTCACCATCGGCCCACGCCAGACGACTGCTTGGTCGGGGTCGACCATGAAGCCCATCGACAGCGTTTTGATGCCGTGCTTTTCGAGCGGCACCATCTTCCGCTCGTCGTTCACGCGCGGCTTCTCGCCCTCCATCCCCATCATCTTCGGGATCGAGGGGCCGTAGATGTCGGTGTCGACGAGGGCCACCTCGTAGCCCTGGTCCGAGAGGGCCATCGCCAGGTTGACGGCCACGGTGCTCTTGCCCACGCCGCCCTTGCCGCTGGCTACGGCGATGGTGTTTTGCACCCCGTCCTCGCCGCTTGTTTGCTGCTTCTCCCCGCCCTGATTGCCCACCATTAGGTCATCGCCGAGCGGGATCATCTCGCTGTCGAGCTCCACGTCCACCGCCAGCTCGCGGCTGACCTCCTCGTGCAGCACGCGACGGCAGGCCTCCTGCACCTGATTGGCGAAGGGCCCGTCCGGGTCTTTCACCACGACCGTGAAGGCCACGTGGCCGTCCTCAATCGTGAGGTCCTTCACCATGTCGAGCCGGATGATGTCCTTCTCCTCGTCCGGATGCTCGATCTTTCGCAGGGCATCCAGCACATCTTCGCGGGCGACGGACATAGACGTACGGGGGAATTGTGAAGGGGAATGCGTGCAGCAGTACCGCCCACCGCAGGGACGGTCGAAAGTTCCTCTCCCAAGGGCTTTCCTCATCGAATTACGTCGTCTTACGACGCTGAGTCGTCGTTTGAGGCAGCGTCAGGCAACATCGACTCGACGGTGTCGACGAAATCCTCGGCGCGGTGGAGCCATTGCTCAGCCTCGTCGAGTGTGATGGAGGGGGAAGCGTCATAGTCGGCTTCTAGCCGTTTGTCCTCAGCCCGGGATAATAGGCTGTGGTAGTGACCGTCGAGGGGTCCCCCCGTTACGTACGTCTCGCGGAGCTGGTGCTGGATGCCCCGATGTGACTTCGGGGCTTCACCCGCCTCGTTCAGGGCTGCTCGGGCGGCATGGAGCATGGCATAGTACGCGGAAGAGACCGCAGCATTCGGGTCGTCCGCCTCGTCCAGCACGACCCTGGCGGAGCGTAGAGACTGGTGAGCTCTGTCCAGCGAGTCTTCGGTCGCTTGCTTCATGCCGCGGGGGCTAATATCGGACGGGTAGGTGTGGTGCTGTAGGGCGGTAGAAACGGCGGGGGCATTTTCGGGGAAAAGCAGTTCCCCATCCTCCCGCACGTTTCGGTAAAGGGGCTGATTGTAGGTGTCGAATCGCTCGCGAGAGGCAACGATGGGCGACACGTGAGCGCTGTATTTCTCTCGGAGGGCGTGCATCACCTCGTGTGCCGTCTTCGTGTCTGCCGGGGTGGTGTCTCCAGTCAATACGACGAGCACGTCGACGTCGCTCTGAGGGGTGGCGTCTCCGCGGGCGTACGATCCGTACA
>PXTN01000079.1 GCA_003022565.1 Bacteroidetes bacterium QS_3_64_15 | reverse complement strand
GTGCTCGTGGCGGGGGCGGGGCCGGGCCTGCTGTCGATCGCCATTCTGATGGTGAACAACGTGCGCGACGAGGCCGAGGATCGGGAGGCCGGCAAGCGAACGCTCGTGGTGCGCTTCGGGCGCCGCTTTGGCGTCGTGGCGTACGGCGTCTGCGTGATCGGGGCGCTGGTGCTTGCAGGCCTTCTGGCGGTCGGGCCGTTCGGAGCAGAGATGCATCCGTGGGCGGCCCTGCCTCTCGCGCTGCTCCCGCTGGCGGTCCGGCCGGTCCACACGATGGCCGCGACCACCGACTCGGAGCGGCTCAATCCGCTGCTCGGGGCAACAGGGCGAATTCTGCTGCTCTGGGCCGTCCTGTTTAGCATCGGCTGGAACCTCTAATTCGTTCCCACACGCGTGGAAATTGCGACGGTCGATCTGTATCGGTACGAGCTCCCCCTCACGACCCCGTTGCGGATGACGGGATCCACGGTGCAGCGTCGACGCGGCCTGTTGGTGCGGTTCGCCACGGAGCAAGGCGCCATCGGATGGGGCGACGCGGCGCCCCTGCCTGGATTCAGCGCCCACTCGCTACCGGAGGTCGTAGCAGTCGCCCGGCGTCATGCACCGCTGTGGACGGGGACGACCATTCCCCATTCCGAAGGGACCCTCGACCCGTCGCTGCGGACGCCCTCCTGCGGGCCGGAGTGCCCGGCGTCCCTCCGATTCGCTGCGGAGAGTGCCGTGGTGGAGCTGGTCGCGGCGACCCGCGGCGCGTCCGTGCCGGCTGTGCTTGGAGATCCGCGATCGACCGTAGCCCTGAATGCTCTCCTCACGCGCCCCGAAGACGACGGCCCGGCGCGGGCCGCCCGGTATCGGGAGCAGGGCTACCGGGCCGTCAAGGTGAAGGTGGGACGCGGACCCGTCGGAGAGGAGATTGAGTTCCTTCGGACGATCCGTAGGTCGCTCGGTGATGCAGTGACGCTTCGGGCGGACGCCAACCGGGCCTGGTCGCTGGAGGAGGCCGTGGCGTTCGCGGAGGCGACCTGCGACCTGCCGATCGCCTACGTCGAGGAGCCGCTGACCGATCCGACGCAGCGTTCGGATTTGGGAACGCAGACCGACCTGCCCGTCGCGCTCGACGAAACGACCCGGGAGGTCGGGCCGGACGCCCTTCGAGATGCCCCCGCCGTGTCTGCGGTCGTCCTCAAGCCGACGCTTCTCGGGGGCGTCCGACGGACACTGGAGTGGAGGCGGGCCGCTCGGGAGGTCGGCGTCTCCTCCGTGATCAGCGCCGCGTACGAGTCGGGCGTCGGGCTTCGGATGCTCGTGGCCCTGGCGACCACCGGCCCAGACACGCCCGTGGGGCTCTCCACGTACGATCGCCTCGCAGACGACGTGCTCCGTCCGCCGCTCCCGATGGACGGCCCGTCGATCGATGTCCGATCCGTAGTCGGCGCTCCCATTGCCGTCGACAAAGACCGTCTCGAACGCATTGATGTCTACTCGTCCTAACGCTCCCGCATGCCCGCTGGTCCCGCCGCTCCGTGTCCCGTTCACCGTCACGCCCAGGCCCGCCCCAGGACCCTGGCACTCTGGACCCCAGAGCGGCGGTGGACCTACGCGGAGCTCGACGCGTCCGTGGCGGCGACCTGTGTTCGGTTGAGAGATGCCGGTTTGCCCGAAGAAAATCGCGTCGCGCTGCGACTGCATCGCGGACCCGACCTCGTGATTCTGCTGTGGGCCCTGTGGCGGACGGGCCGCGTAGCGATGCCGCTTAGCACCCGCCTCCCGGCCGCAGAGGTCCGGCGCACTGCGCAGCGGATGGAGGCAAAACTTCTCGTAACCCGCGACTCTGCATTGCTTGATGGAGAGAGCGATCCCGAGGCGTGTACCCCCGACCGGATTGTCGAACGGGAAGGAGGAGGAGATTCCACTCCAGGCGTTCGGCCCATCCATCGCCGCGCGTCGCTCATCTTCACGTCGGGGAGCACGGGCACGCCGAGCGCCGTCCTGCACTCGTGGGCGAATCATCTCTACAGCGCCAAGGGGTCGAACGCCAACCTTCCCCTGCGCCCCGAGCGGAGCGAGGAAGTAGTCTCCGGGCTGCGCCCCGGCGACCGCTGGCTCCTGTCGCTGCCGCCGTACCACGTCGGCGGGCTGGCCATTCTTGTGCGGTGCGCGCTGTCCGGAGCCGCCGTGGCCATTCCGGACCGGGACGCGTTCCTGTCGGCCGCCCTCGGCACGACCGGCGCCACGCATCTGTCTCTCGTCGCCACACAGCTCCGTCGCCTTCTCGACGCCCAAGACGGATCCTTACCCCCTCGCGTGCGTGGCGTGCTTCTCGGAGGCGGACCGTTGCCGGAGGCGCTCCTGCGTCGGGGGCACGCCCGCGGATGGCCCCTCCACACGAGCTACGGCTCCACCGAGATGGCCTCGCAGGTGACCGCTACGCCCCCGGGCGCGCCCCTCGCCGACTTGCGGACGGCCGGGCGCTGTCTCCCCCACCGCCGCCTGCGCATCGACGACGACGGGGAAATCCTCGTGGCCGGCCCGACCCTGTGTCGTGGAATCGACGAGGCGGGGCAGGTCCGCGATCCACGCGTGAACGGGTGGTTCCCGACCGGCGATCTGGGCCGCCTCGATGCGCAGGGGCGACTCCACGTGCAGGGACGCGTGGACCGGCAGTTTGTGTCCGGCGGGGAAAACATCCGGCCTGAGGAGATTGAGGCGGCCCTGGAGCGGCTCGACGGTATCGAGCGAGCCGTCGTGGTGCCGGTTCCCGATGAGGAGTACGGACGGCGTCCCGTTGCCTTCGTTCGGTTGGAAACCGGGCGGGTCCCGGACGACTGGCGGGCCTCCCTAGCGACAGTGCTCCCGCGCTTCAAGCTTCCGGACGCTGTGCACCGGCTCCCCGACGCGGCGGTTCAGGATCGGATGAAGGTGGATCGCGAGCTCCTGCGCCGGCGAGCACAGGAGTAGGGGGACGCGATGAGCCGCCGCGACTCGGCTGACTCAAAGCGGACACTGAGCGCCCATGTCCGTGCCGCAGATGCCAATGAGGTGTACGTCGTTAATCTCGGCGGGCGGGGGCAGGTGGGGACGAGCAAGCCGCCGGAAGGAAGCATCCGGCAACTCGTCGATGGAGCGCGGCATACGGCACGGGGGGAGAGACGCGGCTATTCATCCGCGGGCGATTTCGACGAGGGCCGACGGGACCTCTCGGGCATTTCGGCGGCGGCGACGGACTCATCTTCTGTCGCGTCCTGCTGCAGGACCGTTTCTTCGAGGTCGTTCTCCGTGGGGACCTCAGGGGCTTCAAGGGCGTCTTCCGAGACCATGCCCAGTTCGCGCGCCCGCTTGAACCATTGCTTCCGGGCCAGGGCCTGCATGTCCTCCACCGAGTCGGCCTCGTCGACGATCTCCAGCCCCAGCAGCGTTTCGACCACATCCTCCAGCGTGACCACCCCCGCCACCCCGCCGTACTCGTCCACCACGAGGGCGATGTGCTCCAGGCGGTCGAGCAGCCGCTCCAGCAGGTCGGGGAGAGGCAGCGTCTCGTGGACCACCAGGATGTCGCGGGCCATTTCTTCCAGGGTCACGTCGAACTCCTCCTGCGCGGCCCGCAGCAGCATCTCGTCCTTCAGCACGTAACCGGTGATGTCGTCGGGGTCGTCGTCGTATACCGGGATGCGGGAGAAGCGGAACTCGTCGTGCTCCTCCACGACCTCGCCAATGGTGGTGTTCTCCGGCAGATCGAAGATGACGGTACGGGGCGTCATCACGTCCTTCACCCGCAGCGAGTTGAAGCGGAACAGGTTGCGCAGGATGCGGGATTCTTTCTCCTCGAAGACCCCCTCTTCCTCGCCGAGCTCGGCCATGGCCGTAAACTCCTCGCGGCTAAAGGCCGTCTCCTCTTCCTCCTGCGAGAGCAGGTGCGTAATCCCCTGCGACAGCTTTACGAGTGGCCACATCGCGATGATCGTCGCCGTCAACATGCGCACGACCGACGGCGTGAGGGTGCGCCAATATACAGCCCCCAGCGTCTTCGGGATAATCTCCGAGAGGACAAGGATGAGGAGGGTGAGGATTGCCGCGACAATGCCCGTGTACGCTTCCCCGAAGACGATAGCGGCCTGAGCCCCCACGCCCGCCGCCCCCACCGTATGAGCAATTGTATTGAGGCTCAGAATCGCCGCCAGGGGACGGTCGACGTTTTCCTTAAACTCGTGTATGCGCTCGCCCACGGCGCTTCCCTTGCGCTCCAGGGCCGCCACGTACGAGGGGGTTACGCTCAGCAGCACCGCCTCCATCATCGAGCACAGGAAGGAGACGCCAATCGCCAGCGCGACGTAAAAAACGAGTAAGCCCATTCAGGGACGGAAGGGAACTGAAGGAAATACGGTGGGCAGGGCCCGCACAGGGCCGTGCGGCGGAAACCCGCAGCGATGTTACCGTAGGATTACTAGCAAATGCAGGTCGCCCCATTCAGTTTCTTCGGGAGGGTACAGACTGGACAGGCGGATTTCCTGTTCCATGCAGGTAGAGCACGGCAATCGCATCTCAGCGACAGTGGCCTGTTCGTGCCGTTCGAACGGAGCAGAAATTCACGACCCCCATGTGCCCACGCTTTCCCGGCACTTCCCTACGATCAGAGGCTGCGGAGCTGCCTTCGCTCGACGAAGCGTTCAACATGCAATCGCCTCGGCGGGTAGAGTCCCCTACGATTCCGACGGGTGCTCGGGTTTTGGCGATGGCGCCTCGGGGGCCGTAGGGGCGCCGTCGCCCGGCACACCGTCGTCGAGGAGGCTCTCCGTGACCACCGTGTCGCTCACGATCGAGGCGTTCTCCGACTCTCCCCCAAAGGCCTCTGTGACTCGCAGGCTCACCGAGTCGAACGCCGAGTACATCGCCGGCACGATCACGAGCGTGAGGAACGTGGCGAAGGTGAGCCCCGAAATGATGGCCGTCCCCATCGGGCCCCAGAACTGCGTGTTTTCGCTGCCGAACTGGAGGTTTGGGGCGAAGTCGGCCAGCAGGCCCACAAAGTCGACGTTGATGCCGAAGGTGAGCGGCACGAGGCCGAGGATGGTCGTCAGGGCCGTCAGCAAGACCGGGCGGAGGCGTGTGGCGCCGCCCTCGATAATGGCCGATTGCTTGTCCGCCCCCCGCCCGCGCAACTGCATAATGTAGTCGACCAGGACGATGTTGTTGTTCACCACGATGCCGGCGAGGGCGATGATGCCGATGAAGGTGAAGAGGTTGAACGGCGTGCGGGTGAGGATCAGGCCCAGGAACACCCCAATTAGGCTCAGCCCCACAGCGGCCATGATGATGAACGGCGCGCTAATGGAGTTAAATTCGATGATCATGATGAGCAGGATGAGCGAGGCCCCGATGGCAAGGGCCGTGCCGAGGAACCCGAAGGATTCCTGCTGCTCCTCGTTGCCGCCTGTGTACTCCATCGTGTAACCGGGGGGCAACTGCTCGCGGTACTCCGAGAGCTCGTCCTGCACGCGGGTGAGCACCTCCGGCCCGTTGTAGCCGGGCGCCGCGTCGCCGGAGACGGTGACCACCCGGCTCTCATCGATGCGCGTGATCGACCCAAAACCGGTGCCTTCCTCAATGGTGGCCACCGACGTGAGGGGGATCTGCTGTCCCCGCGGGTTCGTGACGGTCAGGTTTTGGAGGCTTTCCAGCGTGGTCCGGTCGGCCTGTTGGAGTCGCACGGTGATGTCGTACTCGTCCTCGCCGCTCCGGTAGGTGTCGGCCTCCACGCCCTGGATGGCCGAGCGGACCGTCTGGGCGATCTGGGTCGTCGAGAGGTCGTACTCGGCCGCCTGGTCCCGGTCCACGTCGACCTGCACCTCGGGACGGCCCGTGTTCAAGTTGTCGGTCACGTCGACCAGGCCGGGCAGCTGGCCGCTCCTTGCCGCGTCGTTGAGTTGGCTCTTGATCTCTTTCGAGATTTGGACGATGCGGTCGAACTCCGGCCCGGAGATCTCGATGTTGACCGGCGGGCCGGTCGGTGGGCCCTGCTCCTGCTTGGCAAACTCGATCTCGGTGCCGGGAATGCCCTGCAACTGGGAGCGCAGCTTCTCCAGGGTCCGCGTCGAGGACTCGGGCCGCTCGGCGTAATCGACCATGTTGAGCGAGATGCGGGAGCGCTCGGACTGCTGCGCCCCACCCCCAAACTGGGCATCCTCCCCCACCCCTACGTTTACGACCATGTTTTCAATGTTGGCCTCGGACTTCGGATTTTCGTCGAGCAGGGTCAGAATCCGATCCTCGGCCGTCCGAGCAACCGTGTTCGAGGTTTCAATGTTGGTGCCCAGGGGAGCCTCAGCGGTGATCTGCACGCGGTTCGGGTCCGTATCGGGGAAGAACGCCTGGCCGGTGGGGGCCACCAGGAAGAGGCCGACGATGAGGGCGAGACCGCCCAGCGAACCAGTGAGAAGGGCCGCGCGGTTGTCGGTGAGAAGAAGTCGATCCTTCGTGTTGAGGAGGGCGCCGAGCAGGCCGACCAGCACGATGCCTGCCGGGACCGACATAAGTGTCAGAAGGGCAGGCAGGGCGAGGCGTCCGGTCGCGTAGCTCAGGCTCAGAATCGCAAGCATGAGGGCAAGGAGGGCCCCGCCGAACGCAACGCTCGTCCACCCGCCCAGGTAGATGCTTTCCAGGGTGTGAAGGAGAATTCCAATCGCCCCGAGGGCCGCCATCGCCCCACCCGGCACGAGCAGAAACATGGCCGCTGTCTGGCCGGCCGCCGCGTACACGAGGCCGCCCACTCCCACGATCCCGGCTCCGATCGTCAGCGCGGTGAGGGCCCCCGTGTTTCGCAGGAGGGCGTATTTCGGAGCGTAGTCCCGCTCAAGCATCCGCCCGAGGAAGCCGCGGTACCACTCGACGAGGCTCGGCAGACCGCTCCCCGCGAAGCGGTCGCCGAGAGGCTTCAGTACGTAGACGTGGATGAGGTAAAGCACAGGGAGGGCCGTTCCCACGACCACCAGCGTCTTCCAGTTCGCAATGCCCAGCGTGACGCCCAGGAGTAGAATGAGGGCCGCTCCACCGTACCGGGCAATGGCGGGACTCTGCTGCGCGTCCGCCTCCTCGTCCTCCCGGCCCTTCACCCGCACGAAGAAGCCCGTAACGACGGGATTGATCACGAGCGCGACGAACAGGGAACTGGCGAGCGTGATGATGAGGGTGAGGGGGAGATAACTCATAAACTCCCCGATGATGCCGGGCCAGAGCAGCATGGGCGCAAACGCCGAGACGGTGGTGGCCGTGGCGGCCACGACGGGCGCGCCCACCTCCGCCGTGCCCAGGCGCGCGGCCTCCCAACGCGAGTACCCCTCTTCGCGGAAGCGGTAGATGTTTTCGATCACTACCACCGCGTTGTCCACCAGCATGCCCAACGCGATGATGAGCGAGAAGAGAATAATGAAGTTGAGCGTATAGCCGAGCCCCTGAAAGACGAGGAACGTGGTGAACATCGACAGCGGGATGGCGATGCCCACGAGCGTCGCGTTGCGCACGCCGAGGAAGAAAAGCAGCACGATAATGACGAAGATGAGCCCGCTGATGATGTTGTTTTCCAGGTCCGTCACCAGGGACTGCACGTTCTCGCTCTCGTCGCCGGTGATAAGCACCTCCGTCCCGCTCGGAAAGGGGAAGTCGTCGATGGTCGACTTCACCTCCTCGGCGGTTTCTAGAATGTTGTCCCCGGGCCGCTTCTTCACGTTCAGGGAGATGACCTGGGCCGTCCGACGGGCCGAGTCGGGGACCGATACGGTCTCTCCGGATTCGGTCTCGCGCTTCAGGATGCGCAGGCGGGAGTAGGACTCCCGGTCCTTGAACCCAAAAATGACGTTCGCCACGTCGCGCACGTACACGTTCTGCCCGTCCGAGGTCGTCTTCACCACCAGGTTCTCAATCTGATCGGCGGGATCGTCGAACTGTCCGTCCACCCGCACGAGGTAGTTCAGCCGGTCGACGTCGATCGAACCGCCGGGGATGTTTGTGTTCTCCTGCTGGATCGTGTTGATCAGGGTGTTGAACGACACGTTGTAGGTCTTTAGGGCCGACAGGTCCGCGTTCACCTGCACTTCCCGCGTAAGTCCCCCAACCAGGTTGGCCTCCAGAACGCTGGAGATGCCTTCGAGGTCGTCCTGCAGGTCCTCCCCGACCTCCTTCAGGCGGGCCAGCGAGTACGACCCCGCCAGGTTGATGGTCATGATCGGAAACTCATCCGTGTTGACCTCATCCACCAGCGGCTCCTCCACCGCGTCGGGCAGGTCGGGCTGGGCACGGTCCACGGCCCGGTTGACCTCTCGGTAGGCCTTGTCGGTCTCCACGTCCGGCGTAAACTCGACAATCACCGTCGAGACGCCCTCCGATGAGGTGGAGCGCATCTCGTCGATGCCGTTAATGGAACTGATCTCCTGCTCGATGACCTGAGAGACCGTCGACTCAACGTCGCTCGGACTGGCCCCGGGGTAGATCGATGTCACCACGATCTGCGGAAACTCAATCGACGGCCGCGACTCCTTCGGAATTGTGAGGTAACTGACCAGTCCGCCAACCGCCAGGATGAGCGTAAAGACGGCAATCGCCGTGCGGTACTTGATCGAAAGGTTGGTGATCTTCATCGCAGAAGCGTCGGTTGATGTGTGGCAGAGAGGCGTCTTGGCGAAACGCCCCTATTCGCTCGGGGTCATGCGGATTGGGAGATCGGGTAGAGGCGTCCCGCACCGCAAGGGTATGACCTTCGGCCTCCGGGACGACTCTACGGCAAAAATGGATGGTTCGTGTAGTCGAAAATCCTAACATCGCTTCCGCATCATTCATCCCCCGGCGGCGTGGGAAGGGACGACTGTTTCTCGTACGGGGGGCCCACCGCCGAGGCGCGGTCGCGCTGCTGGGCCACCTCCAGCGGAGTCCCTGGTGACACGTTGTTCTGACCTACGATTATGAGCTCATCGCCCGCCACGAGGCCCGAGTCCACCACGACGCGTTCCCCCGTGGCCGACCCGAGCACGAGGTCGCGGTTGCGGGCCACCACCGCGGTATCGGAGCGGTCGACGACGTACGCGTGGGTCCCCGTCTCGTCTCGAAGTACGGCCGAGCGCGGAATGGCAATGACGCTGTCGAGCACAGCGCGGGTTACTCGTAGGTCCACGCCCATGGCAGGCTTGAGGCGGCCGTCTTCGTTCCGCACGGTCACCTCGATGGGGAAGGTGCGGCTGTCAGGATCAATGGCATTTCCCACGAACGTGACTTCGGCGGTGCGGACGCCGGCGTCGTATCGCCGGAAGTCGAGCTGTACCGGGGTCCCCTCGCGGATGTCACTGGCATAGCGTTCCGGCACGCCCGCCGTCACTTTTACCCGCCGCGTGTTGACGAGGCGGGCCACCCTGGCCCCCGGCGCGGCCTGCTCCCCCTCCTCCAGAAAGCGCTCCTCGATGGTCCCGGTGAAGGGAGCCGTCAGGCGCGAGTTCGAGAATCGAGTCTTGGCCTGCTGGAGGGCGGCGCGGGCCTGATTGCGCTCCGACCGCACCTGTTCGAACTCGAGCGCGCTGATGACGGAGTCGCGGTAGAGGGGCTGCTGCCGCTCGAAGCGATCCTGCGCCAGCTTGTATCGAGCCTGGGCCTGCTCTACGGCGGCCTTCGCCTCGCCGGCATCAATCGTGGCGACCACCTCGCCGGCGGCCACGCGTGTACCGCGGCCGCGGAGCATCGTCACCGTGCCGCTGGTCTGGGCCGACAGGGTCGCGTCATCAAGAGCCTCTACGGTGCCGGTGATCTCGATCACGTCCGTGAACGAGGTCGGCTCCAGGACGAGGGTTTCAACACGCGTCTTGGGCTGGGATGAAGCCTGGGTGGACGCGTCCGACACCTGATCGTCGCCGCAGCCACTCGTAAGAACCAGCACGCCGCCAAGCAGAATCATCGGAACGATCCACGTTGCGGAGCGGAGTGCCGAAGGTAGGAAAGTGCGTTGGGGCGGCATCGTTACAGGGGAAAACATCTCAGCAGAGGACAGGAGTCGACGGAGCATCGAAGAAGTGGTCATCGACGCGTCGTGAGGTACGATTCGGAGGTGGATGTGAGGGGCTGGCCGAGGGCGGTTTCGAGGTCGGTGCGGGCCACCAAATAGTCGTGCACGGCCTGGAGGTAGTTGAGGCGGCTCTGGTCGAGCTGGTCGGAGGCCTCGCGGAGCTCAAGCTGGCTCGCTGCGCCCTCGCCCACGCGTTGCGAGACGTGGTCGTAGTTGAGGCTGGCGCGGCGAACGTTTGCCTTCTGCGACTCGATGCGCTCCCGGGCGTTTTCGAGGTCGCGGACCGCCTTGCGCACCTCCAGGGCTACGGCTCGGCGCAGCTGGTCGCGCTGGGTCTCCGCGCGGCGCCGTTCAACCTCGGCCTGCTCAACGCGGGCAGAGCGCTGAAACCCGCTGAACAGATTCCAGCTGACCTGGAGTCCGACGCTGAAGGAGGGGTTCCAGAAGTCGTCGCTGAAGAAGCCGCGCTGTTCTTCGCTGAAGGAAAAGGGATTGGTGGGGTCTTGCAGGACGCGCGACCGATCGTCCGGAACGCGGCCGGCGTAGTTGAAATTGGCCACAGCCTCGATGCGAGGATAGAAGGAGCCCCGGCTTGATTCGGTTTGGATCTCCCGAAGCTCCACGTTGAGCCGGGCACGCTCGAGATCAGGGCGGTTCTCGAGGGCCTGATCCACGGCCTTCGACATCGAGATGGTCTGGAGGGAGACCTGTTGCAGGCCGTCCTCGCGCTGCTCCTCGAGACTCCCCTTGAGTTGAATCGGCTGCTCGGGAGAGAGGCCGATGGTGCGCTTGAGCTGGTCCCGGGCGAGATTGGCAGAGTTTCGCGCCTCGATCCGCTGCGTACGAGCATTTGAAAGCTCCACGTTTGCCCCTAGGCGCTGCGCCTTTGGAATGACGCCACGTTCCACGCGGGTCGACACCTCCTGCAGGGTCTCTTCTGCCCGTTCCACACGCTCCTCGAGAACCCGGACTCGCTCCTGGGCCAGCAGGGCCCGGTAGAAGGACGTCATCACCTCGTTGGTCACCGTCTGCACCTGACGGTCGCGGACGTAGCGGCTCACGTCCTTGAATTGCTGGGATCCTTTCACGGACGCAAAGGCCTGCTTGCTGTAGAGCGTCTGGGTGAGCTGCAGTCCACCCCGAAACTCGTTGTCGACCCCAAACGGATTGCCCCCGCCGCCGAGTGAGATGCCCGCGGCGGCCAGGCTGTCCTGTCGGCGCTGCTGGAACTCGGGGAAGGTAATGGGCGACCGGTCGTTCAGTCGGCGCCGCTCATTGAAGGCGAGCCATTCGGTCTGGCCTCCGCCGCCCAGCAGGCTCGTGGCGTCGCTCCCGGCGAAGGGGTTGGCCGTGACGACGTTGCGGGTGTAGCTGCCCGATAGGTCGAGCGACGGATACAGGTTGCCCCAGGCCTCCTGCACGCGGGCATTTGCCTCTTCCACGTCGAGTTGGGCGGCCCGCAGGTCGAGGTTCTTCCTGAGGGCCGTCCGTACCGCCTCGTCGAGCGTGAGCACGAGCGGGTCTGCCGAGCCGGAGGTCGAAGCGGGATTCTGCCCGTCGAGCTCCCATTCGGAGTCGACCGACTGGGCCTGCGCCCCTGACGGCAGAAGAAGGGCCGTGCTTGCTCCGAGCAGGAGGGCGAGAGCCGTGATGAACGAGGAGAAAGCACGCATAGCGGGGCGGACACTTCAGGTGAGCGATGCAACGAGAATAACTACGGTGTGGGCGAGCGAGACGCGCCGTCTTCCGGGCTGTCGTTTTCCAAGCCGTCAAAGAGGAGAGCGGTAAGGAAATCGGCCGCGGCCTCCGGATCGTGCAGGAGCGGCGCATCCGACTGGCACACACACGTCGCGTCGTTCTCGTCTCTGTGTTCGGTGAGGCAGCGGTGTTCGATGAGATCGTGCACCACCTCCAGGAGCATGTGGGCTACGGACTGCGGCGGCAGCGGCGCAATGCGGCCCTCGTCCACGGCCGTCTCCACAGCCGGCGTGAGCGCGTCGATCATGCGCTGCTGCTGCTCCTGAAAGTAGGCCGCCTTCTCGACGTCATTGCTAAAGCAGAGCTGGTGGGCCTCCCGAATCAGGATGAGGAAGAGATCTTCGCGCTCCTCGTAGTAGGCAAACGACCGCACGACCAGCTCGTGGAAGGCGGCCCGAAACGAGTAATCGGCGGTCTCGGCCCCTTCGAAGGTGGAGCATATCATCTCGTCGAGGTCGTCGTAGACCTCGGCGAACGTGGCGAAGAGGAGTCCCTCCTTGCCGTCCTCGAAATAGTTGTAGAGCGTGCCCTTGCCGAACTCAGCCCGTTCGGCGATCTCCCCGAGAGTGGCCTGCTCGTACCCTTTTTCGGCGAAGACAGACTGGGCGGCCTGGAGCATGATCCGTTGGCGTCGGCGCTGCTCCCGTTCGCGCCGGGAGAGGGTCGTGTCGGAGGAATCGGGCATAAGAAACCGGGAGCGAGTGGACGATCCGTCGGAATGTGACTACCGAGTCATCTGCTGACGTTTTAGTCATCGCCCCGGTCGTTCGTTCGGCCTTTTTGGAAAGACCACGCGAAGACCGCAGCGCGAACGCGTGAAGCGTTCAAACAGGACGTCTGAAGCCTGAAATGATCCCCCGCGTGAATCGTCGGCCATTCGGGACGCGAATCCGGGGGTAGCCCTCCTCCTGGTGGCCGAACCACTGCCTCCCCGTAAGGATGACTCTCCTACGAGACTGAGGCGGTAGGGGCGCGTGGACGGTCGGACGGAAGAGGGGCAACCGACCCAGAGATAGAAGAATCCGGTACAGGGCGGCCTGCTTACTCCTCCGGTGTCCTTGCGTCGCGCACCACCGCCAGAAGCTCGGCCAGCATCATGGCCGTGGCGCCCCAGACCATGTGGCCCGCTACGTCGTAGTAGGGCACCTCTACGTCCGTGCCGCCCAGCCGTCGCGTTTCAGTTGAGTGGGTGGCCGGGTCTAGGAGGTGAGCGAGGGGCACCCGCAGGACCCGTTCCACTTCCTCGTCCGTGGGGTAGAGCTCGGGGGCCGACTCGGGGCGCCCGACGAAAGGATGCACGCAGAAGTCGGACGGGGGAGTGTAGAGGGGCGTCAGGCGGCCAAGCATGCGGACGGACGATGGGGGCAGGGCGACCTCTTCCTCGGCCTCCCGGAGCGCCGCATCGAGAAGCGACTCGTCGCCCTCGCCCTGGCCGCCGGGAAACGAAATCTGACCCGCGTGGTCGGGGAGGTGCTCGCGCCGGATCGTGAGCACCACGGCCGGGTCCCCGTCGTGCGGTACGAGGAGCACCAGCACCCCGGCCTCCCGGCAGTCCCGCTTGTCCACCGACAGGTCTGCCCGACGCGCCGGATACCGTGGGGCCATGGTGAGATGCACCTCGTGGCCTGGCAAGGGCTGCTCCAGACGCTCTGTGAGGCGGTCGGTGAGGGAGGAGAGAGGGAGGAGGGCCATGCGGGTGTCGACGGAAACGCCCGGGTGCAGATACTGGCAGTTACGATACTCGCCGTGCGGCGTAAGATTCCGACACTCGCTAATTCCGCGTGATCAGAAGATTGGGGCTAGCGCAATTTCGAGAGGTCCTTCCGGGGTCATGAAGGGCTCATCATCCCGACAAGGGTCGAGGACGTGGCTCGGAGGGATCCCGATGGCTATCGGGAGACCGAAGCGCCCTGAGCGTCAGCGAAGAAGTAGTTTCAGACTGAATCTGTCCTCCTCGCCGCATTTGGGGAGATCCCGAGAGGATGACCCTTCGGGCCCCTTCGACTGCGCTGTGCCCCGACCGGAGGGAGGAAGTAGTCTCTGGGCTGCGCCCTGACCGAAGGGAAGAAGTGCTTTCAGAGTGCGCTCCGCTCAAGATGACCCCATTGCAAAGGGGATTGCTTGAAGCTGCACTGGGCACGTCCACCCGTCCCCTCATCCACGCAACCAGGCGTGCGAGTGGGAGCAGCTGGTTATCCAATCAAATAAATCGCCAGGGGGATGAGTACGGCGAGCACCGCTCCAACAGCCGCAACGGACGCAACGACTGTGCGGATGGTCGAGGCGTGATTCTTCTGCATTTTTTGGGTGAGGCGGTCCTCCATCGCTTCCATCTCCGTCCGGAGTTGATCGGTGTCGCTCTTTGTGTCCGAACGGAGCTGCTTGATGTTGACCCCAAGATCTGAACGGAGTTGCTCGACGTTGCCCCCAAGGTCCGAACGGAGTTGCTTGATATTGCCCTCAAGATCCGAACGGAGTTGCTCAATGTCTCCCCGGGTGGCAACCTGCTCATCGATGCCGGTGAAGATGTCGACAATCGCGTCCGCTTGGTCGTCGGTAAAGCCGCCCTGCTCCTGCAGACGACGAAAGGCCTCGCGGGTGTCGATGAGCGTGGGTATGACCGGTAGGCTTTGAAGTGGCAAAAGGACTTCTCAAACGGGCTCGAGGGAGAAGGTTTCCGGGGGACCAAAGGATAGACCAGGACCCGCACAGAAAAAGCGGCACCGCAGATCGCCTCACGATACCGCTTGGGATCACGAATCGAGCCTTCCAGGACGGATAGGGAGCAGCTCCGTTCGACGCGCCCATGCTCACGCACGC
>PXTN01000078.1 GCA_003022565.1 Bacteroidetes bacterium QS_3_64_15 | reverse complement strand
CGTGAAGAGTGATGCGTGCGGCAATGAACAGGACCGCAACTTCAGACCTCACGTTTCACGAATTACGCATCACGTCCAATCGATGCCATTTCCCTTCGGTTCATTCCACCTCTATCATGCCGACCTTCGACGCCGAAAACTTCACCACCCGTCTCCTCGCCGAATCGCTGTTCTACGACCTGGAGTACGGCCTCGTGGGGAGCGTGAGCCTCATCGATCCGGAGGCGGAGCGGGAGCTGTACCTCGCTTCTTTTATGCCGGACGACGGGACGTATCTGGGGGAGGCGGCCACGGCGTGGGAGGATGCGCCCGAGCTGGAGGACGAGACGGACGTGGCCTATGCCCTGGCCGTCGACAGCGACGTGCACGGGCGCTATGAGGTGCCGGAGGCGGCGGCGCAGTCGCTTCTTGAATTGGCCCGCGAGCACGATCTTCTCCCGAGCGTCACTGTCCTGTTTGAGGACGCAGAGATGTAGGTGTGGAAGAATGGATGTGTGGACGTGTGGAAGTCTCTTGAAGGGGGGAGAAGACAGATTCTTCCACCCCTCCAACCTTCCGTACGTCCGTACTTATCCCCCAACGAGAGCGGCCCACGCCAGCAGGGCCCAGCCCACGATAAACGCGACGCCCCCGAGCGGCGTGATGGCGCCGAGCCAGCCCGTGTCGGTGAGGACGAGCAGGTACAGCGTCCCCGAGAAGATGACGATGCCGGCGAGGAAGCAGTAGCCGGCCCAGTGCAGAATGGGCCCCCATCCCTGCGCCACGGCCCAGCCCACCACGAGCAGCGCCAGGGCGTGGTACATCTGGTACTCGACGCCGGTGCGGAACGTCTCCACCCGTTCCGGCGACACCCGACCTTCGAGGCTGTGCGCCCCGAACGCGCCGAGGACGACGGCCACTCCGGCCGCAATGGCGCCGAGGGCAACAAACAGTTGGGGCATCGACGAGCGGGAGGCCACGAGCAGAGACAGGTTATACCGAATCCGCTTGTAGGATTCGGGTATGGATGTGAGAAAAGCCTGTGCCGATTCTCATCGGCATGTGGACGCATGGAGGCCAAACACGTCCGCCCATCCTTCCAGACTTCCATCCCCGAACGGAGCTTGCGGAGTTCGTATTATGCCACATCCGGGGATTGTTGCAGCAAATCCTGGAGCAGATCAAGATCCGAGGCGTCTCCGTCCTCGGGCACGGTTTCGGAGTCGGCCTCGCCCCAGAGTCGGTCGATGCGGTAGTGCTCCCGCTTCTCGGGCAGAAAGATGTGGGCGACGACGTTGACGTAATCGAGCACGACCCACTGGAGGTGATCCGTGCCTTCCTCCTTCCAGGGCTGCTCCCCACACTCCTCTTCAATCAGGTCCTTGATGCCGTTGGCGATGGCCTTGATTTGAAGGTCCGACTCACCGGTGGCGATGATGAAAAAGTCGGCCATACTAGTGACCCCCCGGAGGTCGATCACGGTGATGTCCGATGCCCGTTTGTCGGCCATCGCATCGACGACGCGCGCTGCGAGCACGGGGCTGGGATTCTCGGAGGTCCGGCGAACAGTGGGGTCTGCGGAGGAGGTCTGATTGGGGGAAGCCATATGGTCAGGACATTGGTGTGGGGAGTAATGAGGAAAAAAGAGCCCGGAATCGGGAGGCTACGGGGCCTCCTGAAACGGATGAAGTTGCTCGTAATCGTGTCCGAGGACGACGGAGGCGTCGAGGTGGCGCTGCGGCCTGGGGTCCTGTCGCACCCGCTCGGACGGGATGCCGAGGGCCTCCGCCACGTTCCGGGCCGCCTCCAGGTTGCCCGTCCGGTCGATGACCACCGAATGCTTCTGGTCGAAGGACGAGTAGTTGCCCACGTCCACGACGTCGAACCCCTGATCTCGCAGGTATTGCGTCGTCTGTTCCGCCAGGTGGTCAACCCCCGCTCCGTTTCGGACTTCGACCTGGATGATCGAGCCGACAAGCTCGGACGAGTCGGACGCGGGACGTTCCGGGCTCGGCGTCGTCACAAGGGTCCGGGTGGCGAACGCGTACAAGAGCACCAGCACGCCCAGTCCGCCGACCGCAAGTGCGACGTTTAGCAGCCCATTGGTAAGACGAGGGGACCACAAGACCATAGGCGCCAGAGCGAACAGCCAATTGGGCGACTTCGAATCGCAGCGCACACTCAGCCGCACTGGGCGACCGCCAATCGACGCCTAGACAGAAGCGCGCAGCTTAGTTCGGGAACAGGGTGCCTGTGGGGGAGACTCCCCGCCGCTGGCGGTACGTGCCGAATGGGCTCGCGTAGCGCCCGTAGGGACTTTGCTGCACCTGCAGGTGCACCTGCACGTTCTCGGACGGGCGGTAGGCGACTTCGGCGTTGCGCAGGAACACCTCCGTCTCCTGATTGCCGAAGGCGCCCGAGTTCGCAAGCGGATGGGCCACGCTCACATCTACGCGGGCAGCCAATTCGGAGTCGAACTGCCACATCATCGAGTTGGTGTACATCCCCATCGAGGTGGCGCTGCCGCCGAACGAGGAGAACGACATCTGATAGCTGTGTCCCATCTGGAAGTCCTCAGCCCCGAAGAGATTGCCGAGGGCATTGGTCGCGGCAGAACCAGTGTCGTACAACTGCGTCACCACCGAAGAACTTTGCTGAGCCGTTTCACGGAACTGGGCTTCGGCCGGCGCCGTGACGCTTAGCATGAACACGAGACACAAGAGCGGTAGGATCGTGCGCATGGAGACCTCGTTCGTCGGTATGGGAGAGACGAGAGAAGGATGTCGTCGAAGGTACACAGAATGCAACTTGAGTTACGACCTGCACGCTGTTTGGGACGAGACGGCGGGCTGTGAAACGATGGCATTTTTCGGCAATCCGCGGCGTCATCGGGCAAAACAGTTGCACTTCGCAACTTGGATCACGTAATACCCCGACGCTCTCAGTTTGTTCGCGCTTCATTCCCGGGCTGGATCTAAGCGCTGAACGGTGCGTGCGAGGGTCCGACTGAGGGTCGCCGGGGGTCTTCCTTCGTGATTGAAATCGCCTGTCCCATGCTCGTACTCGGCGTTGAAACCTCGTGCGACGACACGGCCGCCGCCGTGTGGGACGACGGCACGGTGCGGGCAAACGTCGTGTCCTCCCAGGATGAGCTCCACGAGGAATACGGGGGCGTGGTGCCGGAGGTCGCCTCGCGCGACCACCAGCGGCTCGTCGTGCCGGTCGTGCAGCGGGCGCTTGAGGACGCAGCGGTGGACGCCGCCGCCCTCGACGCCGTGGCCGTTACGCACGGACCGGGCCTTCCCGGCTCGCTGCTGGTGGGGCTCAGCTTCGCCAAGGCGTTTGCACAGGGCCTCGACGTGCCGCTCGTTGGCGTGAATCACCTGGAAGGACACGTCTACTCGGTCGACCTGGACCCGCCTGCCCCCGACCGCCCCTTTTTGTGTCTCATCGTGTCTGGAGGACACACGGAGCTCGTGCGCGTCGGGTCGGACTTCCAGCACGACGTACTCGGGCGCACCCGTGACGACGCGGCCGGGGAAGCGTTCGACAAAGTGGCGCAACTATTCGGACTCGGCTATCCCGGTGGGCCCGCCATCGACCGCCGGGCCGCACGCGGCGCCCCCACCTTCCAGGACTTTCCGCGGAGCCGACTCGACGACTTTGATTTCTCCTTCAGCGGGCTCAAGACCTCCGTCCTCTACTACCTGCGCGACCGATCGGACGCCGAGCGGGAGCGGCTTCTCGCGGAGCATCTCGACGACCTCTGCGCCTCGGTGCAGGCCGCGGTGGTCGACGTGCTCGTCGACGCGGTGCGGCACGCCGTGGGCGAGACGGACGCCGAACAGGTGGCCGTGGTGGGCGGCGTGGCGGCCAATTCATCCCTGCGCCGACGCATGGAAGCGGTCGGGGACGACACAGGGATCGACGTGTCCGTGCCCGATCTGGCGTACTGCATGGACAATGCCGCCATGATTGCGCAGGCCGGGGCGCAGCGCCTCGCGGCCGGGCACGCGAGCCCTCCGACGCTGGACGTGGAGTCGAATCTTCAGTTGTAACCGGGGCGTCTCTGCGCCTCCGAAGGCGCGGCTCGAAACCACGACGCGCCCCGGCTGATATCTACGACGGGCCACCTCGACTCGGCTACCGCACACTTGTTCACTTTTCCGCTGGACCGCCGCGCCGATGCGCTCGCGCTCGCTTCTCGGGATTGCCGCCGCCGTTCTCTTGCTGGGAGGCCTCGCCGCGGGCGTGGTGGGAGCGATGGTCTTCGGGCCCAACACGAACCCGTACGACGCGCCGCGCAGCGTTTTTCTGCCGCAGGGGGCGTCCCTCGACGCGGCAATCGACTCGCTCGACCGGGCGAACGTTCTCGCCTCCACTGCCACGTTTCGCCTCGTGGCGGAGGCCACCGGGTGGGGAGAGCAACTCAAGTCTGGCCACTACCGCATCCCGCCCCGCAGGTCCAACTACCACCTGCTCGACAAGCTGCGGCGGGGCCTGCAGGATCCGGTGCGACTGACAATTCCGCCCGGACGGCGAACCGATGCGCTGGCCGAGACGATGGGCAAACGACTCAAACGGGGCCCCGAGGCGTTCCGCGCTGCCCTCCGCGACACGAGCCTCGCCCGCGAGCTGGACACCGTCCCGTCCCGACTCTTCGGGTACATGCTCCCCGAAACGTACGAGTTCTATTGGCAGACCTCCCCCGAGTCCGTCGTGCGCCGCGCCGGAGCCGACAGCCTCGGTCTTACGAAGCGGGAGGTGGTGACGCTCGCCTCCATCGTGGAGCAGGAGGCCCTCTTCGACGCCGAAAAGCCGCGGATTGCGGGCGTCTATCTGAACCGCCTGGAGCGCGGGTGGCCCCTCCAGGCCGACCCCACCGTGCAGTACGCATTGATCGATACGGAAGGGCAGCGCGTAACCCGCGTGCTCCACAAACACCTCGAGATCGACCACCCGTACAACACCTACCAGACTCAGGGGCTCCCGCCCGGTCCCATTACGAATTCCTCGCCGTTGAGTCTCCGCGCCGCCGCCTTCCCGGAGCGGCACGGGTACCTCTACTTCGCGGCCGACGGAAGCGGGGGCCACACCTTCAGCCGCACGCTCCGTGAGCACAACCGCGCCGCGCAGAAGTACCAGCGGATGCTCGATGAGCGGCAGAACGATCCGAGCGAGTAATTTTCCCTGAACAGCAGGCTACGGCCGGTACGTGAGGCCGATGAGGAAGCGGCTGCGGCGGAGGGCTTCCCGCACCGTGGGGGGATCACCACTGGTGAAAGGGCCATCAGCCTCGTATAAAAGGTAGCGATCGTCGAACCGCTCCTGCAGCCAGTTGAGGTGGAGCGTTGAGTTCTCACTGATCGAAACGCTGGCCCCGGCTGACAGGAAGAACTGATCGCCGCCCACGGTATTGCCGTCAATGTCCTGAAAGGACCGATCCGTGGGACTCGGCTGGTAGGCCGCGCCGGCGCGGAGAGCAAAGGCATCGCTCGAAAATTCGAGCCCGACGCGCGTATTGACCGTCGCGTCCAGGTTCTCAAGGTCGCGGTTGAGGGTCGTGAAGCTGGCGTCGTCTGCGCTGATCTCCGCCTGGGTCCAGTCGATGAGGGTGGCCCCGCCCGACAGGGTAAGCCCGGCCATCGAGAGCTGAAGCCCGCTCCCCACGCGCCAGGGCGTGCGGATGTCGTACGTGAACTCGTTACCGGTGAGGTTGCCACTCGAAAAGCCTTCAACACCACCCTGAGGGCACGGAGTGTTGAGGGAAAAGTCACAGTCAAACTGCGTCTGCATCTCCGTGCCATAGACCTCGTTGACGGTTAGCCATGTCGGGGACTCCGCGTGAACGCCCACCCGGAGCGCGTCGGTGGCTTCCGCCGAGAGCCCGACCCGAAAATTGACGCCGGAGAGATCGGTGTCGATCCGCTCGTCCAGCTGCATCTCGTCAAAGCCCTCCAAAGACGTTCCCTCCAGGAGGTAGGGATCGTATGGCGGCTGGGGATTCTGAGGATCTTCAGGGGGGAGAAGGCCGCTCGCCTCCGTTTCGCGGTAAAACCGCTCGAAGGTGTACGAGCCGAACGCGGCGTTGAGGCCGCCCCCAAGCATCACGTTCGGGGCAATCGCCGTGGCCATGCCGAAGCTGAGCTCGTTCATCTGGCCCGACTCCGTAAGGTTCTCCTGCTGATCGAGCGTCATTTCGCCGGCTGCGGCCTCCGAGTTCGGATTGGCGCCCTGAAAAAACGGGTAGTTTCCATTGTCGTACACAGAGCGCGAGAAGTCGATGACGCCCGCCTCGTAGGCAATGCGGGAGCGACGGCTGTCAAAGATCAGATCCTTCCCGTCCACCTCGTACCCATTACTCGCGGGGAGAAATGTCCCGGTAGTCGAGTTCGTCTCGTTGGCGCCGGCGACATCGAACCCCCGATCATAGGTGTTCGACTGGTGGAACGAGATCCCAAGAACGAGAGAGCCCCGGGTTGTGGGAAACGAGTACGCGCCCCCGAGGGAACCGACCCGATAATCGCTCACAGCCCGCTCCGCCGATGTCCTGGCGTCGGGGGTGCCGAATCGGGTGTCGGACTGGGTGCGGTTCACGGCGAAGTCGCCGCTCAGCGCGGAGGACGAGAGCCACCCGAGGCCCGCCGGGTTTCCGAAGAGGGCGTCCGGCGCGGCGATCCCGGACGACAGTCCGGCCCCGGCTCGTCCCATCACGCCCCCTCCGCCTGCGGGAAGACGATCGGAGTAGCGAATCACGTCGGTCAGCGCCTGCCCCTGGGTCACAGTGGGACACCCTCCCCATAGGAGCCCACCAAGCACCAGAGATACAACCGTTGCGGAAAGGGACGAACGGGCCATAGAGGGAGAGGAGGAACGTGAAACAGACCGGCGATCCATACGGAAGGCCTGTGAAACAGGCTCGGGCCTCTAACACGGGCCTCTCGGGGACTCCGTCGTAGGAGGAAAGACGGGAAAGGCCTTACTGGCCGTCGTCGTCCTGACTACGACTCCGTGACCGATCGCCGTCGCTGGAGCGGGAGGACGTGTTTCGGCGTGAGGAAGCCTTCCGGTTGGAGGAGCTTCGGCGCGAGGAGGCCTTCCGGTCGGAGGAACTTTGGCGCGAGGAAGCCTTCCGGTTGGAGGAGGACGATCGGGACGACCTGGCACGTTGCCGTTCCGACCGCTTCGTCCGTGACCGCTTCGTCCGCTCAGTTCGAGGGGATGAGGAACGATTGAAGCGCTGTCGCTCCGGCCGGTCGGACGAGTATGAGCGGCGCTCCTTCTGCTGCCGATCAGGTCGCGCCTTCTCCTTAGCGTTGCGCGGTACTCGAGTCCGATTCGAACCAGCCTTCCGCGCCGATCGGCTCAGGTCCCGAGAGGTGGTGTGCCGTCCGACTCGACCACTGCTGCCAGACGAGGAGCGGCGCGTGTCGGACTGAAGACGGCGATTGCCGTCATCGTTGGACCCGTCGTCATCGGAATCTCCTCGGGTTCGACTTCGGTCCCGGCTTCTGGAGCGAGACTTCTCGCTGCGATCCCGGGATCGTGTCCGTGCCGACCGGTCGCGGGTCTCACTCCGGCCGGATCTTGCACGCGTCGAGCGCTCCGAGCGCGAGCGCGATCCTCGCGTCGCCCGACTCCGGTCATCCCCATCCCGAGAGGACCGCCCAATTCGGGTCGACGCGCGTGTCCGCTCGGCCCGGTCCGAGCGACCTGCCCGGGCCGATCGATCGCGGTCCCCCGAGCGGCCAATCCGACCGGTGCGAGCGCGGGCGTTCGACTCGGACGACGAGCGACGTACGCTTCGGTCAGCGGCTCGCCGATCTCCGCTGGTTGATCCGCGCCCAATCGTTGAGCCACGGGGGCGATAATTTCGGCCCGCTCGGTCGTCCGACACATCACCGTAGTAGTACTGATTGCCGTAGTAATACTGATCCCCGTAGAAATACTGGTTCCCAAAGTAATAATTTCCAAATGGCCGATGAAAGCCGGGATGGTACCCGGAGTCGTACCACAGTCGGTGCCGCCACGAATGGAAGTGCGGGTTCCCGAAGTAGAACGAGAACGAAAAGAATGACCCGTGTCGGGGATAAAATCTCCTGGCGTCGTAGTAGAAAGGGTCCTGGAAGAAGGGATCGTAGAACGTACTCTCGTACGTGTACCGGTGCTCAACGACCGTGCGCTTCCCGTCGGTGACCGTACGCCGCTGGTTGGCACTGCCACGGTTCGCCCGGCGGTACTCACGCCGGTACTCGTCGGCGTAGGTCTGCCCGTCGTTCGCCTGTTCCTTGGGGGCTTTCCGGTGGGTCGTTTCGTCTGCGACCCGGAGCTGTGTGTAGCAGCCCGCGAGACCGAGGGTCAGGACGCTAAGAATGAGGAGCCGCCCTGCGTAGGGCAGCGAAGAAGGAAGAAGTCCTTTGACATGTGTCATGGCAGGCCACCTCTGAGCCGGAGATTATTAGAGCGTTTGGGGGAAGAAATACGCCGTAGGGTCCCAAAAGTTCTAGGCGTGAGCCGTGCGGATACCTGTTGGAGGCACGCTTCAGTTGATTGCTCTGTTCTATACAGTCGCCGCTTCCCTCTCAGAAGTAACGGGCCGTGCACGAATTGTTGGTCGAAGCACGGCGTGGAAGAAGGCAGAGGAGGTCCGGCGGCGGAAGCCGGTCTTTCGAGATGCGAACGCCGTGAACACCGGACCTGCTCGTTGATATCTGCGGTCCGAGAATCCTATATTGGTTGTGCTGAATCGGATTGCAGGCCCCGAGAAGACCCCCATCGCTCGGAAGCGGGATCCTCTCGGCGGTCGCGCTCTCCTCGTTTATTACTGATCGTGAGTAGGTAGCTGAAGATTAAGACTGAGAGATGCGCCTTTCGAGAACAGAAAATGGAAGATCGAGGATTGCAGTGCCAGTTCGGACGCTGCTACCTGTCGCTACCAGCGCGATTCTCGATCCTCGATTTTCTTCGCCTCCTTCGCAGAGCTCTCACGATCAGGGTTAGCAATCCATGCATGGCACGGTAAGAGTCTCTTTTCCATCCCCTCGACGATATGGCAGACGCAGTTACGCCCCGCGACCAGGACTACTCGCAGTGGTACCAGGACGTCGTGCGCAATGGCCAGTTGGCCGAAAACTCCCCCGCCCGCGGGTGCATGATCATTAAGCCCAACGGCATGGCCCTCTGGGAAAACATGCGCGACCGGCTGGACCGGATGTTCAAAGACACGGGCCACGAAAACTACTACTTCCCGCTGTTCATCCCGGAGCGCTACATGGAGCGGGAGGCCGAGCACGTGGAGGGCTTTGCCAAGGAGTGCGCCGTGGTTACGCACTCGCGCCTCACGCAGGACGAGGAGGGCAATCTGATTCCCGACCCGGAGTCGGAGCTGGGCGAGAACTACATCGTGCGGCCCACCTCCGAGACCATTATCTGGGACACGTACTCGAAGTGGATCCAGTCGTACCGCGACCTGCCGCTGCTCTACAACCAGTGGGCCAACGTCGTCCGCTGGGAGATGCGACCGCGCCTCTTCCTCCGCACTGCTGAGTTTTTGTGGCAGGAGGGCCACACCGCTCACGCCACGCGGGAGGAGGCCGTGGAGGAGGCCGAGCGCATGCTGGAGGTCTACGCCACGTTCGCCGAGGACTACATGGCGATGCCGGTGCTGCAGGGGCGCAAGTCGGAGAGCGAGCGCTTCCCCGGCGCGGTGGACACCTACTGCATCGAAGCGATGATGCAGGACGGCAAGGCGCTGCAGTCCGGCACCAGTCACTTCCTCGGGCAGAACTTCGCGAAGGCGTTCGACTGCACTTTCACCACGAAGGACAACGAGGAGGAATACGTCTGGGCCACCTCGTGGGGCGTGTCCACGCGCCTCATCGGCGGCCTCATCATGACCCACTCCGACGACCAGGGCCTCGTCCTGCCCCCCAAGCTGGCCCCGCATCAGGTGGTCATCGTGCCCCTCTACTTCGACGACGATCAGGAGCGGCCCGTGATGAACGTCTGTGAGCGCCTGCGGGAGCAACTGGAGGACCGGGGGGTGCGTGTGAAGACGGACGACGACCAGACCCAGAGTCCCGGCTGGCGCTTCAACGAGCACGAGCTGCGCGGCGTGCCGCTGCGCCTCGCCATCGGGCCGCGCGACCTGGAGAACGACAACGTGGAGATGGCCCGCCGCGACACGCAGGAGAAGGAGGTCGTTCCGCAAGAGGGCATCGTCCAGCGCGTGGTCGACACGCTCGACGATGTCCAGCAGTCGCTCTACGACCGGGCACAGGAGCGGCAAGAGGACAACCCCCGCATCGTCGACGACTACGACGAGTTCCGGGAAGTCATTGGGCGTGGGGGGTTTGCGTGGGCCCACTGGGACGGCACGCCGGAGACGGAAGCCCGCATCCAGGACGAGACCTCCGCGACCATCCGGCTCATTCCGTTCGACCGCAACGAGCATGAAGAAGGCACCGACATGCTCACCGATGAGCCGTCCAAGGGCCGCGTGCTCTTTGCGCAGGCGTACTGAGCTTGCGCAGGCGTACTGAGCCAGGGGCTGGGTATTTCGTATTGCGTGTTTCGTATTGCGTGCCTCGCCTCATCGTGGCCGTTTTGCGCACTGCGCGGCGCATGTCCCCGCCAGCGTGCCGATTTGGCACATGCTCAACGAGGCGCTCGAGGCCGTCATCAAGCTCGACGTGCGGGTGCTCTGGACCCCGCCAAAGTTTTTGTTCCTCCCCGACCGGGCCGACACCCTGCAGGCCAACTCGACCGCTGGACAGACCGACACGGTCGCAGCGGCATCTTCCTCCCCGTTGCTGCCAGGGACCCACGAGCAACGCCAGGAGTGGGCCCGGCAGATCCGGAGAAATCCCGGTGCGGTTAACGTACAGATCGGAGACCCGCAGACGCAACTCGCACGACACCTTCGCAGGAAGGTGGCCGAGACCCTTCAGAATCCCCAGGAGTTCGTGGGGGGCATGATTGATCGGGGGCCGTACACCATATTTCCGATGCTACCCGTCTTCGCCTTTTTGCTCAAGCTGCTTGGGAAGCGCCTCCGACGCGTTCTGCGAGACAAGCTGGTCGGTCGGTTTCAACGTGTCGGTTTCAACGTGTCGGTCCGGAAGTAACCTTGCATCAATGCACTTGCATTAATGCAATTGTGATCACCTCAGCGTCGGTAAATACCGGGTCATCGTTGTTCGACCGTCGCCAATCGGCCAACTCAGGGGGATTCCGGAAATAGTCGTCGACGAAAACACAGCATTCGACAAGTCGGGTTCGATAAGTTGGCGTCATAGGTTATCCACGGTCGTCGGAGCGGATCGGTGCCGGATAAAGCGGTCACTTCATCCTACGCACCAAGCGCTCCAATGGCCAACTTATGCTCAACTCGCGACTGAGAGTGAGTTACGGATGCTCGACGAAGATCGGGTTCGAATAGAACCAGAGGTCTGCCCAGGGATCCTCGCCGAGGGAATCGGGCTCGGGCTCCATCTGCTCTGTGTTGGTCCCGCGGATCCGAATGTAATAGTCCCCTGACGGCGGCTCCAGGCGATGAGTAATGACGGCGTAGTCACCGTCGGTCGACCACTCGTCCGACGTGAATCGTTGTACCACCCGTGCGCTCTCGTTCCGATCCGCGGTCGAATCGGAACTGGGACCCGTCACCTCCCCGAGAATCAGGTCCACGCGCCGAACAGATGGGGTTTCGCCCCGAGCGTTCGGGCGATCGGGATCCCGGAATCGAATTGCGATCTCGGTGCTCGATTCGGATTCGGTGACGGACAGCGTTTCACCGATCGACGCCGTCGCCCCGTCACCGTCTTCGGCCGTAACGTAGAGTTCCGTTATCAGGTCCCCGAGCGTCACAAAGACGCGTCCGTTCCGGAGGCCGTCGAGCACGTCGTCGTACGTTTTCTCCGCGTACACGTACGTCTTAGAATATTCCCCCGGCCAAAAGTCCCCTCCGCCATCGCGCCAGTTGTAATGGAGGTCCGAGGTAGCGGTGATCCACCACCGGCGCCCTTCCGCGAGGAACGAATCCCAGACCCCGCCCACCTGTGCCGTCATCTGGTCGAAGCCGCCCATGGTGGGAGCCTCGTCGTAGCTTCCGCGTGCCCCGTCGGGCCGGACGGCTCCATCCGGAGCGAGGCGTCCCTGGTGCCCAGGCGCCCCCTCCATACCCACCGCTACCTGCGGTGCGGTATCGTTCCAGCTGCGCAGCTGCTCCGGCGGATTGCTACCGTAGCTGCCGTAGTCGTCCCCCGATCGCGTGGGATGGTTCACCAACACGAGGGGCGGGTCTTCGAATTCGCGCATGAACCGGAGGGCTTCAAGCATCTTCTCATCGGTATCCCGAGACGAGGGGTCGGGGTACACTTCTTCCTCGCCGAACCGTCGCTCGATTTCGTAGAGCATGCTATCCTCGCCCGCCACCTGCGGGATGATCAGGCTTGCGTGGTTGCCGCCCGGCACGTCGAACTCCATGCCGTAGAACTGCAGCACCTCGGGTACCAGGCTTCGCGACTGAACGATCTCGGGATAGGCGTGCTCGAGGTTGAACGCGCTGTGGGTCGGTCCCCCGTGATCGGTAGAGACCATCCACGCAAGGTCGTATTCCCGGGCCTTCATCGCATTCACCACGATGGGGTAGTCGGCGTCCGTGCCAGCGATCGGCGTGGGAGGGTCGGTGTTCTCCTCGTAGTTTTCGCTTCGGCGGCTGTGGATGTGATGATCGCCCGGCAACCACTGCCGGTCCGACTCTTTCAGCGCATCCGACGGCGTTTTTGACGTTGCATGTCGTCCCTCGGGAAGAAGGGCCAGCGCCGTCAGCGCCAACGCCGCAAGGAGAAATGCAGGAATCCAGCGAGGAATGGGCAGGGTAGGTCGTAGTTTCATGGCAGAGCTCTGGTGTAGTGTCAACTGTCAATGTCTGTGTAAAGCCGTCGCAGTTTGGTATGCGCATCCTCGGTCCGGAAGCGCCAGTTTGCCGGTGCGCCTTCTTCGTTGCGTTGCTGGGTGGCAATGCAGTGCCGGACGACCGCTTGGCAAGAGGAGCGCAACGCCGCGGAAGCCGCCATCGATTGGCAATTCACGAGCGAAAATGCTCGGATCAAACTCCGCCGTTTTTACCCTAACGTTGATGGCTGACATGGCACTAGGGACGCGTGTAGTCGATCGTATTTTCGTGCGTCCGCTCCGGCGTGTCGGCCACGCCGTGTTCAATCATCTCGTTCGGCTCGCCGGACCGTTTCACGAGGTCGAAGGCGTCGTAGGGCGTGCCGGTGGCGGTGTAGGAGCGGTATCGCATCGTGTCACGCTCAACCCGGACCACCTGGTAGAGCTGCGTATTCTCGGCGCCCCGCTCCATCTCGATGCCGTCGAACCGACCCCAGCGGTCCGGCTTGATCTCGTACATCTTCGCCCCGCTCACGGAGTTGACGTACACGGTGCCGCCCCTCGGGGACCGCGCGTTGACGCCCTGCATCATGTTCTTCGTCTGCCCCCGAGCGTAGGTGTGGTCGTGTCCCTGCATCACGAGGTCGACGTTGTACTCGTCGAAGATCGGTCTCCACTCCTTTCGAAGCTCCTCATTGTTGCGTCCCTCGCCGGACGAGAACATCGGGTGGTGGAAGGTGGCGACCGTCCACCGGATGTCTGCGTCTTGCTTGGCCTCCCGGAGCGTCGACGCCAGCCACTCGGTCTGCGTGGCGAGGACTCCGTCGTCGTTGCGGGCAGCCTCCGAGTTGAGGCCGATGACGCGCATGCCCTGGTGGTCGAGATAGTAGACCGTCTCCTCCAGGCCCTCCGGCCCGTTCTGGGGCAGCGTGAACTGCGGGCGCCAGTGGACGGACAGCTTCTCTTCGCTCTCCTTTTCGACCTCCATCAAGAATTCGCCGGTGAGGGTGTTGCCGTCGACCGACACGTTCTGGAGCGGCAGCGCGGTGCCGTCGTCGGTCACCATCCGCGCGCTGTAGCCGGGCGAGCCCTGTTCAATCTGGAGGGTTCCGGTGTAGTCGCCGTTGTCGACGTTGTAGTCCCAGTCGCCGGCCAGATGCGCATCGCTCGACGGCGATGCGTCGGCGCTCGTCGCCTCCAGCGGCTCAGAATCGCCGCCCGGCTCCACGATGGTGCCCGTCAGCCTCTGTCCAGAGGCCTCCACCTCGACGGCGAAGGTGTCCTGCTCGGTCCAGTGCTCGTAGCCCTCGTACTCGTGGTTGCCGGGGACCGGGACGTCGGGCACCATGCTCTGGATAAAGCCGCCGGCCTCGTTCCAATGGCCCCACTCGAGGTTGCGGTGAGCATTGTTGACGAGGTCGCCTGCGTGAAGCATGAAGCTCACGCTGGAGGCCCCCGAATAGGCCTGCCGGATCAGGCGCGACCAGTGGGAGCGGATGTTGTTCTGCGCGTCCCCGAGGTAAATGAAGGAGAACGGCTCCGGCTCGGCGGCGGCCGTGCGAGCGTGAATCCACTCGCTCCAGTGGGTACCGTCGCCGACGCGGTAGGCGTAGAGGGAATCGGTCTCTAGATCCTCGAAAGTGACGGAATGGTACGTGGCCCTCACGTTGTCCTGATCGACCTCGTCCGCCGGGAGAGGCGTCGTTTGTGCCGGCACCGTGCGGGCCTTTGCGTGGAAGGAGGGCTCGGCGCGGGCCGGCGCGATCTGAGCCTTCGCGTCGGTCACCGAGGGGGCGGTCCGCCAGGTCACGCTGAGCGTGGAGGACGGGTCCTGGGACCAGTTGAGAACGATCCGGTCCGGGTAGGCGCTGGGAGTCGTTGAGCCCAGCTCGGCGTGGCTGTGGGAGTGGGAGCCCCTCGCTTCTCCCCCGGAGGTCCCCGACGTGGCGTCGGTGCACGACGTCAGGAGGAGGATCAGGGGAAGCAATGCGAAGGAGAGAGCGAGAAGCAAATGGGGAGCGCGATCAAGTTGGAGCATCGAGCAGGGACGGGGTTGTGGCAGAGACGCGAAGCGAACAGAGGGTCAACACCATGCGGCCCTCTCCTCCCTGCACCCGGAAGAAGAGAGGCGCGACATTTGGATGACGAGTAGAAAGAATCACACGTCCAGACGGGTAAGGCGCTCCCTTGACCTTGCAGAACGCGATGATCGCGATACACCCCGATGAGCGCTCCTGCAGAGGGTTTGGGAGCGCACCGGCTGTCCTTTCGCGTGCAGGCCCGCCATCAGAAACTCGTTGTGGCGCCGAACGTGAAGGTTCGGCCGTATACTTCGTCGCGGGCGTATCGGCTTTCGTTTCCCTGAAACTCCCGCTCTGACTCGTTAGTGAGGTTCTTCACCCGTGCAAACAGGGTCACCGCGCTGGTGGGTATGAGGTTGTCCACCTCGTAGCTCAAACTCGCGTCCCATGTGGTGCGGTCGGCATCGTACTCGTCTTCGAAGGGACTGTCGCCGATGTCAATCAGCGCTTCGCTCTGAAAGCTCAGCGCGACGCGGGCCTGCAGGCCCCACTTCTGAAAGTACGGGGTCGCGTTTACCAAAAGGTCAGACTGCCCGAAGAAGGGCAACTCGTCGTCGCGACTGGGCACCTGCACCTCCGAGTCGATGTACGCAGCGTTGCTTCGCACCCCGAGACCGTCGAGCGGCGCGGGCAGGAAGGTAAACAGCACATCCGCCGTTCCCTCAATGCCAAGCAGCGTGCCCGCGTCCACGTTTCTCGTCTGCGTGATCTCGGCCTCATCGTAGGTAGTGCCCTCGAACGCGAAGTTCTGAAGCGTCTCCGTGTCCGTGTAAATCGGATTGTCGATGTGCTTGTAGAAACCGCCGACCGAAATCAATCCGCCTCCCAGGTAGTACTCAGCCGTGATGTCGAAGCTTGACGCTCGGAAGGGTTCAAGGTCCGGGTTGCCACGACTGATATCGATCTGAGTCGTGCCCTGAGTGGACACGCTTTCGTACTGTGCCAACAGGTTGTAGTCGGGTCGACCAATGGTATTCGACCACGACGCCCGGAAAAGAAGGTCGGACGTCGCCTCGTACCGAAGATGAAGAGAGGGAAGAACGTTGGTGTAGCTGTTGGGAGTGGACTCGCTCGTGACGTCCTCCTCTCTCGAGAAGCTCTCGTCGTCCCGGATCTGGAATCGCCTCACGTCGGTTGCCGTGTGCTCGATGCGCACGCCGCCCAGGACGCTCAGGGAGCCGACGCTGAAGTTGGCCATTCCATACCCGGCGTAGATGTTTTCGTTGTTGTCCGAGTCGGCCTCGACCGCCTCCTCGGCGGTCTCTTCCTCGTCCAGGTCGAGCAGGGTGGAGTTGAAGTCGGACCGACCCTGGACATTCTGCTCGGTCCACCGCGCGACTCTATCCACGCTTCCCAGTGTAAAGATCGATGAGTTCTCCTGGGCCGCGACGGGTGTGCCGTTAAGCGCGAACGGTTCGAGTGTGGGTGCCCGTGCCGTGTTCGTCGTGTCGAACTCAATCTGTTCCTGATCGACGACTTTGTCCCGACCCGTAAACTTCCCTCCCGCCTTGATAAACCCGGAGGCTCCCGCCAGAGAGGCATTCCATTTCAGGTCCGCAGAGGCGACGTACGTGTTCTCGCGGACCTGGCGGGTCTCGAGCTGAATCGAGCGCAGCTTGTAGTTGGCAGGGTTGGTCACGTAATCCGGGTTCTCGGGAATGGCGGCGAAGAAGAACGGACCGGTGTCGTATCTCGCCGCCGCCCGCGGATCCCCGTCCCCGCCACCGGGCGTCTCCCAAGTGTGGTCGAAGCGGGTTAGGTCCGATTCCCCACGCGTGTACGTGCCGTCAACGTTCACCGTGACACTGCCCAGTTCCTGGTCCCCGCCCAGCGAAAACGAGTACAGGTTGTCTTCCTGGTCGTTGCGAGCGATGTCGAGCTCGACGGAGCCCCGCGGAAATCGACCCGAGGTTGGGCCGGTCTGAATGGGGTCGTCCTCCGGCTCGAAGGTCAGCTCCGACTCGTTGTTGTCAAGGTTCTCGTTCCGCTGGGTGACAAAGCCCCGTAGGTACAGGCTGGTCCGATCGCTGGGGCGCCAGTCAAAACTCAGGTTTCCTCCGAAGCGCTCGCGCTCGTTGTCCTCGGCCTGCGTTTCTAATTCGTTCGGGTACGCGAACGAACCTCCGGACGTCTCATTGTTTTCCAGGTTCGAATCCTGACGCCAATCGTCCGGGTCGACGATTGAGACGGAAAAGTCACGGCGGGATGCGCTGAACGAGCCCACGATCCCGAACTGATCGCGGCTTCCGAACTGGGTGCCGGCCGTGGCGTTAGCGCGATACCGCGGGCTCGAATTCCCAATCTCGATCTGGCGCGGCTGGGAGAGATACTGCACAGAGGCGTTGCCGAAGGTGCCACTTCGGTCCAGCGCGGAGAGGGTGTTGATGTCGACTGTGCCCCCTACAGCATTGGCGTCCATGTCCGGGGTTACGGCCTTCACGACCTCGACGCTGGAAATCATGTTGGAGGGAACCAGATCGAGGGCTGTAGCCCGGGAGCCCGCACTGGAAGCCATGGTCTGTCCGTTTAGCGATACGTTGTTCAGCTCCTCGCTGGTACCGCGGACGCGCACGAAGCGTCCCTCGCCGCGGTCCGTCTTGATGCTAATTCCGGGGAGGCGTTGCATGGCCTCGGCCACGTTCTGGTCAGGCAGCTTGCCGATGGCGTCGGCGCTCAGCGCATCCATTACCATTATCGCCTGCTTCTTCTGATTGACGGAGCGCACCTGTCCCTCGCGCAGCCCCGTCACGACGACCTCCTCGCCCGCAACCACTTCGCCGGAGAGTTGGACATTCACCGTCGCAGTCTGGCCAGCCTTGACCTCGACCGTCTTAGTGGTGGGCTGGTAGCTTACGAAGGACACCGTTAGCGTTTGCGATCCCGCCGGGAGGCCATCGAGCCGAAACTGGCCCTCCGAATTTGTGGATGTACCAACGTTTGTCCCATCAACGACGACGTTCGCTCCCGGGAGGGGCGTACCGTCGCTGGCCTCCACGACGCGGCCCTCGACGGTGCCAGTGGACTGGGCCGCAGCGTCGGGCATCGCCACGCAAAACACCCCGAATATGAGTAAGGAAAAGAAGAGGTATCGATACCGAGTAAACATGTGTGATCGATGTCTTGGTGAGGGAAACTTGAAACGTCGGGCCCAGCGCAATCTTGAAAGACTTCGCCCTTGAGCACACATGCATGAATAGCAATCTCAGATTACCCGCGTAGAACCTCCGTATCTCAATACATTTACGATTGTGTTTTCAAACCTTAAATTACTTTGCTCGATTGCGTTCCTGTTTACGATTAAGTAGACTAGAAAAATAACATTACGGGACAGAATCGATATAGGAAGTAAAATTCTCTCTGCCTTGGTTCTTACAATGGTTCTCACATTCTGCCATCCAGACATGTATCATCGAACCGCTCGCGAGCCTACCGATGGGGAGCTTGAGGAACTCAACCGTACGGGAACGTCAGGAAGTCGGCCAGGCGATGCGCGCCCACATGGTTTTGCTTTCCGATCGAGGGCGTCCTCCCTCGGAGATTGCGGACCTGCACGCAGTCTCGCATCCGACCGTCTACAAGTGGATCGACCGCTTCGATGAGGAAGGTCCCTCCGGCTTGTATGACCGAGAGCGCGAAGGGCGTCCGCGCGAGCTCGGCAAAGAGGCAAGGAAGGAGATCGAGCGGCTCTTGGAAGGAAACCCGACCGAGGAGGGGCAGAACGCGACTCGGTGGACGGCTCCCCGAATTGCGGAGCACCTTGAAAGAGAGCCTGGCATCGACGTCCATGAAGACACGGTTCGGAGCGCCCTGAAGCAGATGCAATACAGTTGAACGCGTCCAAGGCGGAAGCTTCCTCCAACCGACCCGGAGGCCTACCGCAAGCGGCGTCAGGCCATTGTCGAGGCGGTAGCAGAGGCCGGCCCCAAGGCCTCCGTACTCGCCGAAGACGAGACCCAGGTTAAGCGATTTCCGCCTCTTCGCCGGCAGTGGCAGCCGGTCGAGGAGCAGAGACCTGTTCGCGTTCCGGAGGGAAACGACGAGAGGACTCTCTACGGAACGCTCGACTTGACCTCCGGGCAAACCCACGTTCAGGCCTGCGAGAAAGGCCGGTCGGACCTTGCGTTTGAGTACCTCGAGTCGGGCTCGAGCAGATCGAAGGACAGATCTTACTTGTTTGGGACCAGGCCTCGTGGTACACCTCCAACGAAGTCACCCGGTGGCTCGAATCCTGCGACCGGATCGAGACCCACCTGCTCCCGGTCCGGTCTCCGGAAACAAACCCGATGGAAGACCTATGGAGAGAGCTTAAAGAGCAAGTGGCGGCCTGTCTGGAGCGGTCCTTAGACGCTCTACTGGAGAGTTGCCATCGCTACTTCGAAGCGCTCTCGCCGAAGCAGACCCTACAGACAGCTGGAGCCTATCTGAATTAAGGTACTTCTTCTGGTCTACTTATACCAGTTGCCACTTGAAATATTGGATGATAGGTTGATGGTCCTCCATGCTTCATTCAGAACGGATCGATATCGACATGGGCCGCCGACTCAGTA